>PBRM01000038.1 GCA_002725915.1 Gemmatimonadota bacterium
CGACGGCTGGCTCGATTTGTATGTCGGCAACGAGTCGAGCCCCGCCCCCAAACCCGCCCACCCCAACGAGCTCTTTCGCAACGACGGCGACGGCACCTTCTCCGACGTGGCCGCCGCCGCGGGGGTCGCCAGCGTCGGCTTTGTCAAAGGCCTGAGCTGGGGCGACTACGACAACGACGGCGTCCTCGACCTCTATCTGTCGCACCTCAACGGCGACAACGTCCTCTACCGCAACGGCGGTAACGGCACCTTCGCCAACGTTACGGCGACTGCCGCTGTCGCCGAGCCCTACGTGAGCTTTCCGACCTGGTTCTGGGACTACGACAACGACGGCTGGCAGGATATCTTCGTCGCCGGCTTCGACATGGCCGAGCTCAGCGACATGGCCGCCGTTCACCTGGATCTTTCCTTTGGCGCCGAGCACCCCCGCCTCTACCGCAATCGCGGCGACGGCACCTTCGAGGACGTCGCCGCGCAGGTCGGCCTCGACCGCGTCATTCTGGTCATGGGCGCCAACTACGGCGATCTCGACAACGACGGTTACCTCGACTGCTATTTCGGCACCGGTATGCCCGACATGCGCACTTTGCTGCCCAACCGCATGTTCCGCAACGACGGCGGCCAACGCTTCCAGGACGTCACCTCCTCCGGCGGCTTCGGCAGTCTGCAGAAGGGCCACGGCATCTCCTTCGGCGACCTGGACAACGACGGCGACCAGGATATCCATCAGGTGCTGGGCGCGGCGTTCGAAGGGGATGTTTACGAGAACGTGCTGCTGGAAAACCCGGGGCACGGCAACCACTGGTTGACGCTGTATCTGGAGGGCGTGCGCAGCAACCGCGACGCCATCGGGGCGCGCCTGCGGGTGCGCGTTGACAGCGAGTCAGCCGGCGAGCGCGACGTCTACGTCACCGTGGGCACCGGCGGCAGCTTCGGCTCCTCGCCGTTGCGCCAGGAGATCGGCTTGGGTGACGCCGTTGCCATCGCGCTTGTCGAGGTCACCTGGCCCGCCACCGGCATCGTGCAGGTCTTCGAGAGTCTTGAGCTAGACAGGGCGTATCGCTTGCGCGAGTCGGTGCTACTGGCGACTGAGGTGGCCCTCAGCCGTTTCGACCTGCCGCCCTAGACGGGGTTTCCTAGGCCGCTCCGCTTCCGCCAGAAAGCGTTCTGTCGTCTTTGTAAATGGCGATGTAGTGCTCCGGCATCAACGGCGACTCCATATCGCTGTGGTTGGGATCGTTCGTTCTGGAGGGAGCGCTGAAGTGCCATGATGGCCGCCTCGAAGTCACCGGCGCCCAGACGCCGGCCGGTGCAGAGTTCGCCTGGGCGAGCACCGACACCACCAGCACGAGAGCGATCGCCGTGCAGATTCGCGCCCTGTTCTCCATCATTTCCATCCTTGACAGACTCGGCGTTTGAGATACCTTTTTCCACTGCTTGACTCACCTGTTCATCCACCAATGGAAATGACTGAAACGAAACATCTGCTGCGAGTTGTGTCCGCGTCACTGTTGGTTGTGGCGTGCGCCGGCGCTGACGAAATCGTCGCCCGCGTTGGCGACAAGGAGATTCCGCTGACGGAATTCGAGGCAGCGGCACGAAAGTTGAGGAAAACCGGCTACGACCATATCGAGGTGGTGGATCAAGCGGCTAAGCTCGAGCTCCTCGACGGCGTCATCGCCAGAGAGCTGCTGATTCTGGAAGGGCGCAAGCGCGGTATTGACAGGGATCCCACGATCGCCGACGAGATCCTCAAAACCGAGCAGAGAGCGCTGATGAGCCAACTATACGAAGAGGAGGCCGTGCAGAAAGAGTACCCGCATACGGATGCTGACCTGCTCGCGTTTTTCGCCGAATACCAGTATGACTCCGAAGTCTTCAGCCGCCACATTGTCTGCGATTCCCTCGATCAGGCGCTCGAGGTCCTGACCGCGCTAAAGAGCGGCGTTGGCTTCGAATCACTGGTTGACTCCTACTCCATCGAGCACATCCAGAATCGCTATGGCCCCGGCGGCTGGGTCGGCTGGTTCAAAACCGGCGAGCTCTACGAGGAGTTGAGAGTGCCGCTGTCCACCATGCCTTTAGGGCAATTCTACCCCGAACCCATAAAGACGCCCTTGGGCTACCACGTCTTTGGTCTCAAGGCCCGCCGTCCGGTGGATTTCGAAGCGGCGCGCGAGTGGTTGGTCAAGAGCCTGCGTACACAGAGGCGCGCCGACGACATGGAGCGCTACGTCGTCGATCTTCGTCGCCGCTACAACCTTGTCGCCCACCGCGAGGCGTTCCCGGTTCTGCGATCGATCCGACCCGAAACGAAGACATTGGCCGACAGTGACCTGGCCGTCTTCACCTGGCGTGGCGGACGACTCACCGTGGGGGACTATCTGGCCCTGCTGGTGAAACACCGAGCGAGAAATCCCGCCGGCCTGGACAGCGCCCAACTCTACTCCGCGGCCGACAACCTCGCCGGAAGAGAAATCATGAAAACCGAGGCCCGCAAGCTCGGCCTCGACCGCAACAAGGAGGTCCAACAGAAGGTAGAGTCCAAACGCGCTGAGCTGTTGGTCAAGTGGCTTTACCACACCGAAGCCAAGAGAAGTGCCCTGACCGAAATCAGTGGCGACGACGTAAGGGCCTTCTACGACCAGAATCTCGATCTCTTCACTCGCGATGACGGCAAGGTTACGGACTTCTCCTTCATCCGCGACAACATCCACACATTGATGCGCAATCAGGCAGAAACCAGGGCCATGGATGAATTCATCGCCAGGCTCCGGGAGACCTACAAGGACCAGATCGAGATCTATGCGGATGTCCTCGCCCTGGCCTTCGCCGAAGAGCGCACCGAGTAGAACTGACCCGTCCGTTTCCANCGCCACACCCTGCACCAGCGCTTGTCAGCGCTTCTTCGATTCGATTCCTGCTGGCGGTGAGTCTTAGCGCCCCGTACCCAAACCGACGAACACCGTGATGAAGGAAAACAGCTCCGATGCCGATGGTGAGGAGTCGAAATCGTGCCGAATCCATCGCACCCCGACATTCGTCGTCAGCGCATAGCCCTGGTACGCCGAGGAGTTGGCGACCTGACCCGCCAGCACCCACGTATTGCCATCCAGGAGATATCCCGGAGGCAGGGGATCTGGCTTCCTGCGCAGATTGTTGAAGGTTTCGAACTCCGCGCCGGCGATAAAGGAGATGTTGCGGTTTATGTCCCGATTGGCCCGAATGGAGAAAATCTCGGTCAGGTCCCGCGTCTTCAAGACCCCGCGCGACGCGGGTAGCCGGCTGCTGTAGAGCTGCTTCCATCGCGACAGGATGTGCCATCGCCCGTACGAGACCGGGTACTCTCCCTTGGTGATGACACCCAGGAAGCGCTGGTCGCGCAGACCGGTGTCCGCCGACCCCAGCTGTTCGTAGAATTCGTGTTTGACCTTGGCTGTCAGCGGCAGGTACTTGTCGTATTTGACTTCGAGGTAGGTCGTGTTGACGAAGGCGTCTCTGGCCGCCAGCAGGTCGCGCGTGAACTGAGGACCGCCACGCGTTCCGGGGCTTTCAGTCCACACCAGGACGTCGTCCTGGATGTCATCTTTGATTTTTCTCGGATTGGCGATAAGCCACAGACTCAGACTCTCTTCCGGAATCTCCTTCTTGGCCGTCAGCAGCATATAGGTCGACTGATTGTCCCTCGCCGTTTTCAGCAGCCTCTGATCAAGCCTGCCGACCATGACGCTGGTTTGGGGAAGGACCTCCACGCCTGCGTACAGGTTGTATCCCCTGTGACCAAGCTTGTAGGGATAATCGGCAACCGTGTCGTCTTCAAAGCGATCGATCACGCCGTTGTTGTTCATATCCAAGCCATAGAGAAACTCGGGTGGATCGACCTCGAAGCGCAGGAACGGCTCGGTGTAGTCTGGCTGACTGTTGAAGTTCCGATTGAAGTCGGATATATCGTCGTTGTTCTCGTCGATGCCGGGAAAGACCGCGCTGTCCGTCAACAGATCCCGACCCTGGCGGGTGTTTACCCGGGAGCCGTAATACTTCCGGGTCCAGTCCGGCAGCTCGTCCTGATCGTCGTTGTCGTCTACAAACTCGAAGATGTGGCGCTGCTCGTTGTCGTAGAATACGTCTCCCTGGGGATTTGGAATGAAAGCGCGGGTGGAGTAATCGGCATCCATGCTGAAGGCCTCGGCGAAGATCGTCCAGGGGTAGTGGCGCTGCTGCGCGGTGACGTAGAAAGCATCGGCTTTGTTGGTAGCCAGCGCCTGGTGCCGGGTGATATTCTCGTTGGGGAATCGGCGGTACTGGAAATTGCGAACGACCTCTCCCCGCAACTCAAAACCGGCGACGTCGGTAATGACCAGATCTAATCCCAGCATGCGGTTTCCTGAGGGCAGGCCGTAGCGGAATTTGTGAAACGCCTGATTCGAGCCGTCCTTGACGTTGCCCGATGCCCGCAACACCGGTAGGAATACGGGTGATCCCAGATTGTTGGTCTGCTTGTTGGAGGTGATATCCACCTTGTAGTCGTTGGCCAGCACCAGGCCGATCTCGACGAGCTCGATCTCGCGAAAATCGTCGATCTCATCATCGACGCTGGGCGAAAAGTCCTCAATGTTATAGGTCAGAGTAATAACGTCGGTGCCGCTGGCCTCGATCACGCCGCGACGGCGCACCCCACCTTCGACGGTTGGGATGATGTCGTCAGTATGCTCGACGCCGTCTGCGAAAATCCGCCAGCGCGACAGCAGGGCGCCCCCTTCCCCGTCTTCGGGAGAGTCATCGGAGATGCGCACGACGATGGAGCGTACGAAGTCGGCATTCATCGGGCCGCTGAGCGTCCCCTTGAGCGAATTGTCGCCGAAGGGAACGCTGGAATTGCGATGCGCCGCGTTGACGAAGGTCGCACCCAATTTGGCGAAGTCGCCGACCTGCACCTGACCCCTGGCCGCCCATAGATTGGTGAAGGTACCGGCCTGCACTCCCGGATCGCCGTCACCGCCAGAAACGGCGCCGGTATTGCTGACGCGCGAGGACAACAGGGAGACGGCGTACTTGTCCGACATCAGGTCCCACTGGACGCCGTCGAAGCGCGGCTTTGAGAAGGTGAGGGGCGTGAGGGTAGTGCGAATGCCGTCGCCCACCATCAGCGAGGTGTGGTACTGACCGGTGTGACTCGAGGAGATCAGGATGTTGCTGAACCAGCTGCTGAATCTCGGGTTCTTCGAGATCACACTGCCATTGTCGTCCGGATAGTCCTCCGTCCAATTGTAGACGAGCCATCCCTGAGTGATGTAGTTGCCGTAGATGTCGTAAAATGGCGACCCTTCGAGAAAGACGTCGCTGTAGCGCTCGTAGGAGTCGCGGGCGTAGTTGGAGTACTGCTCCTGGTGCCAGTCGTAGACCGTGTAGAGGCGCTGCGGCAGATACCACTTGCGCACCGAAGGCACCAGGGTCGAAGGAGCCACTTCGGTACCGGTGGTGTAGTAGGGATTTTCAAACCCCGTCGCTCTCTGGGCACTGATCTCCGGCACCGTGCCGATGAGCAGCAAGCCGAGCAAACTGCCCGGTAGTATTGCGACTGGACGTCTCACATGACCCTCCCGATAGGATATGTCGGCGTAAAGGCGCTAATTTCAGTAGACGACGTGCACGAGTTTCTGTACGGTTTCCTTCCGGGCGTCGGTCTCGACCTCGACGATCATGAGATAGACTCCCGGTGGTACTATCTGATCGTCGCTGATACCGTCCCAAACATAATGCGGCCGGCTGCTCTGCATATCGGTGTTGACCAGTTCCGCCACCTGCCTGCCGTTGAGGGAATAGATCCTCACACGTGGCTGGACGCGGGTCTTGACCAAAGTGAAGCTCAGCTCGTAGTCGTCGTTCGAGCCATCGCGGTTCGGCGTGAAGGCCGCGGTGTGCGTGACATTGCGTACCAGCGAACCACCGTTTACCGCGGCCGGCACGAACACCTGGTCCGCGGCGAACTCCACCGGCACCACGCCCTGGGCGTTGTCCTCGTTCGAGGAGTTGGCGACCAGCGTGCCGAATACGGTAGGGCTCTGGAAGAGGCGCGTCATGAAATTGATCTCCACCGAGTCGCGGCGCACCAGCGGCGGCGGCAACTGCACGATCAGCGAATCTCCTCTGACCACAGCCGTGGCGTCGACGACGACGCCGCCCACCGTAGCGCTGACGAGCTCGGTGTCGCCGCTTCCCGGGGGCAGGGCGATCAGCACCTGATCGAAACCCGGGTCGCGACCGCTGAAGCCGGCCGGTTTGATGGTGTAGCGGAATGCCTGCAGCGAATCCAGAAACGCCTCGCGCGGGAAAATCTGGCCGCTGAGGCCGGCCGAAATCACCGGATCTTTGGCTACAAAGGTCAGCGAGCGCAGCGTCGGCATGAGCTCGGGGTCGCGACTGATAAGGTGCACGCGCACGCGCAGCCAGGTGCGCGGCGACGGCGACTTGAACTCCTCTCCGCTGAAGCGGTGCGCCAGGCTCCAACTGCTCCAGCTGGCATCGCGCACCTCCTCCTCGACGATGTCGCCCCGGTTGCGGGACTTGGCCCCGTCGTAGGCCGCCTTGGTGACCTCCTTGCCGTTCTTCAGGAAGTACTTCTTCACGGCCTGGAAGCCGTTCCCCGTCTGGGTCTCCACCTCGATGCTGGTACCCGGCGGCACGTCGGCGTCCCATTCGACGCGACGGATGCTGCGCGCGCCGCCAAGCGACAGGTCCGCGGACTCCAGCTCGACCTGGACGGGATAGCCCTCGCTGTGGAAGACGAAGAGCTGCACGGCGCGGGAAAACTGGGGCGCTACTATCACTCGCCACATCAGCAGCCGCAGAGCGCGCGGCTCGAACTGGTAGTCGAAGAGATAGCGGCCCCTGTTCTCGACCTCGGAAAGCAGGTCGTAATCGAAGGGGCCCTCCACCGCCGGGTCGGCTCTGGAGCTGGGCGTACCGTCGGAGACGAGGATACCGAAGTTGCCCCAGGCGCCCTGCTTGTCCCTCTGGAATCCGTACAGGAACGGCCCGCGGCCTCCGACGATCGGCATCCAGATTATCCGGTCGACGCGGTAGACGGTGCCGAAATCGACCACCGACCAGGTCCCCGCGTCTCGCCAGATGGGCTTGGACACCGTCTCGATGTTCCAACTGCGGAAACCGAGGTCCTCGTCGAGAAGGGCATCGGAGCCGCTGCCCTTGCTGCAGCCGTAGCAGTCGCGATCTTTCGAGGTCCAAGTCCGCCCACCCCAGTGCGCCTCCCCCTTCTCGATCCGACTCGCCGTTCCCACCTTGCCGGACAGGTTGAACCCCACGCCGTCCACTTCGATTTCGGCCAGGGCCGCGTCGGCAGTCATGCCGTCAGCCGCGAAACGCACGAAGCGCACGACATCGAAGTCGAGCGTGCTGCCGGTCACCATGTTCTCCGCCGTGGCAGAGGCGATATTGGTCGTCTTGAGGTCGAATTCGACCACCGTCTCGGTGTTGTTGTTTACCGGGCGCCCCAGACGGTTGAAGACGATCCGCTTCGCTCGCCCACCGAACACCGGAATGCCCGGGCTGACGTAGACGGAGAAGAAGCTGAACGGCCTGGCCCCGTCCGTGTCCGGGAAGATCACCCTGACCTTGTCGGCTACGACGGCTCGCCCCAGATCGATTTCCACCCACCACTGCTGCAGGGCGTCGTCGGGATCGGGTTGCCACCAGGTGCCGTTCTCCTGGTCGGCCACCCGACGGGCCAGAAACTGATTGGACGGGGAGCGCACGGGCCGGAGTCCCCAGTCGCCGATGATGCTGGAAGAGAGCCGGTCGGCATTGGTGACGGCGTTGAACGTCTTGCCGAAACGCTTGACCTCGACGCGGTCCGACAGCACGTTGACCAGACCCACAGGATGGTCCCACGAAGCGAAATCAGAGCTGTCGAACACCAGATTCTGTGCCCTCGACTCCGGGTGCGACACCAGCAGAAGCGCTGCCGTCGTCAGGATCAGCCTGAGGCTCAGTGAGCGCATCATAGCTCTCCTCTATATCAGGACTTGAGAGGTGGCTCAGTAGACCACTGCAACTGGTTCCACCCGGGTGAAAGCACCCTCGTCCACCTCTACCTCGACTCGGATCAGATACAGACCGGGCGGCACCAGATCGCCGCTCTCGGAATCGCCACCCCAGGATGGCCCGTAGGGACCGGCGGCGGACCGGGCGTCCAGAAGCGCGTTGACGCGGCGCCCTGCCAGGTCGTAAACCTCTACCTTCAGATCGACACCATCGACACCGAACAGGTCAAAACCGATGACTGTCTGCTCATTGGCACCGTCGCCGTTTGGCGTGATGACGGGGGAAGACAGCTCGAGGGGCCCGAGTATGGTCAATTTCGCTTCACCGGCCACGACCTGGATGCTGTTGCTGCCTACGTCCGCCCTGGCATTCCCCGCCTCGATGGACTGGGGCAGACTGGCGACGGCTGGATCGCTGTTGAAGATGCGGCCCTCCAGAAAGACCGACGACTGGAAGACGGCGCTGCGGAACCGCAACCGGAAGGCCGTGTCCTGGGTGAACGGCTCGGGGAATGTGAAGCGCAGCCGCCCGTCGCCGGAGACCATTGAGAAATCCGTCCCCTCGGTTGCCTCCACCCCGCCGATCTCCAGACTCAGAAATCGAGCGCCCGACGGCAGGTCGAGCTCGAAGCCGTCGAACCCGGCTCTCCCGCCCGCACCCGAAATGGTGCGGAGGTCGTACACGAAGAGGGTGTCGACGCCAAGAGGCACCTCTACGGCGCCCACCCTGGGCGCCACCACTTCCGCCAGGGAGATCTCCGCCAGCACACTATCGGCCAGCAGGGGAGAAAATTCGAAGGCGATGCTGTCCAGCACGCCAAAAGCGAGGGGATCCTCGCTGAGGATTTCGAAGCGAAACTGGAGAAACTCGCGACCATCCGAGGAGCGGATCTCGTCGCCCGACTCACTGTAGGCGACGGACCAGTTGTTCCAGTTTTCGATGTCGTCGCCCCTCTTGGCCCTGAACCCGGCGATCCCCTTGGAGAACTGCTCGACGATCCGAGGGGAGTCGAAGTACTGAGCCTTGGGCACTTCCAGGAAGCGTCCAAGCTCGTCGAAGACGAAGTAGCTTTGGGGGTCCGGATCGGTTCCCGCACGGGTTCGCAGGACCAGCTCCACAGGTGCCACCGGGTCTTCGAAGACCTCGCCTGAGCGCGTCTGTCTGAAACGGGTAAATTTCCAGGTGATTCTGCCCAGGCTCACCGGCTCGCCAAAGGAGTGGGGGTCGGATATGTACCGAGCCTCAGCCGGGAAACCGCGACCGAATACCTCTGTCTCGGCCAGCAAGGTCGTGGGGATCACCTCGCCGAACTTGAAGCGCAGAAAGCGCGTGAAGCGCAGCTCCGGTGTCAGGGAGACTACGCTCTGGTTATTGGCGAAAGTGCTGCCCAGCACTTCCTCGAGAGGGTGATAGCCAACCGATCCGGCAGACGTGTTCTCGTCTTCGAAGATCAGCCAGTCGACAGGCGTGTTCGTCCGAGTCACCTCGTAGCCTCTGGGAAACAGCTCGCGCTGACGCTGGTTGTCATCCGTGAGGCCGCTCTGGGGCGGAAAGAACACGACGCTGTCCACGGGTACGGGAATCCCCAGATCCAAGGTGAAGAAGATGCTCCCGTTGGGCCTGCCGTCGGCGCGAGCTTTGTGGGTGAACGCCGAGGTCAGTTCGTCGCCGTCTACCAGTCCGCGCATGATCGAAACGATACCGGCGTTAACGCCACCTGACCGCCACATGCGCGGATGCCAGTTGACCTCGAGCGTGTCCGCTTCCAGTTGAAGCGGACCCTTGTTCCAGGCCCATCGGTAGCCGAAGAAATTTCGCTGGCTCGAAGTTCCCCCCGTGCGCACCAGCTCGCGCACGAGGCTGTGACCCGGAGGGATCTCTCGTGGCTGCACCGACCCCGGCCGCACGGATTCATCGAGGGCGATCCAGCGATCCACCGACCCGGACCAGCTCGCGCCTGCGCCTCCGACTACCCACGAAGAGGCCGGCGCCTGCGCCTCGGCAGCTCCGTGCAGCGTCGCTAGCAGCGACGTCCACCGCGCCGCTCTGCTCAGTTCTCTGACAAGTGCGCTCAATACGACACTCCTATGAGCTTCACGTCCGCAAAGGTCTTGGCATCGGACTCGACGGAGACGCGGCAGATGTAGATACCCGGGGGCACGAGGTCGTTCCCCTGATCCCGTCCGTCCCAGATCTCCACGATGGCGCCTGCCGGCCGCGATGTTGAGACCAGCTCACGCACCCGGCCGCCACTCAGATCGAAGATCCCGATGTCGACTTCGACATTGGCGGAAAACTGAGTGAGAATCACCGAGATCGATGCCGATTCATTGGCGCCGTCGCCGTTTGGCGTGATCACGGGTGTGGATATGCTCGTTTTGAACGCGGGCACCGATTCTCTGGTAAATATGTTGATCACCCCACTACCCACTTCCTCGCTGGCGTTACCCGGCGCCACCGGATGGGGCGGCACCCCGCCTTCGCCCAGCAGCCAGGCGTTCACGGGGGTGTTGTGTTCCAGCAGACGCAGTTTGAAGGTCACCCTCACGGGCTGGTTGTTCTGCTGGTTCACCGGCGCGAAGAAGACATCGAATCCCGCCGCCGTCTCCTGAATCTCGGCATCCCGAATCTCCTGGAGCGGATCCCCCATCTCGAGCTTGTCGAAGGTGGGCGGCGGAAAAGCCTGCATCCTGATGCCTCGGAACCCATCCAGTGACGCTTGGTCGAACTCCGTGCGAATGTCGTAAATGAAGGAGGTATCGATCCCCCCCTCGACGGCTAACAAGCCAGCGGCGGAAGGATCCGCGGCGAGGCCCACCTCTCCGATGGCGGCACTGACGAGACCGGGTGAGAACTCGACCTGGAGCGTATCCAGGCGTATCGAGTTGTCGGCGTCACCATCGAAGAGCACGCGCAGCTGCATGAACTCGCGGGGACTGGGCAGACCGACCGGAACCTGAACGGAGCCCGTCGAATCGATCTTCAGGGGCACGGACCAGGTGCTCCAGTTTTCCACGTCAGCGCGGATGTCTCCCTGCACAAAGTCGCGTACGGGCCCCTGCTCCTCGACCGGGAGGGCCTGGTAGGCGGTGCGGTCCAACTCCTCCAGGGCGCCGGTCAGCGGATCCTGTCGAAACAGGGCCCGCCGCGGCAGGTCGCTGTTGTACTCGGTGACCGAAATTTCCACCTGGGCACCGGTGTCGCGGTTGCGTCGGAAGTAGTTCAGCGGCGTAGAATCGGCGCCTGTGCGCATCTGCACGGATGCAACGGGAGCCGATTCGGCTTCGGTGTCGCCTCGACGCAAGCGGGTGGCGTGGACCTGCAACCGCCCGTAGTTGACGGCGCCACCGAAGGAGTGCAGGTCCGTCAAGTAGCTGGCAACCGGCACGAACCCCTGACCGAAAATCTCGAACTCGGCCAGATTGAAGGAGGATTTGGAGAGAACCTTTAGCTGAAGGAAGCGCCCCTGCAGAGCGGCGAAATCCAGCTCTACGACCCCGTCTCTGTTTACCTCGACCCGTCGAAGCAGGGTGTAATTCGGTCTGCTTATGTCGTTGAAGTCTTCACCGTCGTTGACCAGCAGCTCAAAGGCCTTGATGAAAGCATCCTCGTCGTCCGGGTCGGGAAAGAAGCGGATCCGCTCGATGGGAAAGGGCGCGCCCAGGTCCCAGAAGAAGGCCGCTCCGGCCTGGCTCCTGGCCGTTTTGAACGTCCCCTTCGACGACGTTCCCGGATCGCCGTCTACAAGTAACAGCGGCCCATTCAGCTGATTGAAGAGACCGTCATTTGACCACGTGCGGGGTTGACCGGCGACGGTGAAGTCGGTAGGCTGGCCGTTCAACCACGTTTGTCCCGAATCGACCAACAGCTCGATCAGGCTCTCGCCAGCTCCCAGCTCCAGGGGCTGAAGCGCACCGTCGATGTCCAGCGCGCCCGACTGGCTTTCCGCTTGAGAGGTCCACGACAACCCCCCCTTGCCGATGTGCCACACCTCCAACTGCGCGACCGCGGGTGCGGGCAACAGACGTGCGCCCAGGCACAGAATCCCCAGGTAGGAGACGACCGCACGTCGACTGGAATCTTTGAGCATAGGTATCGCGAATGAACTCAGTTCCGGATGACCGCATCCATGGGGATGTACCCCTGACGCATGTCGCGCTCGAAGGAGAAGCTGAGATCGACGGTTTCAACGGGGAGGTCGGCGTAGTTGAAACGCAGGGCTACATCCTCTATGTGGACCACAATGCGTCTGACATCATCGTGGAGCAAAGGAAATACCAGGTAACCCTCGCCATCCATGCCGCTGAAGACCAATGCCGCACGGTACATCGTGCGCTTGAGTAGATCCGTGCGAGTCCTGAACTCCGCCCTGGCGCGACCGGTGCGGCCCTGGAAATACGCCTGGTAATACTCGTACAGATCGGCGTAGCTCAGCGACCCGTAGGTCCTGTTGTTGGCCGTGGTCACGCTCGCGTTCAGCGGATCGAGCATGATCTTGGGGTACTGATAGTTGCCTACCTCGAGCCGGAACACGGTGAAGCGCGGCGGCGTCCAGTCCTCTCCCGGGGTGGACCAGTCGCCGAAGGTGTAGGGATTTACCGACGAAGCTCCTCTGGTGGACTCAGAGGCAAACTGCCGGTTGAGCTCGGCGTCCGTCATCGGCCTGAGGGTGATGGCCAGGCGATCGAGCTCGTACGTGATCGAACCGTCGTCGTTGGCGGTCATGCCCTCCGCCTGCCCTGCCGCTGGCTGCAAGGCTGTCGGGAAGTAACGGCCACATCCGCTGATGGCGAAAACGGTGGCCGTCAGAATCCACAACCTTCTCATATGCCCATATCCTCGACTCACCAGAGATAACTAAAGGATAACGAAAGTCGGGCCAACCAGAGAACATCTCCAATCGGCCCGACTCGCTCGGGGCAGGGGGTCATCCCCTGTAAAACAGACCAACATCTAAAGGGCTAGAACGAGTTCTTGATCTGCCCCCAGGTCGAAGACTCAACGGCCGTCGCGCCACCGGCGAACTCACCCGCCCTCAACAGCAGCGAGTGCGCGTAGTACTGCCGGGCGGAGGCTTCGGGACCGCGTGTGGTCCAGTCGCTGTTGCCGGTGGAATTGCCGTCCTCGTCCACGCCGAATGATGCCCCGGGGCCCTCGCCATCCTCGTACCAGAAGGCGAAAGGCAGGCCCGTACCCTCGGCACCGGCAACCGCGTCCAACTGCCATACTTCGCTGTCGCCGGGGCCAGTGTCTTCCTGAAAGGCGAGGACGGTCACGCTCCACTCGTAAAACGTGGTACCGCCGTCAGTCCACAATTCGGCCGCAAAGGCCTCAGGCGGATCGACGCGCACGGCGAAGTCCATCCAGGGCTCCTCGCCATACTCGAGCCAGGCCTCCTGCTCGGTGTAGCGGAAGCGCACGTTCGTGGGGGGGCTGAGATCACCTGGAGCCATCAGCCACTCCATGGTGTAACCGGAGGCCGGGCTCCTCTCGCGACCGTGGTCCTGGGGATCGAGACCAACCTGAAACATGTCGCCCTGCCAGCGATCGATCGCGGTGCCGGAGTGGTCGAGGATGTCGTCGTAGGCCTCCAGGAAGACATACCACCTGTTCTCACTGCCGCCCTTCCAACCCATGAAGGTGGTGATATTCAGGTCAGAGCGATCCGGAGCGGGTCGATCTGCCTCCTCCCGCCACTCGTCCATGGTCAGCGTGTAATCGGGATCGTACCAGCCCCAATCGTCGGCGAAACCGTCCATCGTCATGCTGCCAGGATCCGGCACTTCGAGCATGTAGAACTCGAAGCCCTGACTGCCGTTGCGATCCGCCAGCGCGGGAGGATCGAACCACTGGGCGCCCGCCGTCCCGGCAAGGGCCAGGCTAAGGGCACCAGCGATGATGAGTCGGCGCATCTTATCTCCTTCTCTGAGGGTTAACTGAGCGAGGGGTCGAGATCGAAAGGCGAGTGAAACGATCATGGGTTAGGGACAGGCTCGAGCGCGCACGGAGCCCCGTGCCCGAGCATAAAATCCCGCTACCCCTCTTAAGGGTCAGTGAAGATACGACAAGCTTGCTCAGAACTCAAACAAAAAAGGACCAGCGATTGAAATCCCAATCATGGTGAAAAACAACGCTTAGCAGACCTTGTACCTTGCCGCCCTGCCGGGCCCCGGCTTATCCCGGCCTCGACAGGTCGGCTCAATAGTTGTCGGGAGCGATCGCCAGCTCCCGGTTCGCCAGCGGCATGGGAACCCGCATGCCCCCCCGTCGGTGGGACTCGGTGAAGCCGAAGATCATCTCCTGGCTGCGGCACGCCAGACGCAGGTTCCCCTGCGTGTCGCCGTCCTCGTCCAGTGCCCGCACCAGATCTTCCAGACCGCGCAGCGTACCGCTCTCCAAACGCACCTCGGGGCCCGATGCATCCTGCAACTGCTCGTGCTCGTCAAAGCGCCGCCAAGAGTAGCCGATGCCGTTGGAGAGGGTCCTCAGCTTGCCGCCCGTACCGCTTACTTCGAACTCGTATCCACCGGATGCTACCAGATAGGCGTGGACTCCGTTGGCGAATCGGGCGTACCCCATGGGGATAGGCGCATCCTGCTTGAGGGTATCCCCCTCCCACGCCGCATCGTCGATCTCCGCCGCGCCCTGGAGGAACTCCACTTCGCCGTCTCCTGACAGGAAGAGCAGCATGTCCGCCGTATGTGTGTGCCCCCACTGCGCGGCGCTCGACCCACAGTGGGCGATCACGGCCTGCACCTCGCCAATATCGCCGGCGTCCGTCATCGCCCTCAGATTCCGATAGAGGGAGACGTATCGTCTCTGGGTACCGTAGTTGAATTTCACCCCCCTTGTATCCAGCGCCTGGAGCATGGCGTCTGCCTCTACCATGGAGTTGCACAGCGGCTTCTCGCAATAGATGCCCCTCACCCCCTGCTCAGCCGCGAAAATCGAGGCAGGTGCGTGAGCAGAGGGCCGTGTCGCAATACAGACGATGTCGGGCTGCACTTCGCGGATCATCGTCTCGTAATCCGTGAATGACTGCCGGGCCCCGTACCTCTCCCTGGCGGCCCCCGCCTTCTCAGCGATCGGGTCGCATACTCCCGCGAACTCCACTCTCCCGCAGGCGGCGATGGCCGCCGCGTGGGAGTACGGCAGAAAGAGATCGCCTTTGAGGCGGTCCCTCACCTCGTCGTCGATGGTGGCCCCCATGCGGCCACACCCGATCAGACAAACCCTGTATCGATTATCCATGTTCCTCTCTCCCCCACTCCTCTTTCTCTGCCGCTGGTGTTAAGCCTGTCTGGGCTATCTGCCCAAGTCAGAAAGTGGCCTGGTCCCGCCCTCCGCGCTCGCCCTCGCTTCGCTGTCGCGGACCCAGGCATTGCCGCCTCGTCGTCCTTGACCACCCCGGTAGCTAGCTTAGATTCATGAGTGTGCTTGGGCACCCTGCGCCTGTGATTCAGGTGAAGGTGCGGAGTTGGCTTGGGCGATTAGCTCAGTTGGTTAGAGTGCCTGCTTGACATGCAGGAAGTCGCTGGTTCGATTCCGGCATCGCCCACCATATGAAGAGGCGGCTCGACAGATCTTGTTGAGCCGCCTCTTCGCGCTTCGGCGACTACGACGGCTCGGCCGACATCTTCTCCCGGGACAACCCTTTTTTCGCAGTGTGGCCCGCAACGACGCCGGATTCCTAGTGGACGCTGCCGGAGCGACACAGCGCAAGCCTGCGGGGCCTGTCTGGCTGAACTACGACCGCGAACTGGCGTGGATCTGTGCAAAGATCCTTCTTCCAGGCGATATATTCGACTCACGGTAGTCGGTACCTCTCGGCGGTCACGATCGGGCCAGTGCCTCCTCGGCTCTGTCCTCGGGTATGTATCCCAGAACCTCCCGGGCGTGGTCGATGTCCACCCAGCGGTGCTTGTTGTTGGAAACACCGTAGAAGATGTCGAACTTGACGTCCTCCGGAGCGCACATGGAGCGCTCCACGAGCTGTACGGCGTCTCGCTGACTGCACCAGACCGCCCCCGACTCAGGCTTGTGGGGATGATCTTCGGCGTTCACCCAGCCGATCCGCAGGCAGATGACGGACAATCCGTGCACGTCGGCGCAGTACCGAGCCACCGCCTCCCCCCACACCTTGGTGGCCGGGTACAGACCGGTGGGTCTATGTGGCCACTCGTGGGTCACCGTGTGGACTTCCATCTTTGCCAGATCGTCAAAGCGGCCCTCTGCCAGCGCCTTGAAGGGCTCATCGAGCTGGTAGCCCCAGGAAACCATGATGGAGCTGGCGAACACCACTCGACTGACCCCACACCGCACCGCAGCATCGAGCACGTTGTAGGCCCCGATGATATTGCTGTTCAGCAGACTCTTCCAGCTGGCGTCGGGTCGCGGATCGGCCGCCATCTGCACGACCACATCCATCCCGGAGACCGCCTTTTCCACGGCGCTCTCGTCGGCCAGATCGGCGAGGAAGAACTTCCCCTCCGGGATGTCGGGTTCGCTGCCCCGCGGTGCTCGCTCCGACGCCTGACGTCGCCGTGCCAATCCGTATACATCATAGTCTTCGGGTTTGGACTGCAGCTGCCGGTACACGGCGCCAGGAATCAGGCCGTAGACGCCGGTGACGAGTACCTTCGTGGGAGAGGCCATCAGTTTCACTGTCTCCTTCTGAGTCAATGTCCTTGTGGGTCAGCACTCGCACCGGGATCATCGCCGTCGTCCGCCCTCAGTGCAGTTCGGTACTCCAATGTAGGGGAGCCCTCAAACCTCGCGATATAGGGGAGTCCTCGACGCCGATGTAAGGGAGTCCTCTGTAGCGCTGGTCTAGATCCATGCCGTAACCCACTGCGAATTGGTCGTCGATCGCAAAGCCTGTATAGTCGATGCGGACCTCATGGGTGCGGTGCGCGGGCTTGTCGAGAAGAACACAAATCTTCAGTGATTTGGGGCAGTGAGCCTTGAGAAGCGAGAGAACCCGGAGCAAGGTCGCACCGGTGTCGATGATGCCGTCTACCACGAGGACGTGCCTATCGCGCATGTCGACGACCGTGTACGACCTCACATCGGCCTGGCTACGGGGTCGCGTGCCCTCGTATGTCGAGACGCCGACAAAATCGTAGTCGACAAGCTGGGAAAAATCGGACGGCATGCCAGACAGGAGATCCATCGTGAAGCGGACGGCGCCGTTGAGGATTCCCACAACCACCGGAGGTGAAGTACGGTAATCGTCGGCCAGCTGTTCTGCCATCTCAGCCACCCGATTCTGGACGGTATGGGCGTCGATGAGAACCCGGACGGTCACCGCGGACCCCTTTTCTCGAAACGCTCTCGCTCGCTGTGGATTTTCCCCTCCTGCAAGCCCGACGGAGATCCAGCCGGGACTTCTCGCATCCATTGGGTTACGCCGGCTGTGCGAGTAAGGGTATTAACTTACCACCTTCGGAGGATCAGGTCGATATGCGGTCAGTGGCTTGCTGCCACGCTGCTAGCCGCTATATTCGTATGATCTTGATACAATCGCAATGCCCTTTCAACGATCTCGTCTACTGTATATTGTGCCCCTCCACCGAAACCTGACCAGGTCTGGGGTTTGGCGCGCATACCTATGAGATCGTCAATCCTGCCGTGAAGTGCGTTATCATCGCCGCCGGTAGAGGCTCGCGCCTGTCTGCCCACGCGTCCTCCAAACCCCTCCTCCCGGTATTCGGCGTTCCCCTGATCGAGCGGGTCATTCGGGACGCGGCCAATGGCGGCGCAACCGAGTTCTGCGTGGTTACCGGCTATCGTGGGGACGCGGTGGAGTCCCACCTGAGACAACTGGCCTCGGCGTTGCCCGGGGTTCCCATCAGCACCGTCGCGAATCGCCAGTGGGAGCTGGGCAACGGGCTGTCGGTGCTCAGTGCCAGGGACTGCGAGGACGGAAACTTTCTTCTCCTTATGGCCGACCACCTCTTCGATCCGGCCATCATTCAAAGACTGGTGCAGCTGGGACCACGGTCAGGGGACGTCCATCTCGCCGTAGACTTCGGTCTGACCGACAACGACCGCATTGACCTGGAAGACGTCACCAGGGTCCTGGTACGGGACGGAGTCGTGATCGACATCGGCAAAGGCATATCTGACTACAACGGATACGACACCGGTCTGTTCCACTGTACTCAGGGTCTCTTTCAAGCGCTCGAGGCATCCTCCGCCGGGGGCGATACCAGCCTTTCAGGTGGCATGCGCATCCTCTGCGCGGCCGGCCGCGTCCGAAGTCTGGACATGGAAGACACCTTCTGGATGGACGTAGACGACGAGGCCGCGCTCTCCCTTGCTGAGAGGCTCCTGAGACAGCGTGAGTCGCGAGACTAGGGTCCCGGCCCGTGCGGTCCGTCCTAATTGTAGATGCAGGGCTGCTTCGCGAAGCAGCCCTGCACGGAGAGGTTGCGGGATGGGGAGATGGAGAGTGGGGGATAGGGAGATGGAGACGGATCTATTCCCGTCATCGACGTCAGGCGGCGGCCTTCTCCCTCTGCTTACTCCCCGCCTTCGGGCCTGGGTCTGTTTTTTTATTGGTGCCTTCGGCCACGGCGCCATCACTTCCGGCTGACTCGGGGGGGGTTTGCGTGGAAGGTGCGACCGGAGGGGCGGAATCTTCGGGGGCCGCCTTGTCCGCAAGGGGAATGCACAGCACTTTCCGCACCTCGTTCTCGATCCGCGTAGCGATATCGGAATTCTCGCGGAGGTAGAGTCTGGCGTTCTCGCGGCCCTGACCGAGACGCTCGCCGCCATAGGAGAACCAGGTGCCGCTCTTCTCCACGATCTGGCTTTCGACTCCGAGATCGAGAAGAGAGCCCTCCTTCGATATTCCCACATCATCGCCGCGGAACATGATGTCGAACTCGGCTTCCTTGAAAGGAGGAGCCATCTTGTTCTTCACCACCTTGATGCGCGTGCGACGTCCGATCACCTCGTCGCCGTCCTTTATGTTGCCTATGCCGCGGATGTCCAGGCGCACTGAAGCGTAAAAACACAGGGCCCTCCCTCCTGTCGTGGTCTCGGGGTTGCCGAACATGACGCCGATCTTCATTCGCAGCTGATTGATAAAGATGACGGTCGTCTTCGACTTCTGGATCGACCCGGTGAGCTTGCGCAGCGCCTGGGACATGAGCCGCGCCTGCAATCCCATCTGGGCATCTCCCATCTCCCCTTCCAGCTCCGCCCTGGGCACCAGGGCGGCCACCGAGTCCACCACGATGATGTCGATAGCGCCGCTGCGCACCAGAGTATCGGTGATCTCGAGGGCCTCTTCGCCCGAATCCGGCTGCGCCACAAGAAGGTTCTCCACATCGACGCCGAGTTTTCGGGCAAAGCTCACATCCAGGGCGTGCTCGGCATCGATGAAGGCCGCCGTGCCGCCGCGCATCTGGGCTTCGGCCACCACGTGGAGGGCGGTCATGGTCTTTCCCGCCGACTCGGGTCCGAACATTTCGATGACTCTTCCCCGCGGGATCCCTCCGATGCCCAGCGCAGCATCCAGCGAGATGCAGCCCGTGGGGATGATCTCCACGTCCACCACGTGGGACTCGCCGAGTCTCATGATTGCTCCCTTGCCGAACTGCTTCTCCACCTGGGAAAGGGCCAGTTCCATGGCCTTCTGCTTGTCGCTGGCGCTCAAGGTGGCGTTGTCGTTTCCCTTGCCGTTTCCCCTGCTCTTGCCGGACGAAACGCCAAATTTTGCGGATACCATTGCGTCCTCCTGCTGTTTTCCTTCTCCCACTCCCGCCTCGAGAGCGGCACGTGGGGAAGGGTGATGAATGGGTGGCGAGGGCAGCGGAGATGGGAGCGATGCTCCCTCTTTGCGTAGATCTCGACCTGAGTGCACAAAAAGATAGTGATCAAATGTGCATCTGTCAAGCGATTTCGAACCGCGGACCCCGCAGGGTCGAAACGAAGCCTCTCACCCCCGTCTCCTGCCGTCCCTCACCTTCGAAGACGGACATACAATTCCCATGCCAGACTGAGGAACCGGCGCCTGAAATGACCTAACTTCCAGTTTCTTATATAGTTATGAAACGCCAAAGGCAGGACATCCCAGGTACATCGAAACCATCAGGTGTAAGCGTTTGGAAACAGAGCTGTGGCAGACTGGTGTCGCCCGCGAAATCGTCGCCTGCGAACCCGTCACTCGAGGCCAGTACGACGACGGCCGCAGACCACTCTTGGGACCGAGGCGAGATCGGCTAGCACCTCTATCCCCTCGTATTTCCCAGACTGCTCCAGAAGCCCCGACACACTGTCTGCCTGGCCGCCCCCCACTTCCAGGAAAAGACCGCCATCCGCCTCCAGCAGCAACGACGCCGGCGCGGCTATTCGGCGATAGAAGGCAAGGCCGTCCTCGCCGCCGTCAAGCGCCAGATGAGGCTCGAAATCGCGGACCTCCTCATCCAGGCCGGCCAGGTCCGCGGTGCGCACGTACGGCGGGTTGCAGACGATGGCATCGAAGCGCGCCGGCTCTCCGAGGGGCTCGAAGAGATCGCCGCAAATGAACCGCATTCTGTCGAGGGCGTGGCAGCGCTCCGCGTTCGAATGGGCGACGCGCAGGGCATGGGGATCGATATCGGTGACGGTGACGCGGGCGGGTTCGTGCTCGCAGGCAATGGAGATACCGATGGCGCCAGACCCGCATCCCGGGTCCAGTACCCGCGGCTCGGCGCGTTCCGACAGGAAACTCAGCGCGGCTTCGACGAGTATCTCTGTCTCCGGCCGCGGGATGAGCACTGACTCGGTCACGGCCAGCTCCAGCAGGCGGAAGGCCGCCTCGCCGGTTATGTATTGCACTGGCTCGCCTTCGAGCCGGCGTCTGACGAATCCCCGGAAGACCTCAACTTCCGCCGGGGTCAGCAGTTTGTCGAACTGAAGATAGAGATCCAGGCGGCGGATTCCGAGGGCGGCGGACAGCAGCAGCTCGGCCTGCAGTCTCCCGTTCTCTAGCTCTCGGGACGCAAAAAAGCCGCTCGCCTCGCCGAGGAGGTCGAGCAGCTTCCAGCTCCGGTCAATCATGACTCAACGTAGTAAGTCCTTCCAAGCGATATCGCTAACTGGATCCTTGGTCCCACCAGTCAGCATCACTGGAGAGAAGGACGAAGTCCAGATCCACCGCGTTCGGCGCATACACCGTCAATTAAACGCCCCGATGAGCCCCGGCCTGCATCACCGCGTGAGAATGACGCAGTCATTCTCGCCTCCGGCGCAGGATACACCGTCAATTAAACGCCCCGATGAGCGCCGGTCGGTCACCGGTCGTTGAGCAGGCGACCCTGCTCGGCGACCGCCAGTTGAGATACGAACTCGCCGATCTCGCCGTCCAGCACCTCTTCCAGGCGGTAAACCGTGAGCCCGATGCGGTGATCGGTGACGCGGCTCTGAGGAAAATTGTAGGTCCTGATTTTGGCGCTGCGGTCCCCGCTGCCGATCTGCTGGCGCCGCTCCTTCGCCAGCTTCTCGTCCCGCTCGGCCCGGACCTTGTCCAGCAATCTTGCCCTAAGCACCTTGAGGGCCTTGTTCTTGTTCTTGAGCTGCGACTTCTCGTCCTGGCAGGAGACCACCATGCCGGTTGGCTTGTGGGTGATGCGCACCGCCGAGTCGGTGGTGTTGACGCTCTGCCCGCCCGGGCCGCTCGACCGGAACACATCGATCTCGAGATCCTCCGGCGATATCTCCACGTCCACTTCCTCCGCCTCGGGCAGGACGGCGACGGATGCGGCGGACGTGTGAATGCGGCCACTCGCCTCTGTCTTCGGTACCCTCTGGACCCTGTGTACTCCGCTTTCGAATTTGAGTCGCCCGTATACCGTGTCACCTGTCACCAGGAAGATGACTTCCTTGAATCCCCCCGACGGATTCGTGCTCGAGGACAGCGGCTCCGCCTTCCAGGTGTTGCGCTCTGCAAAGCGGCTGTACATGCGAAATAGATCGCTGGCGAAGAGCCCGGCCTCATCTCCACCCGCACCGGCCCTGATCTCGAGGATGGCGTTGCGGCTGTCATCCGGGTCCTTCGGTATCAGCAGTACCCGTATCTCCACCTCCAGGCGCTCGAACTCCTCCTCCGCTTCCGCGAGTTCGAGCCCCGCCAGCTCCAACAACTCCTGGTCCTCGGATGAATCCACGATGATCTGCCTGGCCTCGTCCCGACGAGCGATACACTGGCGGTATCGATCTGCGACGGCAACCGTCTCTCGGAGATCACCCGATTCGCGCGCCAGCTTCTGATACCGCTGCCGATCCTTCACCACATCCGGATCGGCCAGCTGCTGGTTCAGCTCGTCGTAGCGCCTTTCTATGTCCGCCAGCTTGTCGAGCACGAGGTCTCCTCTCTGCTCTCCCCCCGCTCACTCCGCCGATCCAGCGACGATGCCGGTTGCCGCGGCGGGTCCCCGCGAGTGGCTCCTCCACTCACCCTCCGCGTCCCAGAGGGTGTATTCCACGGGAGAGGCTTTGCCAAGGGCGTGGCGCAGGGCCACGAGCGCGACTTCCAGCTGGTCATCAGTAGGCTCCCGCGTGGTGATCCGCTGCAGCCACAGACCGGGGGCGATGAGGATACGGGTGACGGGGTGGTTGCGCTTCCTGCCGGAAAGCTTGAGCAACTCGAAGCTGAGTCCGGACACGAACGGCAGCAAACTCAGGTGGGTTGCAAAGCGCTCCAGCAGGCTTTGCAGATGACCGAAGACGACGACGAAGGCCGAATCCACGAATGCGAAGACGAAAATGGACACCAGCACGACGATCAGGAGAAAACTGGTACCGCAGCGCGGGTGCAAGCGCCCGAACTCGCGCGCCTTCTCTACGGTCAGGTCAGCCCCTGCCTCGTGGTTGAAGATGCTCTTGTGCTCCGCTCCGTGGTACTCGAAAACACGGCGGATCTCACTCCAGTGACTGATCCCCCACAGATAGGACAGAAACAGCACCATGCGCACGAGCCCGGCGATAAGATTGAACTCGACAGCGTTGCGCGAAGCGCCCGCGAGTTGGGCGGCGAAGAGGGGCAGGAAGAAGAACAGCCCTATTCCCAGGCCGAGAGAGACGGCCAATGTCAGGCCCAGGGCGAGTTTATTCTTCCACCCGTCCTCTTCGGGACGGACCGGCCGCTCTGCTTCCTCTCCCTGCATGGCCATGTCGGCGGAGAAATTCAGCGTTCGCAGGCCAATGATCATCATCTCAAAAAAAGCGACCGCCCCCCGCAGGACGGGCACTCTCAACAACCTCAGCCGGCGCCCCCACGGCACGTGAATATCCTCGCGCACCACGATCTGCTGCTCCGGCGTCCGCACGGCGGTCACCACCTTGTCCTCGGCGCGGATCATCACGCCCTCGATGACGGCCTGGCCGCCAACCGGCAGGTCTTCGGTGAGTTGGGAGTCTCCGGTATCTCTCGGCATAGGGTGCGTGTCGTTCCGACAGCTATTCTCCGGTCTAATCGTCGGCGTCGTCAGCCCCCTCAGCAGGCGCTTTCAGATACCGGTCATGACGGAGGGAGGAGCAAGGAAAAGGAGGAAGGAGTACAACAAAAAAGGCGACGGAGCCACCTCTCCTCGGATGGCCCATCACCTCTTCCCTACAGTGCAGCTTAGCTCTCCGCGGCGTCGCCCGACGATGCCGCCTCGGCCGCTGCCGAGTCCTCGCCGGTTTCACCCTCGCTGTCCTTGATGTTGTACCGACGTCGGAACTGCTCAATCCTGCCGCCCCGATCGGCGATCAGCTGGCGCTTCCCGGTATAAAACGGATGCGACGCGGAACTGATCTCAACCCGGACCAAAGGATAGGACTTCCCGTCCTCCCATTCGATCATCGCTTCGGACGTCATGGTGGAGCGCGTAAGAACCTGGAAATCCGTGCTGATATCCTGAAAGACAACAGCGCGATACTCGGGGTGAATTTCTTTCTTCATTAGATGGCCGTTCTTGTTTAGAATTCGTCAGAATAGTGGAAAGCCAACCTTATAAAGTAGCGCCCAGCCAGGAATTCGCAAGTCGCCGGGGCTGGATCGGGAGGCAAGTCGCGCGGCTAGGAAGCAGCCCCGTTTCTGTCGAAGGCGAATCCCCTTCTGGGGGCTGTTTCGTATTTAACAGATGACCAGCCTGATGGAGGGTGATGTCGTCCTCGGAGCGGCTCGCTCGGCTCAGGCGCGTGATTCACCGATCAGGTCGGTACGACCGGCTACTGTGGCTTCCGGTAGAGAGAAGGACGAAGTCAATCTCGGCTCCGGTGCGTGATCCACCTGATCAGGTCAGCCCCACCGATAAGCGCCCGGCCGTCATTCATTCATGGACTTCAGGAACTCCTCATTCGACTTCGTTCCCTGCATCCTCTCCAGA
>PBRM01000039.1 GCA_002725915.1 Gemmatimonadota bacterium
CGAAGTGCGGGTATCACTGGCGGGGCGCGTCGTAGGTACCGGCTATGGACTCGAAGGCGAAGACGAAGCAGGAACATGCCGGCACCGACTTGCCGCCTCGCGACCGCTTGGTCCCCAAGTTGTTGCTGAGCTATGAGGAGGCGAGCTGGAGTCTGAGCGTGTGTGAGCGGACACTGCGGAATATGGTTGCGCGAGGACAACTGGTAGCTGTCAAGATCGGCGGCCGGACTCTTTTCGACCCGTCCGATCTGCGGGCGGCAATTGAAGCCCATCGGACACAGTCCACGCCGACGCAAGGACCAGTCGGGCCAAAATCGGTCCAATAGGGTTCAGAACGACGACAGGCACCCACGTGTCAAGTTCTACGCAAGTGCCTGAGACAGTATTAGTTTGCTTGTGGTAGCGGTGGAGGGATTCGAACCCCCGACACGTGGATTATGATTCCACTGCTCTAACCAACTGAGCTACACCGCCAATACTCAGGTGCCAGATACTTATTCGGCGTAAGTCCTTTAAAAAACAACTTCCTATGTTCTTTTAGGGCGCGCCAGGCTCCGTTGGGGACTTCTGGATATCATCTGACGCAAAACTGGCACGAAATGATTTGTGCCAAATGTATAGGCAGTTGTTATCCTTTTTGGGTGGAGCAATGGACTGACGGGAGGCACCCATGAAAGAAGCATCTCCGTTCGAAGTTGAAGGCCTCTTCAAGGCTACCCTCGCGGCAGCGCCTGGCACAGCACCTTCTACACCAGGCCGTCACCGAAAACTCAGCACTAAGAATAAGCGTCAGACCGAACGACGCGCAAGAGAGATTGCCGATTTGATCCAGCGGGAGGATTGGGAGGCCCTGTCACTGGAGGCCCAGGCCCACTGCCAGCACCTTCGCCTCGGAATCGGTCTCGCACTTCCTGCTGAAGATTGGAGGGCAAGATTCGTCTCGGATCCTGCCGGTATCCGCGAGGAGTTCGAGATTCAGTCGTCCGAGGACTCGTCAGCAAGCCCCATCTTGTGACGGCCCACGTCAGTGAGCCGATTCGGTGTCCATGCGGGCTCCCAGGTGAATTCGACGACGACGGAACCCACATCGGGCACTTGTTCCAAGCGTGATCGCAGTGGCCTGGCGAGGAACTCGTATTTCGGTCGCCCCCTGTGCGGCATGGTCATGATTACGCGCACATCATTCCCGCGCGTGCGCACATCATAGATATAGCCCAGGTCGACGAGGCTTGCGTTCTTCTCACTATACTGATCGTCGATCACATCCTTCATCGCCTCCCACAGAGCCTGCTTGCGCGGCCAGTCCGAGGGGCGCTCGCCGATGCGGGCCAGGGGCTGCACATCTTGCCTGGATAGACGTCCTCCACCTGACAGATCCTCCAAAGCCTCTGCCGGTCGTTCATCCACTTTGACCTCGACGGGCCGAAGCAGCCGCTCGCGCAGCAGCTGCAGGCCCGTCGCCCCCTCCCGCTCTGGATAGGGCGCCAGCAGATACGCGTTGCGCTGCACCAGGTGCGCACCGGTTTGCAGCCAGGCATTGTCGCGCAGCATGGGTCGACACCAGACCGCCGCGTGGGGACCGCTGCCAGGTTTGGAATGGTCGACGGTGATATCGACGTGGTGATAGAGTTGCGCCGGCGAAGTCCCTTCCGGTCCCGGTCCCGCGGGCCCGTCGAGACGGTGATCGAGGTAGATGGCGAACATGCTGTCGCGACTCTCGCCATGAAAGAATCCCACACCCCAGACCCGGTCTGTCTTGTCGTCGGGTGGCTTGCCCTCATGCACGTGACCCTCTTCATCCATCCACAGGGTCGAATCGAAGGGCCGCCCACCGAAATACCACTCGTCGTCTCGTGCGACGAGCGTGCAGAAGTCACGGGTCACTTCCATGTGACCATTCTTCATGAAATACGGGACCCCTGCGTAAAACGTGTAACTCAGATCCATGAAGAGTCGACTGGGGGTGAACAGCGGATGCGCCGGGCTGTGCGGAAATCCAAAGCGCCGCACGATCGTGCACAAGGGGCCGCGTACGACTTCGAAGTTGGGGCACTCAGCCCAATTCGTGACACGCATCTTCTGAAACGGTCCCACCGACATATAGTCGTGGGCCCAGTCGATATTCGGTGGTTCACCGTGGCCATTGCCGTGTGAGCCCAGCTGCATCCCGCCCGTGTGCCACTTCGGTGTCAGAGACTCCAGCTGTCCATTCTGCCCACAGAGTTTCGCCACATAATCCGGTGTCTCGATTTCCAGATCGGCTTCCTCTCCTCGTACCTGGATTCGGCTTGGATAGTCGGGGAACTCCGCTGCAGGATTGCCGCAGAAAATCAGGAAGAGAGATTCGCCTGACGTCGGGACATCTGCTCCAAAAACCAGCCGAACCAGCCAATTCTCCCCTCGGCGAAGCTCACCATAGACCTGGCTCGTCACCTCTCTGGGGCCATTGATTCCGGGGCCGTCGCTGTCGATCCGGGCAACACGCAGTTCGCGCCCGGGTGAGAGTACCTGGTCGAAGGGCAATCCCACCAGCAGATCCACGGGCTCCGCCTGTCGTGCCTGGCCGATCGGTTCGCTCACACGCAGACATTGGCATAACGCCCAACCAGCGGCCCACTCTGCCCACGTCTGTGGCAAGTCCGCAAGCGGACGCCAGTCCGTGGACAACACATCGGCAGGCCCCGGATCTGCGTAGAGCATGCGCTCGCCCGCCAACCCATCCTTGATCGAACTCGCCACGCCGAGAGCTAGTTCGTGATTGCCTTCGCGCAGCGCCCGTCGCAGGATCTCGACCTTCGTGTCCACGTCATCCGTGCGCTCAGCCCGGTTGGGCTCGAGGTTGCGTCGATAGGATCTCATGCCCGGCCCAGAGGAATGTGGGTGTTCTCGGGTGATTTCTCTTCCCTGTTACCAGCGATGGTCGCCGTCGCGTCCATATAGTGGACACATGCTGAACTTCGAAGGTCTCGGAATTGAGTAAAGAAGAAAAATGATTTGGCACACATGGATGAAGAAAGGGCTCGCCGGGTCGGTCGGTCGTATTCGGCAACGTACGGTGGTGTGGCGTCCGTGAGAAAAAACGTATAGGCAAGGATAAAGGGGCATTATCAATAGTCGGTCAAGCTGGATCCGTCCGACTCCTGTCCGTCGGTGGCTTCAGGATTCCCGCAGCGGTTGGCCACCATCAGGCTACGATCAGACCGCGAACGGGTTTTGGAATTATGGAGCCCTTAGCCTGTGTCACAACCTCAGCCCAGAGTCGATGAGCCCGGGCATTTCTGATTTGGTGGCTGACCCCTTTCTCGCAACTCACCACCTCACGACAACCTACAACGCCGGCAGCGCCGAGAGCGATACTCGGTCTGCGGGCGTCCTGCGTTCTGCCCCAAGGCCGGCACGGTTTTCGCGGGGATCGTACCCGGGCCGAGCACGCACCCAGGTCAAACACTGGAGCACGTGAATGTCAGGAGACACCCGCGTTACCATTCCATCACTCGCCCGCTACCTGAGCCGGGCGCTGGTGGACTTCGTCTACCCCCCGCACTGCGCCGCCTGCGGCACCTGGCTGGAATTGGCGGAGGACTTGCTCTGTCCGCAGTGCTGGCGGGAACTCGAGACTGTGGGCGGCCGACGGTGCCGGCGGTGCGGCTGTCCCATCGGCGACGCCACCAAGACGGTCGCGCCCAACTCATCCGAAGCTGATGACGCAGCCGGCGCGAGCGCACCTCACCGCCAGACCGGGTATCGGAAAGCGCTGTCCGCACCGACGCCAGCGGCCGCCACTGCTGTCGGGACGTGCCCAAACTGCCGGTCCTGGGACCCCGCTCTGGAGCGAGTGCTGGTCTGGCGTCCCTTTGAGGGGGTGATGCAGGAGGCCATCCACGCCCTGAAGTTCAACCGCAACCAGAGATTAGGCTGGGAGCTAGGTCGACGGATGGGCGCGTCACCGCGGTTTCATTCCAGCCTGGCCGCCATCGACATGCTGGTGCCGGTGCCGCTGCACCCAGCGCGACAACGGGAACGCGGCTACAATCAGAGCCTGTGCATAGCCTCCGGGTTGGCCGAGGCGGCAGGCAAGCCACTGCGGCCCGGTCTGGTCCGACGCTGCAGAGCCACCCGCCAGCAGGCCAAACTCGACGCCGACGAGCGGGCGCAGAATCTGACCGGGGCGTTCGAGGCCGACGAGGATGTTCCCGGCGGGATCCGCATCGGGCTGGTAGACGATGTGGTCACCACGGGAGCGACGCTGGCCTCCTGCTGCAAGGCTCTCGAAAAGAGGGTGAATGCCTCTGTGTGGGGGGTGGCCTTGGCCAGCCCATATCCTCGATCATCGAAGCAGACTTTCCCCGGTAAGCTGTGACCAGTGCTCGCACTCCGTGCCGTTCAGCTGCCTGCAGATCCCGGGCCTGCCCTCTCCCTGATGTCGTGGAGCAGCCGGGTTCGCAGGGGGGGGCCGCCTAGGGCGATGCCGTTCTCGTTGCTGCGCTCTCGCTTGGGGGGTCTCGTGTGGACCCGAGAGACTTGACGTAATCTCAAGCCTCCGATAGCTTTATCCCCGCTTTCCCGAAGCTCCCGATCTGCTTGGCGAACAGAGGATTCCGGGAGTCATCCGAGGCTGACGATCTCAAAAAAACCCGCGCGAGGACCCGTTCCTGAAGGAACTACGCTCAGACTGGGCGTAACGGCGCCGCTACTAAAACGAGTCGCCTAGACGGACTCAGGGCTGTTGCCGGTGATTGCAAACGGCGAGTGGGGGATGATCAGCAGGAGGGAGTCATAACTATGTCTATCAGGACCGTGGGCATTCTGACCGGTGGTGGAGACTGTCCAGGCCTTAACGCCGTCATCAGGGGAGTTGTCCGCAAGGGGATGGCCGAGCACAACTACCGGTTTCGGGGGGTCATGCAGGGGTGGAAGGGGATGATGGAATGCCTGTGGCAACCTCTGGGCCTCGAGGAGATCTCAGGTATCCTCCCCAAGGGAGGCACCATCCTGGGCACATCGAGGACGAATCCCTTCAAGGACCCGGACGGTGGCGACATCGTCGTGGAGAACATGAAGCGGATGAAGCTGGACGCACTGATCGCCGTGGGCGGCGACGACACGCTGACCGTTGCCCACAAGCTGGCCGAGATGGGAACGCCGGTAGTAGGGGTGCCCAAGACCATCGACAACGATATCAACCACACCGACTACACCTTCGGATTCGATACCGCTGTCAATATTGTCGCCGAAGCGCTGGACCGAATCCACACCACCGCCGAGTCTCACAACCGGGTGATGGTAGTGGAGGTTATGGGGCGACACACGGGCTGGATCGCCACCCACGCCGGCATCGCCGGAGGCGCCGATATCATCCTGATCCCGGAGCAGAAGCACTCGATTGCCGATACCGTGGAGATCATCAGAAAGCGACACGATCGCGGCAAGAACTTCAGCATTGTGGTGGTGGCGGAGGGGGTGAAAATCGAGGATGCCGACGTGGTGGCGGAGAGCGGTAGAGACGAGTTCGGGCACGTGATGCTGGGTGGAGTCGGTCACCTCATCGGCAAGGAGATCGAAAAGCGGATAGGGTTCGAGACTCGCGTGACCGTGCTCGGCCATCTTCAGAGGGGGGGTACGCCAACCGCGTTCGACAGGGTCCTGGGGACCCGCTTTGGTATAGCCGCCGTCGAGCTGGTGGCCGCGGAGGACTTCGGCAAGATGGTGAGCCTCCAGGGGAACGAGATCGTTGCCATCTCTCTCGCCGATGCCATAGGTACTGTGAAAGAGGTCGATCGGGAGCTCTTCGACATAGCGCGAGTATTCTTTGGTTGACTGATGCTGGTGGGTCTCTCAGGGGGACTTCGACGCCTGGCGCGGCGAGCGAGATTTACCCACTCCGACAATTGAAAGATCCAGCGATGGCCAAGAAGACCATAGACGACGTGGATGTGGCGGGGAAGCGGGTACTGGTACGGGTGGACTTCAACGTGCCTCTCGACGCCGATCGCCATATCGCCGACGACACGCGGATTCGGGCTGCCCTGCCGACCCTGTGGCGACTCCTGGAAAAGGGATCCAGCCTGATTCTCATGTCCCACCTCGGCAGGCCCAAAGGACAACGGCGACCCGACCTCTCCCTGCAGCCGGTCTCCGATCTCCTGGGTCAGCTTCTGGGTACATCTGTCCATCTGGCACCCGACTGCGTTGGCGTCGAGGTCGAGAGCATGGCCAGCAACCTGAAGCCGGGTCAGGTGCTGCTGCTGGAGAACCTGCGTTTTCATCCAGAAGAGCGGGACAATGACTCCGACTTCGCCCGTCAGCTGGCCGGTCTGGGGGACCTGTTCGTCAATGATGCCTTTGGCGCCGCCCACCGGGCCCACGCCTCGACAGAGGGGATAACCCACCATGTGCCGGAGGCCGTGAGCGGGTATCTGATGAAGAATGAGCTTCAATACCTGGACGAGGCGGTGTCGAATCCCCAGCGCCCCTTCGTGGCCATCCTCGGCGGGGCCAAGGTGTCGGACAAGGTGGAAGTAATCGAAAATCTGATGGGGATGCTGGACGTCCTCATGCTCGGGGGCGGAATGGCCTACACCTTCTTCAAGGCCATGGGCCTGGATATCGGCAATTCGCTTCTCGACGAGGACAGCGTGCCGGTCGCCAAGAATGTGCTGGCCGCAGCTGAAAAACAGCAGGGATTGGAAATCCTGCTTCCGGTGGATTGTTTGGTGGCTGACCGCGTCGCATCCGACGCCCAAACCAGGGTGGTCGCGCGCGACCAGATCCCGGCGGCCTGGGAGGGCGTCGACATCGGACCTGAGACGCGACAGCTCTTCCAGTCCAGGATAGAGGAAGCGGGTACGGTGATTTGGAACGGCCCTCTGGGTGTGTTCGAGATAGAGGCCTTTGCCGAGGGCACTCGGGCGATAGCGGAGACTCTGGAGCGGGCTACATGGGAATCGGGTGTCATCAGTATCATCGGCGGTGGGGACACGGCGGCCGCGGTGACCCAAGCCGGGGCTGCGGCGAAGATGTCGCATGTCTCCACTGGAGGCGGAGCTTCCCTAGAATGTCTGGCGGGGCGAGTTCTTCCCGGGGTGGCGGCTCTGGCGACGGCCGGGGTTTGACGAGGCTCACCGAGAATGCGGTGCCGAGGTGTAGTTTCGCTGGCGCGAAATTAGTGGTGTGCGTTCTGTCCTGTCTATAGACAGCTGCGTCTATCCTGGCTTCCCCGAGATAGCAGGGGAGCGCGGCATCGATCAATCGATGGTAGAGGGATCTAATATGGATAGAAGAGGGGACAGATGCGCACGGCTTTAATCGCCGGCAACTGGAAGATGCACCGGACGGCGGCGGAAGCCCGTGGCCTGGCGGAGGAGTTGAGGGGAGTGGTGGGGGGAACAGGTGCGTCAGCGGACGTTGTGGTCTGCCCGACGTTTACCAGTCTGCAGGTGGTGGGGGAGGCGCTGGAAGGGAGTGGGATATCTCTGGGAGCGCAGAACATGCACTGGGAGAAAGAGGGGGCGTTCACGGGGGAAGTCTCGGCTGCCATGATATTGACGATTGGGTGCATCTACGTTATTTTAGGTCACTCTGAGCGCCGCCAATATTTTGCGGAGACCGACGAGTCGGTAAACCGCAAACTGGCTGCGGCTCTCGATGCTGGCCTGAAGCCGATAGTCTGCGTCGGAGAGACCCTGGAGCAGCGTGAGGCGGGCCAGATGGAGAAGGTCGTGCTTGGGCAGGTGAGGGCGGCGCTGGACGGCATTCCCGCCGAAGCTATTCCCGGGATCGCTCTGGCGTACGAGCCGATCTGGGCCATCGGCACCGGGCGCACTGCCACTCCCGCTCAGGCGGAAGAGGTCCATCTCCTTATCAGGCAGTTCCTCAGAAGCATTTTCGGTGACCGGGCGGCCGATGCCGTTCGCATTCAATATGGCGGTAGTGTAAAGCCCGACAACGCTTCGGAACTGTTCTCCCAGGCGAACATTGACGGCGGACTTATCGGCGGGGCCTCGCTGGAAATGGAGAGCTTCGCTGCAATCGTTTCCGCGGCAGGATAAACCATGCTCATTCTATTGACAGTAATCCACGTCCTGATCGCCGCGCTGCTGATACTTGCAGTGCTTCTCCAATCCGGTAAGGGAGCGGGCCTGGCTTCCTCTCTTGGCGGCGGCCTCAGCTCAGCCTCTGTACTCGGTGGACGCACGGCCGCCACTTTTCTGAGCAAGACGACGTCGATACTTGCTACCGCCTTTCTGGTCAGCTGTATGCTTCAGAGCGTCATCAAGATCGACCGCGACGATACGCCCACAACGGCGATGGAACGCGTGCTCGAAGAGGGGGGCATACCAACGACTAGCCTGACACCTTTCGTGCCAACGGTGGAAGAGGGAGTCGGGGAAACTTCCGGGTCTGAAGAGGGCGCTGGATCGCAGTAGCGGAACGGGCGTTGAGCTGCTGAGTTGGTGAAGTTGGTGACGTCGGTAGTTGATGATGTGGATTGTGCGGAAGTGGTGAAACTGGTAGACACGCTGTCTTGAGGGGGCAGTGCCTTCGGGCGTCGGGGTTCGAGTCCCCGCTTCCGCACCAGACATACAACCGTCAGTAAATAAAGGCGCTTGTGAGTCTCCCCAGGCGGGGGGCTTCGCAGGTGCCTTTTGCTGTTCTATAAGTTTTGACCGTGACGGTACCTCACCCCCGCCTGTGGGGGCGCATGCGCCTCACCCCCGCGCTCATCCCCCCGGTCTCGATACGTCACTACCTCAGAGGCATCGGGCTGCCGGCTGAGCCGCCGAGGTGGAGAGCAAAACGAGATCGCCAGTACTACTGACTGGTGGCGTCAGTTTCCTGCAGTCCCAGATCTTTCAGTGGAACGGCCTCGTCTATGAGCATGATGGGGATGTCCTCTTCGATGCGGTAAAGGAAAGCTCGATCCTCTCGCACCAGCCCGCCATCCATCGTCTTCTCGACCTTTTCACCCCCCCTGTTCAGGACTTCCCCCCGCTCAATGCGGGCGTTGAGCTCGTCCACGAGAGATTGCTCGGCCAAGTGAACGGGCTCCTTGGTCTCGGGACAGGCCAGTATTTCCAGCAGTTCCTTGTCGATCATGTCAATTTCGCCTTCTTGAGGTTTCCGTCGGTCCGCCTGCTCTGCTGCTTTTCAGGCGACAGCTCTCGATAAAATAGGCTCCATCCGGCGGCATGACAAGCGATGCCGGGCTAGGGAACTTCCTTCCGTCGGGGATATTTTTCCTCACACCTCGCTCCGGCCCAGGTTCGGCCTCAACGTGTCCTCGAGTTTGATAGATGTGAATAACCCTTCGTATAAACAATAAGTTACTTCTGGATAGTCTGTCGCTCGCCCAACCGGTGTGGCTGCTCAAAGCGCTCAACGGCCCGCTCCTTGCTATACCGCAGCAGGGGCGCTGTCGCTCGTCAGGACACACTGAGTCTGGCTCATCGCCCTGCAACCGCACCCGGAGGGATCCGGGAAGCAGAAGCTGTGGTGAGGCCGACTCGAGGAAGGGGCTGCAGGTGGAACCAACAGAGAACGCGACTATCCGCAACGAGCAACTGGCAGTGATCGTCGATCGCTGTTTGGAGAGCGAAGCTGCGTACAAACTCTTCGACATGCTGGGCACCATCGCTCAACTGGACATTGAGGCCAGGATGGAATACATGGAGCTGGTCAAGCAGGCCGGTGTGTACTCGGAAGAAGAGGTCCAGGCTATCGGTCGCCTCATCATCAGCGGAACTGCCCACTATTTCAAGGAAGTCATCGACCGGGTTCGGGAAGAACAGGTGATGCAGGAGATCGACGAGCTCATAAAGCGGATGGGCGCTTGACCGGTAGATCTGCCCCGTCGGTTTTCACCAGCGCCCGCCTCGAGAAGTGCCTTCTCGAGCGGTCTGCCAGGAAGGTGGGCTTGGCTTCTTTGCCACAGACAGGGACGTACGTTGCTAGGGAGGACCGCAAAGCAGACTACTGGCCGGACCGGTGGCTATTTCAGCTGACCGGCATGCTCGCGGATTTTTGATATCGCGGCGGCGATGTCTCGAGTGTCTTGTTCGGTGCCGAGGAGAAGGTTCTGGGTCAGCCAGACCGCTTCGTCGGCGCAAATGCGTTCTGTCACCGGACAGGAGAAGCGTGCGTAGTCGGGCTTGCCGTCAAAGTAGGCGGTCTCGAACGGGTAATCCCGAAAAGAGGCTGCAAAGGCCGGCTCGCCGTAGAGCGGGCGGTATCCCGAGCTGCAGGGGATTCCCTCTGCCTCCAGGGCTTCGATGAAACGGTCTCGCGGCGCGCCGCCGAAAGAATCGGCGTCGTAGCGGATTACGTACAGGTGATAGGCGTGCCGGGTGACTCGGGGGTCCACTCTGAGGGGCTCGACGCCGTCTATCTGTGAGAGCAGCGATGTCAGCAGCTCTCCATTGAGAGAGCGGGTCGCCATCTGGTCGTCGAGCCGCAGGATCTGGTTCAGCAGCAAACCGGCCTGAAATTCGGTGATCCGGTAGTTGGCGCCTACAAGTGGGTGTTCGTACCAGGCGCCCTCCCGAGCTCGACCGCAATTGTGGAGCGACCAGGCCCGGTTGGCAAGCTCCTCGTCGTCGGTGGTGATGAAGCCACCTTCGCCGGCGTTCAGGTTCTTACTGGCCTGGAAGCTGAAAGTACCCAGGTCGCCGACGGCGCCCACTTTCCGGCCTTTCCAAGCGGCGCCGTGAGCTTGAGCGGAATCTTCAATGAGAGCGATGCCGCGCTTTGCAGTCAACTTGCCCAAGGCGTCGAGGTCGGCGGGTTGGCCAGCCAGGTGAACCGCGATGACGGCCCGCGTGCTCTCGGTAACGGCAGCTTCAACCGATGCGGGATCGATATTGTATGTCTCGGGATCTACATCGACGAAAACGGGAACTGAACCGACGGTGGCAACGGCGGAGGCGGTTGCGACAAATGTGTACGAAGGGACGATGACTTCGTCACCCGCGCCGACTCCCAGTGCCTCTAGGGCGACCTGCAGGGCGGTGGTGCCGCTGCTGATCGATACGCCGTACTGAGCGTCCTGGTAGGCTGCAAAGACGCGTTCGAATTCCTCAACCCGGTCGGCGAGAAACCAACGGCCACTGTGCAGGACATCGAGGAGTGCCTTTTCGTCGTCGGCGTCGTATACTGGCCAGGAGGGGAAACTCGTGGTGCGAACGGGAGTTCCTCCACCAACGGCTAAAGCTGTCATTGTCGCTGTCATGGATAGTAAGGTCTGGTCAAGGCTGAATTGGACTGGACGTACAAAAGGCCCGATCCGGATACGCCCGGAACGGACCTCAGTGGTTGGCGCAATACGTCAGACCTGGGGCTTTCCACTATATCTTTATGTCCTGCTCCTTCAAGTACTTCTGCACCCCCTTCTTGTTCATGGTGCGCAGGGCACGGGCGCAGAGCTTGAGGGTGACTGTGCGGTCCTCCTCGGGGATGTAGATCCGCTTCTTGATCAGATTTGGCTGCTGTACGCGCTTGGTCTTCCGGTGCGAGTGGCTGACTCTGTTACCGGCCATCCTCTTTTTTCCGGTAACCTGACATACTCGGGCCATATAACACCTCCTATTGAAGAATCTGCTAACATAGTGGCAGCAGCCAGGTAAGTCAAGATGGGCGATCTCGTAAAGTTACCCGCGATGCCCCGGTCTTCAAGCTCGCGGCAGGGGCTCAACCAAAACTGCAGACGAGATCGTATCGATGGGGCATTTGCGCTTGCAACGATGCGCTTGACAGTGGGTTTTCGGCAGTGTACTTAGAGGAGTTGCGGTGCCTACCACAAGCGAAGCTGCTCCGAAGCGTCTCGGAGGCGATCTCCCACGGCCGGAGAATTGGATTCGGGCCGTCGCCGCGCTCCTATCAAGTCCCTTTATCCCCATTCCACCAAAGCCGCGCATGGCCCTCACCATCCGATCACCGGCATCCAGCATGAGGGCGGCGCTCGCAATCGTCGCGATGCTCGGAGCCGCGCACGAAGTCCCTGCGCGACCCGATGCGAGTTCTGGTGTGGTGAAGGCGCTGCCGGTGGCCGGTTTAGCCCCCGCAAGCTCACCTCTCCTGCCTCCGGACCTGGCCGCCACCGCGGTCTGGGAGGCTGAGCTCAGTATAGTGCTCAGCGAGCCCGATATCGTCAGAGTTTTGTACGAGGCGACCGTCCGGCAGCCGTCCGGCGCGACCTCCCAGGGGGATGTGGCCGTTGGCTTGGCAGAGGCCGGGCCAAGCCAACTGCGCGGACTGTTCAAGGGATGTGCTATCGGTATTCCCCTGACCGGGAAGGCTTGGGCGGAGCTAGTCGTTGCCCACGAGGCTGGTCGCGCTGCTTTCGTCGAGGCGAACCATGGTCATGCTCACATGGCTGCGGATGGCCCCTTTGCTCCCGGCGGAATCGGTTTCCTGCGGCGACAGCGGGTCCTCAACTTGGGCTTCGGCCCCCGGCGCAGCGACGACGGCAAGGAGTTGATTGTCTACGACCGCGTGGTCGTGGACATCCACATGGAGGGCCCCGCGTCGACGGACCCGTGGCTGGGACCTTCCGCGGACCGCTGGGGTGAGATGCTGTATCGCCAGACGATTCTCAATTACGAGCAGGCCCGCCCCTGGCGGCGGGCGGCGAGGTTGCGAGCGCCAGCCAAGAGGACTCAGGAGCCGATGCAGGGAGAGCTGGTGAAGATCGTCGTCCGCAGTCAAGGCATGTACCGGATCACGGGCGCCGACCTGGAAGAAGTGGGGGTGGACATCGACGTCATTGATCCGGGTCGCATACGCCTGCTGTACGCAGGTGGCCGCGTCCTGGGTCTGCCGGTTCGGGTCACCCGAGGCAATGAACGGCGCGAGATCGCCGCGGTGGTGGAGGACGGCGGTGACGGACGCCTCGATGCGGAGGACTACATCCTGTTCTACGGAGAGGCCCCCGCGCGCTGGGAGTACACCAACAGCAGGGAGAGCGAGAGATACCAATGGCTGGAGAACCGGTACACCCGGGACAACGTGTACTGGCTGGCGGTTGAGGGGGAGCGAGTGGGGCGTCGGGCAGTGGAGCGCAGCGGCGCGCTGCAGTCGGCCGATCCCTGGCGGCCCGTCAGCTATCGCGAGCGACTCCACGCAGAGGATGAGCGTTTCACCTTGCTCCAGCTCTTGAAGATCAACTCCGGCTACGACTGGTACTGGGAAGATTTCCAGGGAAACACCAGGAGCTACTCTACCCTCATCGAGGATGCCATACCGGGCGATCCGGTGAATGTGCGCGTGTGCTTCTACGGCTGGTCCGACAAGAGCCACAGCTTCGAGATCAAGTGGAACGACCAGTCGCTGGGCCTTGTCGCTTTCAGTGGCACCCAGGCGAACATTTTTCATCTGACGGCATCCAAAGGCGCCCGGGAGGGTCTGAACAAGCTGGGTCTGTTTCACCGGGACTCCAATCTGACGCGGCTAGACTGGTACGAGTTGGAATTCAGTCGCGGCTTCATCGCCCGGGGCGGCGAGCTGCTTTTCGCCTGGCCGGTGGCGGCGGGGGAGGACACCGCGGACAAGGTGGCGGAGTTTCGGCTGTCGGGGTTCGAGGGAGACGCCGAGCCGCGGGTCTTCGACGTCTCGACCTCCGCCGAGTTGAGGGAAATCGTCGATTTCGACTTCGACTCGGCTGCCGGTGCAGTCGTGTTCCAGGATCGGTTCGGCATCGGGCAGCCACCTCTGTACCTGGTGACAACCCCGACGCGGTTCCGCCGACCGGCAGCGATCAGCGTCGAGCAGGCCGCGGGTCTGAGAAGCCCCGACAATGGCGCCGAGTACGTCATCATCACCCATCCAGACTTCGCGGCTGCCGCGGACAAGCTGGCGGCATGGCGAGCCCAGGACGACCGCTTCGGAGAGGCTCTGACGACGATGGTTGTCGACGTAGAGGACATATACGCCGAGTTCTCGGGAGGCATGCTGGACCCGATGGCCATTCGCAGCTTCGTCAACTATGCGGTCGACAACTGGAGTCCAGCCCCATTTTTCGTCCTCCTGATCGGGGACGGCACCTACGACTACAAGAACAACTCCGGCAGCAGCCACGCGAACTGGATGCCGGCGTTTCAGGACGGCATCAGCACCTACGACGAGTGGTACGTCAGGATCGAGGGGCAGGATGTCTTTCCCGATCTGGCCATCGGCCGTCTTCCGGTGCAGTCTGCTCAGCAGGCCGAGGGATTGGTGGACAAGCTCATCGACTACGACCGGCAGCCCGAAGTGGGGCCTTGGCAGACTCGGGTGCTAGTAGTATCCGACGACCTAACCAACCCCCAGACGCCCGATGAACTCGAGTCGTTCTTTTTAATAGACGCCGAGATCATGGCCCGCTGGTTTGTGCCCGTGGATCTAGACCTCGTCAAACTCTACATCGCCCGGTTTCCCATGGAAGGGCGCACCAAGCCACAGGCAAGGGACGAGTTCATCCGGCGTTTCAACGAGGGGTCGCTGATCCTGACCTATGTGGGACACGGCAATCCGGAGGTCCTCGCCCACGAGCAGATGTTCGTTCTGTCCCGAGACCAGGGAGCTGTCGACAACGGCGGGAGGCTGACGTTCATGTACACCGCCGCCAGCCAGGTGGGAGTCTTCGACGACCCGGCTCTTCAATCCATGCCCGAGGTACTGCTGAATATGCCGGATGGCGGAGTCGTGGGGTTTATTTCCGCCACCCGAGTCGGGTTTCACGATACCAACATGATCCTCGCCCGCGAGTTTCACCAGGTCATGTACCGCAATGGGGTCCGCCACGTGCCCATGGGACTGGCCCTGATGGCGGCCAAACGGAACGTCGTCGTACCTCTGAATCCCGTGGGACGGGGCAACGTGCAGCGCTACTCTCTTATGGGTGATCCGGCGCAACGCCTCGCCCTTCCCCGCTACAGCGTCGACATCGACATGCCCGACTCAATCTGGGCCCTTGAGGAGATCCGCGTTCGCGGGCGGGTCCTGGACCCGCAGCGCCGGCCGGCCACCGATTTCAACGGCCAGGCCTGGCTCCAGGTGTTCGACTCGGCCGTCTCCAGCAGACTTGGGCATCTGCCCTACAAGCGCGGCGGAGCTGCCCTTTACCGCACCCTCATAGGGGTCGCGTCGGGGCGATTCGAGGCGACATTCCGTGTCCCCAAGGACATCAGCTACCGACAGAAGGAGGGCCGCGTCAGCGCCTATGCGTGGGAGCCCGACGCCGGGCGAATCGCATTTGGATCGATGCGCAATGTGGTGCTGGCCGGCACCGCCGAGGGAATCAGGCCCGATGACGACGGACCGGAGATCAGCATCGCGTTCAAGGGTAAGGAGGGGTTCGCGAGCGGCGATTTCATTCCCGCCAATCCGGTGCTGGCAGCCGGGATCCGCGACTCGAGCGGCATCAATATCACCGGCGAAACCGGACACGAGATCGAACTGCGCGTCGACGATGAGATCTTCAAAGTGACGGAGCTGTTCAGCAGTCGGGGAGACTACCGCAGCGGCTTCCTGGAAGTCGAGCTCCCGGAGCTGGAACCGGGAACCCACACCATACGTCTCAAGGCCTGGGACACATTCAACAACTCCGCGTTCGCCGAGGTGGATGTGCACGTGGCTGACCTGGAGGAGTCCGTCCTCTCTCAGGTCCTATTCTATCCGAACCCCTGGCGCGAGCAAGAGGAGGGATTTTTCACCTATGTCCTGGCGGCACCGGTCGAGTCGGTCCGCATACGCGTGTTCTCCCTGGCGGGGAAACTGGTGGACGACATCGATGGAGGGCGGCTGGGGGGATTCAATCAGGTACAGTGGGATCGCCCTGGCAACCTGGCCAATGGCAGCTATCTCTACCGCCTCCAGGTGGCCGTGGAGGGTGGCGAGAAGTTCGATCTGAGTGCGGTTATACAAGTTGTAAAGTAGATTACACGGGCGGTCGTCGGACGCGGTGCGGCTCCGATACAAGTTGCGATGCGGCGGCAATGCCCCCATCTTTCTCAGTGAGCACCTCTTTACGGTGCCACCGACTTTGGAGAAACCCTGGAGGGATACATACATTGAGATCCACAAGTTCCTTACTAATCGCGTTGTCAGCGGGGGTGCTCGGGGCCGTCGGTGTCCAGCCGGTGGCCGCTACGCCTGAGAGTCGGGCCGCCGTCCTCTTTCTGCTGATCGAGCCTGGGGCCCGGGCCAGCGGCATGGGCGAGTCCTACGTCGCCATCGCCGATGACGCCACGGCCAGCTACTTCAACCCCGCGGCGCTGTCGGGTCAGGAGAGGCGAAGTCTGAACTTCACCCACATGAAGTGGCTGCCCAACCTGGCGGATGACCTGTCGTACGAGTTCGTCGCCTTCTCGCAGCCTGTACCGAGCTGGGGGGGGAACGTCGGCATCAACGCCGCCCTTCTGAATCTGGGCGAGCAGACGCGCACAGACGAGCGCGGCACCGTCCAGGGTACCTTCAGCAGCTACGACTTCTCCGTGTCGGCCGCCTTCGGGAGCAGTATTTCCGACAATCTGGCTGCCGGCATCGGCCTCAAGTTCATCCGCAGTAATCTGGCCGACCAGGGCGCCGGTATCGAGCGCGGCAAGGGCGTGGGCAGCAGCTTTGCCGTGGATCTGGGCGTGCTTTGGAAGGCGACGCCGCAACTGAACCTCGGCGCCGCGCTGCGCAACATGGGACCGAAGATTACCTTCATCGACGCCAGCCAAGCGGATCCGTTGCCTCAGCACATCGTCCTGGGTGTAGCCTACGACCTGCTGGACACTGAATTCCACGACATGCTGCTTTCCTTCGACGTCTACAAGCCGCTGATCGCCGACGGCTATTTTGCCAGCAACCTGGTCAAGGCGTGGGGCGACGAATCGTTTAGCGACGAGTTCAATGAGATCGATCTGCACGTCGGCGGCGAGTACCGATACGGGCTATCCACCCAGCAGGACCAGTCCTTCCTGGCATTGCGGGCGGGGTATTCGTACGACGCCGACGGCGAGCTGAAGACCCCCACCTTTGGACTCGGTCTGAAATACGACCACTTCCAGGTGGACGTGGCCTACATCACCGGTGACAACTCGCCGCTGCAGGACAACACCCGCTTCTCCCTAAATATCGACTTCTAGATTCGAGATCAGCTGATCGGGCCTACTGCAGCCGGCGGTGGCCGGGCAGGCTCGACGGCTCCTGGATCTGAACCGTATCACCAGCTACCACCGACGGACTCGCCGATTCTGAGATCAACACTGCCTCTGTGGCTGGCGGCCTCGCTCTGGATCTCGCTGGCCCCCACCGGGTTGGCCGCCCAGGCCTCCCCGACCCAGTCCTGGCGAATCGTCGTCCTGCGAGCGGACTTCCCTCTCGAGGACCCGGACGAGGCGACTACTTCGGGGACGGGACAGTTCGACCTGCGAGATCTCTCTCAGGCCCTGGCCGACTACCGGTTTCCCTACGAAACGCCCCCTCACGACCGGCCGTATTTCGAGCGTCACATGGAGGCACTGGCCCGTTATTACAGAGTTGTTTCAGAGGGGATGATCGAGATCGACTACGCGGTCTTCCCCAGACGGAGAGACGCATACAGGCTGCCCATTCCCGCGCTTATCTACGGGAACGGGCGCACCCCTGAAGAGATCGGCGCCAAGTGGGTGCAACTGGTGCAGGACGCCGTCTCCCTGGCCGAGGCCGACACCGACGGGCCGGATTTTGCCGATTACAACAGCCTTGTCGTCATTCACGCTGGTTTGGGTCGAGAGACCGGGCGGCTCAACGATATAAGTTCCGTATACCTGTCCCCAGACGATGTAAGTCTCTACGGGGAGACAGATGCTCTGGCCGGGAGCGGCTCCGAGGCGATCCGGGACGCCTGGATCCTGCCCGAGGCCATAGATTCTCAGGGCCGCGCCGGTCTGAACGGACTCATCGCCAAGTTCTTCGGACATCAGCTGGGTCTTCCCGGACTATCCAACTTCGCCAACGGATTGCCCGCCGTGGGGGGATGGAGCCTCATGGATATCGGCGCCAACAGGTTTGGATTCCTGCTGCAGAGCGGCGAGCTCCAGCCACTGGTCGGATTCGTGCCCCCCCATCCGATCGCCTGGAGCAAGGCGCAACTGGGATGGATGGAACCCCTGGTCGTCCGGCGTGACACGACAATTGCCCTCGTGGCCACGGACCGGCCTTCGGCAGACCACCCCAAGGCGGTGCGCATCCCAATATCGGAAAGCGAGTACTTCCTGCTGGAGAACCGGCAACGGCGGGCCACCCTCGGGGCCCCGGCGGGCGTGGATCCACCGTTCGGGAGCGCCGAGGAGGCGGTCTGGATCAGCCCGGATCAGGTACAGTTTTCGGATACACTGGATTTCGAGGGAGAGGGCGCCGGCGCTCTCGGCCAGGGCTCGGGGGTCTGGCTGGGCGTCGGTGAATACGACGCCTTCATCCCGGGCTCCGGGATTCTCGTCTGGCACGTCGATGACAGCATCATAGGCGCACAGATCCAGGCCGGGGCGGTCAACAACGACCGCGTTCGCCAGGGCATTGTCCTTGAGGAAGCGGACGGGGAGCGCGATATCGGCAACCTCTTCTTCGAGCGGCAGGGTCTTACTGAGGGCACCGCAACCGATCCGTTCTACGCCGGGCCGGTTCCCGGCGGCGGCGAAGGCGAGGGAAACACCCGCTTCGGGCCGAATACGTTACCCGGGTCTGAGAGCAACACGGGTGTGAGGACCGGTATCGAGGTGGAGGTCCTCTCCGAGCCCGGCGACACCATGTGGGTGCAGATCAGCGTCGGCCGCATCGCCATGGGCTGGCCGCTGTCCTTTCAGTCTGACGGTACCCGGCTGCAGGCCATCGATCTGGATGGAGACGGGTCGCAGGAACTGCTGGTGGAGGCGGGCGACGGAGTGTGGTCGGTGTCCGCGGAGGACGACGAGGCGACGTTAGAGGAGGGAGGAGAAAGACTCCTGGCGGCTGTCCCGTCGGGTGGCGGCAAGCTGTTCACCTGGGGAAGGTCGGTGGTCACGGCGCGGATGCCCGCCACCGGCGACGGCGGCGGCGAAGAGATCTGGGCAGTCCCAGCCGACCAGGAGCCCCTGGTCGGCCTGTACAGTGATAAGACAGGGCTCTACCCGGGGAAGGGCGTCCTGGTTCTGGGCGAGGAGACGGGTCTCCGCGTTCTGGACGGTGCCAGCGGCCAGGTGCTGCGCCAGGTGGCGAGTGACCCTGTCATCGGGTTGACGGCAGCGGACCTCGACGGCGACGGCGATGTCGAAATCGTGGCTGCGATGGCCCAGGGAGGCTGGTTGCTGGAGCAGGTGGGGACCTCTGTGCTGTGGACGGGTATCGAAGCAGCGATGGCGCCGGTATCCGGGGACTTGGACGGCGACGGCCGCAGCGAAGTTGTGACAGTCGACCGGCAGGGCGGCGTTCGCGTCATTGGGCTGGACGGCGTCCTACTGAGTGTGGTGACGCCGGCACCCACGTCTGTCGACATGGACATGCCTGCGGTACTGGGAGATGTGGACGGCGACGGACTGCCTGAGATAGTATTGGCGACGGAGACGGAGGTGCGAGTATACACGCGGGCGGGACTGATTCCGGCCGGTTTTCCGGCGGCGCCGGCGCGTTTCCACGAGGCCGGGCGTCTGCAGGCGAGCCCGGTACTGGCGGATCTGGACGGCGACGGCAAACAGGAGATCTTCCAGGCGACCAGCGCTGCGGGTCTGTACGGGTTTGACGACGACGGCAGCCTGCTGGAGGGATTTCCCCTCCTAACCGACGGGCCGGTTGCGATTTCTCCCGTAGCCGGCAACCTGGTCGGCGACGGCAGCGAAGCAGGGATACAGCTGGCTGTGCTGACCGGGCCTCTGCTGTATCTGTGGGATCCGGTGAAGACGGTGAGTGGCGATTACGTCGGTGGGGCGGTAGCCTGGGGTCAGCCGGGCTCGTCCGCCGCCGGCACGAATGCAGCGGCAGCTAACGCAGGGCCGGGAAGCCCGACTCCGGATGCCGCCCTCCTGCCGGCCGTTCGCGCCTACTGCTACCCAAATCCGGTGAGCGGGCCGGGAGACGTCCACCTCCGGTTTTTTCTGTCTCGGGCGGCAAGCCTGGAGCTCCAGGTCTTCGATGCACTGGGGGAGCGTGCGGAGCGGATCGAGGTCGGGTCCCAGCGCCTGCAGGCAGCGGCGGAGAACGAGATTGTCTGGTCGACCAGTGGATACGCCAGCGGGCTCTATCTGTGTCGCTTGAAGGCCACGGGAGAGGACGGCTCGAAATCGGAAGTCGTGGTGAGACTGGCGGTGAGTCGTTGACGGTCACCGATACGCAGCGGCATAAACGACTCGGGGACAGGCTGGCAACGGCCCTGGTGCTCTGCTGCGGGTGGAGCCTGTTGGTGGCGTCTCCCGCGGCGGGTCAGAACCATCCCGAACTGAACTGGCAGGTGATCGAGACCGATCACTTTCGCGTTTTTTTTCACGACGGCCTGGCCGCCGCCGCCGCCAGAACCGCCCAGATCGCCGAGGCCGCGTACGAGCCGGTCACAGGGCTGTACCGGTACGAGCCGGACGGCAAGGTGAGGATCCTCCTCAAGGACTACGACGACACCGCCAACGGCGCCGCCTTCTTCTACCTCGATACCATCGAGATCTGGACCACCTCGCTGGATCACGACTTCGACCTGAGGGGCACTTCGGACTGGCTCAGCAACGTCGTCACCCACGAGTTCGTACACATTATCTCCCTGGGCGCGGCTCGAAAGGGGCCTCAGCGGTTTCCGGCCCTATACCTCCAGTATTTCGGCTACCAGCGGGAGCGGGACCGGGCGGATATCCTCACCGGCTATCCAGACGTGCTGGCATCCTACCCGATCGCGGCCACCGTGATCCCCATGTGGTTCGCCGAGGGCGTCGCCCAGTTCCAGGTGGCCGCGGCCCGGCATGACACCTGGGACACCCATCGGGATATGGTCCTGCGCACGGCGGTGCTGGCCGACGCCCTCCTCTCCTTCGATGAAATGGGGGTCTTCGGAAAGCGCGATTTCGGCAACGAGTTCGTTTACGATCACGGCTTCGGGCTGGTGCGGTACATCGCTCAAGAGTACGGCGAAGAGGCCATCGCCGACATCTGTGCCGAGGCGTCGAAATGGCGGACGCTGGAGATCGACGCCGCCATCGAGTCGGTCCTGGGGGTCTCGGCCAGGGAGCTGCACGCAGCCTGGCGGGATACCATGTCCCGTCGCTACAACGCCCAGGTATCGGCCCTCGGCGCCCTGCGGGAGGGGGAGGAGATCACTAAGCGGGGGTTCTCCAATATCCATCCGTCCTACTCGCCCGACGGTCTCCGACTGGCGTATCTGTCCACCCTGGATCGGCAGTACGGGCCCCATGTTCTGGTGGTGCGCGACCTGGAGTCGGGAGAGGAGGAGGAGCTGACCGCGGGCGTGGTGTCTTCGATTTCCTGGTCTCCGGACGGAAATCGCCTGCTCTTCGTGCGCAAGGACAAGGCGGACAAATACGGCTCGCGTCAGGCCGATCTCTACGTCTACGACTTCGAGGGGCGCGACCCCGGATTGGCGACGAACCTCCTGTGGGCACTGCCATCCGTGGTGAGCGGACACGGGCCCGAGTCGCCGCGGATACGACGCCTGAGTCACGGCCTCCGAGCGCTCTACCCCGCGTATTCGCCCGACGGCGAGTGGATCGCCTTTGTCCGCAACCGCGGGACCAACAATAATCTGGGGATCATGAAGGCGGATGGCACCCAGATTCGCTATCTCACCGAATTCACCGACGGTACGCAGCTCTACACGCCGCGCTGGTCCCCGGACGGGCAGAGTCTGGCCCTGTCGATCTCTCGACGCGGGCAGAGAGACATCGCGATTCTGCGTCTGGATGAAGTAGAATCGAGCCAGCGTCTGGCGGGAGGAGCTGGAGCAGTGGGGCTTCTGGCTGCCCTGCAGGCGTCCGACGTCGGCCAGTCCTGGAATCGCACTTCGCTATTACGACCTCTGGTGGCGACCGCGGGAACCGACCGGGACCCGGTGTGGACAACAGACGGCGCCGAAGTCGTCTTCTCCTCCGACGCGAGCGGTATTTTCAATATCTACGCGGTGGACGTAAGAACGGCAGCCATCCGTCAGCTGACCAATCTGATCGGCGGCGGCATCGGGCCCGCGGTGAGTGCCAACGGCGCGGTCGCCTTCAGCTCGTACGGTCCCAATGGGTACCGGATCCGACAGCTGGAGGCCGCAGGCAGCGATGGCGGCGGCTGGCGGCGGCTGGCCGGCGGCGCCCTCAATGCGGGTGAAAGCCTCGGTGCGGCCGCCGTCTCGGCCGGCGGCTGGCCGGCGGCGGCCGACAGACTCTCCCTCTCCACCACCACCGCCAGCCGTCCACGGACCGACGGCAAGGCGCTGGCGGCGACGGCGCCGTCCATCGGTCGAACGGCGAGACCATACGGCATCGACTTTCTGGAAACCCTCCTGCTACCGCGGCTGATGTGGGACGAAGGGCATTTCAAGGGGGGGCTGTACGCCGTTACTTCCGACGCCGTGGCCACACAGTCGATTTTCGGCGGCCTTGCCGTGGCTCCCTCCAGCGGTGACCGCGATCTCTTTGCCCTGTACGAATACCGAGGCTGGCGGCCCACGGCCTTCCTCGAGTTCTATCACCAGAAGCGGCACACCGGCCGCGGCGACAGCACCCAGGCGCGAGACGCCATCATCACCGGGCTCGACTTCAGCCTCAGCCAGGTCAGCACGGGACTCCGGGGCACGATAGGCCGGAACACCCTGCTCATGCTCTCCCTGACCTACGACCGCTACGACGCCAGCCTCAAGTGGGACTTCTTCGAGCCGCGGCGCGACGGCGTGCTCGGCTTCGTGCGCCGCAGGCAGAAGCCGGTCGGTTACACCTATCTCAACGGCTTTGACCTGGGCCTCACCTACCAGTACCAGACCACCGCCCGGCGGCGCGACCGGGAAATCAACCCGCGCGGTGGCCGTCGGATCTACTTCCGCTACGACCGCATGTTCAATTTCTTTCTGGAGCAGTTCAAGGAGAACACCTCCTTTCTGGAGGAGGAGTTCCTCCACTTGTTCTACAACCAGCTCACCCTCGACTGGAACGAGTATGTCGGATTGCCGCGCAACACCTCCCTCGGGCTCCGCTTTTACGGTGGCTGGATAGCCAGCGACAGGGTGGACGACAAGGAACTGGTAAACGACTTTTTCGACTACCACCTCGGCGGGCTGAATTTCATGAAGGGCTACACGTTCTACAGCATAGAGGGCCGCAAGGCGATGATGGGGACCGCGACCTTGCGCTTCCCCATCGCCCCTGAGATCGGCGGCCGCTTCCAGCATCTGTACCTGGACAAGATCTACGGCGCCGTATACGCCAGTATCGGCAAGGCCTGGGACGACGACATCGACGACGTGGATCCCATCTACGGACGCTCCGCTCCACTCCGGGACGTGGGGGTCCAGCTGCGGCTGGATCTGGTTTCCTACTACAGTATGCCCACCCGAGTCCAGTTCGACCTGGCCTACGGCATCGATGAGGTGGACGGGCGAAGGCCCTGGAAGCATTATTTCACTCTGCTCTTCGGATATCTGTAAGTAATCGCTCTTCCGGGAGGCCCCCGGTGAGAGCCAGGTTCACAGATGGTTGTGTACGGGATCGTTTAGGACTTTTTAGAAGGAGTTTTACCCTTCAAAACGGAGGATCAGGAGAATGATAGCGAGCGGCTGCTGGCTGCAGCGGGCCATGTGTGTGGCGGCTGGATTCACCATCTGGGGATTTGGCCAGGTATCGGCGGAAGAGGGGGTGCAAGGGACCAGCCCCCTGGCCACTGGCGCAGCCCCTTCCGCTGCCGAAGCTGACAATGCGGGGATGGCCGTGCTTCCCAAGGTGCTGCCACTGGCCTTCGGGTCTCCGGGTCCACAGCTGCGGATGCCTCAAGACGTCGTTGCGGCGGCTGCGGTCGGGCCGAGCCAGCCGCAGATCCTCGCGGCCGTTTCGGAAGGCCCTGCTGGCGGGGGAGAGATGTCTGAGCGGCCGCCGAAGTCGGTCGGCCGTTCTCTGCTTTACTCCGCCATGGTACCCGGGGCGGGGCAGTTGTATGCCGGATCCAGGGGCCGCGCTGCCTTTTTCTTTGTACTGGAGGTGGTGGGTTGGGGAACGTATTTCAACTGGAAGGCCAAGGGGAGCGACATCGAGGATGAATTCCGCGCCAGAGCCGATACCACCTGGAGTCCATCCAGATACCTGACATGGCGCACCTCCACCATCGCCCGCAACTCCTCCATCACTCACGCGCTGCCCTGCAGCACCTTCGTGCAGGCGGGTATCGCCGCCAGTATGTCTGTACCCGAGTCGCTCAAGGGGTGTGCTGGCCCCGAGGTGCAGCAGTATTACGAGCTCATCGGTAAATACGACCAGTTCGTCGCCGGCTGGAAGGACGTGACCGATCAGAATCTGAGTCCGGTCCAGCCCACCGAGGTGGACTCGGCGGAGAATTTCCACTCCAAAAACAGACTGTCCTACGAAGACCGGCGCGACAACAGCAACAGATATCTAAAGCGGGCATCCACCTTAGGAGGGCTGATTCTGGTAAATCACATCATCAGCGCCATCGACGCGGCCCGCGTGGCCAAGAAGCGCAGAGATGGCGAAGGAGAGGCCCGCATCGCCGCACGCACGCGGGTGGTCTTCACCCTGCGCGAGGACTCCGCTGGCCGCACCTTGCCCATGCTCGTGGCCTACCGCCCCCTTCGCTGAATGTGCTGGACTCACCTGTTCCGCCTCTGGCCGCTGCGTATGCGAGGTGAGGTCGCTGCCGCCGATTGGCGCCGCGGCTTGCTGGGCGTTGTCGTCCTGTCGCTGCTGGTCCCGGCACCGGGGACGGCCGGGTCGCCACAGGGGTTCTGGCTCTCTCTGCTGGTTCCGGGCCTGGGTCAGAAAGTGACGGGTCATCCCCGGGCGGCGGCTGGTTTCCTGGCCGTGGAAATCGGGCTCTGGAGCGGCTCCTTCGGGTTGCGCTATGTGTCCGACATTCGGGAGGACAACTTCCGCACCTTTGCCGCCGAGCACGCCAGCGCCCACGCCACGGGAAAAGGCCGGGTCTACTTCGATGATCTGGGGTTCTACGACAGCCAGCTCGAGCACAACCGGTTCGCCCGGGTCGACGACGGTGTCGATGCCGAACTCTACCCGAACACGGCCGAGTTTTTCTGGGAGTGGGACAGCACCCAGTCGCGACAGCGCTATCGCGAACTGCGCAATTCGTCCGAGACCGCCGACCGCCAGGCGCTATTCGCGTTCGGGCTGGTGATCGCCAACCACCTGGTGGCGGCCCTGCACGCCGCGCGCGGAGCAGAGGATGCCGCCGAGCTATCACTGGAACCACATCCCCGCCTGTCGGGTGTCGCCCTTGTGCGCCGCTTTTGACCCGGGGCGTCGCAGCCTTACACGCCCATGATCTCTCTGCCTAACCTCGCCTTGCAGGCTTCGCCGGCGCCGCGCCTCCTGTTCTCCCCGTTCCGGCCACCGCTGTCGGCTCGGCCATCGCACTCGGTCCGATCGACGACGTCTCCGATCCGGGTCATCGCGACGGTGGCGCGAATGGCGATCTTTCTCCTCACCGCAGCTGCCGCAGGCGCTACCGACAGCGCCGCAGCCGGTGACCGCCCAGGACGCATCTGCGGCTTTCGTCTGCTGCAGCTGGAGGCGGAGAAGATCGCCGCCGCGCGGGAGGGAGATCCGGGTGCGCCGCCAGCGGCTGCCAAGACCCTTTCCCCCGACGGCGTGGGTGAGGTGAGCCAGGTCCTCCCCGAGATCGCGGTGGGCACCGAACTGAATTTCCACTCTGCCTTCAATCGTAGCCTGATACCTGCCACCTGCCGCCTTGTCGGAGAGCATGTCTTCGTCTTCGTTGCCAACAGGCAGTGGGATACCGAAGGCGGCTCGATTCTTCAAAGCCACGTCGACGGTCTGGGCGAGCTCTTCGACCGCCAGACCCCCGCCGATCCGAATCGCGGCATCTTCGATCTGTCCACCGAGGCCTTCGGGGAGCCGCCGGACGTCGACGGCTACGAACAGATCTTCGTCCTTCTGTTCGACATCCCCGATTCGCGGTTCGTCGGATTCTTCGACCCGGGCGTGGCCACCCACGATGTGCCGGAACTGCGTCGGGATGTTCTCCACATCGACGAGCTGCATGTCCGGCGGTCATCCTATCTGGCCCGGGGAACTCTCGCCCACGAGTTCCAGCACCTCATTCACTGGGGCCAGGACGAGGACGAGTCCTCCTGGGTGGACGAGGGCCTGGCCGGGTACGCGGAGGAGCTGGTCGGTTTCCCAGAGGCCGATCCAACGGCCGTGCCCGGGTTCCTGGAACGGCCGACGCGCACCGGTGTGGGGCTGGGCGCGTGGGAAGACATCAGCTACAACTACGGCTCCACCTTTCTCTTCATGTCCTTTATGGCGGAGCGTTACGGAGCGGAGCTGATGCGTCAGGTGGTGGCCGAGCCCCGCAACGGCCGCGACGGTATTGACGCCGCCTTCTCCAAGCTGTCGCTGGAGGATGACTTCCTCAGTGCCTGGCAGCGCTGGGTGGTGGCCAACTATGCCGTCGACGACGAGGCCCTGGCGTACAAGGCCCTGAAAGGGCGCCGGGCGATGGCGTTCACCATAGAGATGTTACCTCTGGGGCCGACAATGGGTGCCGTGGGGGACCGGTGGGGGTCCGCAAATATCCTGTTCCGCACGCCGGGCAACATCCACATCGACTTCGCCGGCGAGGAGGCCAGCCGCTTCAGCGTGTGGAGCTACGCCATGCGCGGCGGCAGGGGGGATCTCGAGCAGGTGACCCTGGACGGCGACAACCGAGGTGAGGTCATGGCGGCCGGCGTCGACAGCCTGACCCTTATCGTTGGGCGCACCTCACTTCAGGGAGACGGCAGGTTCGAGCTCTCCGCCCGCGAGCTGGTGGCCACCGCCGTAGCTGCGTTGGCGCCCCATGTCTCCGGCGGCGAGCAACTGCACCTGGAGTCCGCATTCCCCAATCCTTTCAACGGCGATGTCCGCATCCCCTTCCGACTGGAGGAGGATTCGGAGGTCGAGATGCGGGTGTACAACTCGGCGGGGCAACAGGTGCTGGTACGGAACCTGGGCCCGATCCCCGGCGGCGTGCGGGAGATCGGCTGGGATGGCCGAGGCGGCGACGGGGTGTCCGCTGCCAGCGGACGCTACCTCGTGGTGCTGAAAGCCGGCGAGTCCATCCGGGCCACCAGTCTGACCCTGGTCAGATGAGTTGGTTCAGCTGCGGTCGGGAAAGTGCGCGAAGGGTCAGCCGATTGGATGGGTAAACCACTTGCTCATGATTTCGGCAGCGCGCTTATTCTGCGGCGAGTACCCCGTATCGAAGCGCGTATTGACGGCATTCCCGGCAGGGTCCCACTCCCAGACAAAGAGACCGGCAAACCATAGGCGGTGCCAGAAAGTGCGGAACATCGCTTCATAGGCGTCGGCCTGCTCCGCCCCCCCGTCGGCGGATCGCCTGACACGCCAGTCCCACGGATCCACCCCTGCACCGGTGATGGAGCGGTATCCGACCTCGGTGAACAGGACTGGCTTTCCGTAGGTCTCGGTCAGATCCTCAAGCGCCAGAACGTGGGGCTGCCAGCCCAGTTCCAGCTCCTCGATGGAGGCGTCCATCTTCACGGTCAGGGGGAAGTAGGCGTGGATCCCGATAAAGTCGAGTAGGTCCCAGAACTCGACCTCTTCGAACTCCCGGTCCCAGTTGGCGCCGTAGGTCAGAGAACCGCCGTACCGCTGGCGCACATCCCCGACCAGCTGGCGCCAGAAGCCGGGGCGTTGGCGCACCACCTTATGCAGCTCCGCGCCCACACTCAACAGCTCGATGCCGCTGTCGGCTGCCAGCGCGGCGTAGTGCAGGATGAAGGAGCGGTAATCCTCCTCCCACCTCAGCCAGTCCGCCTCCGAGTTGAAGGCGATCGTTCCCCGCCACTGGCCATCTATTTCCTCCACCAGGTCGATGTGAGGTTTGAGCAGGATGCGGACCCCGGCCGAGGCGGCAATCTCGGCGATCCGGCGGATGCCGGCGTCGGTCTGGCTCCAGCGCCCGCGAGTGGTCCGCAGCTGGACTTCAGGTACGTCGAAACGGGGTTGCCGGCCGAACGGGATCAGAGCGATCCATTCTACCCCCGTTGCCACCAGCTCCTCCAGGGCGGCAGTGGGAAGGCCGCCGGCAGAGGCCAGGCTGACACCGCGGAACCTGTCCAGGTCCGTGCCGACAAGAGGCGGCCCCTGCTCGTCCGGTCCCAGAGCGTTGTCGGCGTCGGAGTCGCCACCCCCACCGCAACCCAGGAGGACGAGAGTGAAAGTGAAGGCTGCGAGGGTCCGAAAAAAGCTGATTTGCGGCATCCGTTCTATAGTGCCCGCGTCGTGGAGCGCCACCAGCTCGCCCAGCACCGCCCAGACCGATCAGCTCCCGAGTCGAAGTGGGCGGCCCATCGGCATCCGGCCTCGCCCGTCAGGAAACGCACGGCGCCGCGAGTGCGCCCAGGCGACGAACCTGGGTCTCGCAGGCCAGCTCGCTGCAGTACTCGGCGAAGGGTCGACCGCTGATGGGATGGCGCAGGTGCGGCTCTATCTCGCAAAGGGGGGCCAACACGAAACAGCGCCCTGTCATGCGGGGATGGGGAAGGATGAGATCGGCGGAATCGACGATCTGGTCGCCGCACAGGAGGAGATCCAGGTCGAGGGTGCGGGGACCCCAGGGCGCGGTGCGCTTTCTGAGAAAGAGATCTTCGATGGCGAACAGTCCCTGCAGCAGCTGGCGAGCCGTTCCCGCGGTTCGGACGCAGACGCAGGCGTTGAGGAACAGGGGCTGTTCGGTAAGCCCGACCGGTTCGGTCTCGAAGAGAGAGGAGACGGTCAACAGATCGATCCCGGGCCCGGATGCCAGCTCGACGACGGCGGACTCCAGGAGGGATCGCCGATCGCCCAGGTTAGAGCCCAGGCTCACATAGGCGGTGTCAGTCATACCGGCGCGTGATTTCGACCTCGATGCCGTCGAAGGAGGTCGCCACCGGAGGATGCGGTTTGCGCACGCGCACGGTGAGCTCCACGGGCGCAAATATCTGGCCGACGGCGGCTGCGATTCCCTCCGCCAGCGCCTCGACGAGGCCGAACCGCTGCCCTGTGACCACCTGTTCCACCAACTCCAACACCCGAGTGTAATCGACGGTGAGAGTGGGGTCGTCATTTTCGCCTGCCGCAGCCAGGTCCCTGAAGATGTCCACGTCAACCTCAAACTCTTGCCCAAGGGTCTTCTCCTCCGGGCGCAGTCCGTGGAAGGCGTGAAAGCGGACGTTGCGGATTTTCAGGGTATCGACTGCCATGGCATGCTAGGGCAGAGAAAGACCAGCCGAGAGTTGTTTTCCGCGGCGCTGTTTCAGTTATCAGCCCGCTGGCTCGCGGCTGAGCGCCCGATGCGCGATGTCGCGGCGAAAATACCTGCCTTCGAAGGAGACTGTCTCGACCGCGGCGTAGGCCCCGTCCACCGCTGACCGGATGTCACCGGCCACAGCGGTGATTCCGACTACGCGCCCACCCGTGGTGACGAGGCGTCCCTCCTTCAGGGCCGTGCCGGCGTGAAAGGCGAGGGCTCCTCTCCTCTCACCGTCGAAGGACTCAAGACCTGTGATTTCCATGCCAGTCTCGTACGGACCCGGGTACCCCTGCGAGGCCAGCACTACGCATACGGCAGCGGCATTGGCGGACGGAGTCGGCAACGCCGCTTTCAGCTGACCGATTTTCCCGTCCACGACAGCTTCCATTACATCGACGATATCCGCCTCCATCAGGGGCAGGACTACCTGGGCCTCCGGGTCGCCGAAGCGGCAGTTGAACTCCACCACCTGCGGTCCGCTGGCCGTCATCATCAGGCCACAATACAGGACGCCCTGAAAGGGGCTCCCGAGACGGCGCATCTCCGCCAGCACGGGTTGGATGACCAGGTCTTCGGCTTCGGCCACCAGGTCCGGCGTCATCACCGGAGCCGGGGCGTACGCGCCCATGCCCCCCGTGTTGGGCCCCACATCTCCCTCGCCGATGGCCTTGTGGTCCTGGGCGGGAACGAGTGTCAGAAACTCCTCGCCATCTGTCAGGGCAAACAGGGAGGCCTCCTCTCCCGTCATGAACTCCTCCACCACCACCTCTGCTCCGGCCTCGCCGAAGACGCGGCCCTCCATCATCTGGCCGACCGCCGTCAGGGCTTCCTCCTCAGAGCGGGCGACCACCACCCCCTTGCCCGCGGCCAGGCCGGAAGCCTTGATCACGATTGGTGCACCCCTGTCGCGGATGTAGTCCACGGCGGCTTCGCGGCTGGTGAAGGCGCGGTGCTCGGCGGTGGGCACGCCGATTCGAGCCATGAGCTCTTTGGAAAAGACCTTGTCGCTCTCCAGCCGCGCCGCCTCGGCGGTGGGTCCAACGATGCGCAGGTCCGCCTCCCGGAAACTATCGACAAGACCGGCGGCCAGGCAGTCCTCCGGCCCGACAACGGTCAGGTCGATGCCCTCCTCCAGGGCGAAGCAACGCAGTCGCTCGATTTCGGCGGTGAGTCCGTCCAGGTCGGACACCGGCTTGTCGAGCCTCATGTCCGGCAGGCAGTGGGCGAGGGAGGCTATCCCGGGGCTGCCCGGGGCGGCGTAGATCTTNCGAACACGAGGACTGCGGGCGATCTTCCAGACGAGNGCNTGCTCNCTACCCCCCTTTCCCACGACGAGTATTTTCATGTCAAGGGGCCTTCCTCATCTTCCGATCTTGATTCTTAGCCGCCGCGTTCCCGGCATCCTGCGCATCCCGGCCTGCTGGCGATCCAGCTTGAGTGAAGGCGACGAGTGAAGCCTCATTCGTAGCCGAATTCCCTGAGGTCCCGAGCCCGGTTTCGCCAGTCGAGACGGGTCTTCACTCTCAGGTCGAGATACACCTCTTGCTCGAGCAGGGCCTCGATCTGCAGGCGAGCCTGACGCCCGATGGATCGCAACCGGCTGCCCTTACGGCCGATGACGATCCCCATCTGACTGTCGCGCTCCACATAGATGGTGGCGGCTATGTACGCCTTGCCCCTCGGGGCGTCTTTCTCCTCCCCAGCAGCGGTTGAGTCGTCGCTGTCGGCGCCGTTGCCTTGGCGAAATTCCTCGATTACCACTTCGATAGAGTAGGGCAACTCGTCGACCAGCTGATTGAAGGCTGCCTCGCGTATCAACTCGGCGGTGAAGAAACGCTCCGGTTGCTCGGCCACCATTTCATCGGGATAGAGCTGCGACCCCCGCGGCAGGTGGGATTCCAACTCCGCCATCATGCTGTCGAGCTGATAACCCTCCAGGGCGGAAATGCACATCACCGTCTGAAGACTCAGGGAGCGGGCGACGCGGGTGCGGACCTTCTCCATCTCGGCGGAATTGTCCAGTCGGTCCACCTTGTTGACGGCCACTACCACCTGACCCTTGAGGGGAGAGGAGAGAAAGCGGCGGATGAGGTCGGGGCGGTCGTCCAGTCTGGTGGCGTCCACCAGGAGGAGGACGACATCCGCCTCCCGAGCCGAGCGCTCTATCTGGTGGGCCATGGCCTCGTGGAGCCGGTAGCTGGGCTCCAGGAGGCCCGGCGTGTCCAGAAAAATCATCTGACTGTCGAGGCGCGTAAGTATACCGACGATGCGGCTGCGGGTCGTCTGGGGCTTGGCGGTGACAATGGACAGCCGCTGCCCCAGGAGCGCATTGAACAGGGTGGACTTGCCGGCGTTGGGTCGGCCTACGAGGGCGATGTAGCCGCAGCGGAGCTGGCGTACACCAGCAGATGATGCAGCCGTGGGAGGCAGGTCAGAATTCGAGGGAGGCAGAGAAGAGATAGGAGTCCTCGAGCTCATCGTGCTGGAGGAAAGCGACATCCAGTTGGAGCCGATCGTGGGGGCGCAGTCCGATTCCAAAGGCCTGCCGATCGTCTTCGAGCCCGGCGCGCAACGCCAGCCGCTGATACTCGTATTCGATGCCGACGTTGATCAGCTCGGCGCCCGACTGATCCTTGGCGTTGCCTCCGGCTCGGGAACCGATAGCGAGACTGGTGCGCCCACCCGCCACGGTGTGGGTCACGGCGACGCCCAGGTTGACCGAGGGTCGGATGCGATCGGTGGTATCAGTGTTCCAGATGATGGGAGTGGTGGTGATGTCGCGGAGATTGGCAGCCAGAGTGATCCCGGTGGCGAGGCGATAGCGGAGGCCCACATCGGCGCCAAAACCGTAGGCGCTGAAGGAGCTCACCGTTCGGTAGATCCCCTTCAAGCTGACGCCAATGTCGAGGCGCTCGCCGAGCCTCCGCCCTCCCGACAAGTAGAGGGCGTAATCGGCGCTGGTTTCTGTCGAGGACACAACCGGTCGATTGTCCGGTCCCAGGGCGGCGGACGGATCCTGGAGGGCGGTAAACTCGATGTCCTCCACACCAAGCCGCAGCAGGCTCGCGGAGAAGCCGTGCAGGAGGGAAAATCCCGGTAACGCCACAGCGACAAAGTCCTGGTTCAGCAGACCGGAAAACCGATCGGCGTGCATCAGGTAGGCGGTGTTTGCCTGTACGTCGGATAGGGCCGCGGAATTCCAGTAACCGGCGGTGGCGTCGTCCACCAGGGCAACATAGGCGTTTCCCAGAGCCATGGCCCGGGCACCGGCTCCGACGGCGAGGAACTCGCCGGCGAACCCGGTGGCCGCGATTGTGGACGAGGGCAGAGCGGCAAGTACCAGGACGATCAATGCGGCCGGGTTGCAGCAGATGGCACGAGTCTTCGTTCCGCGGGAAACCATGGCGATGAATATAATGTCTCTGGCTCTATGTCAAAAGTCCGCTCGGCCGCACCGCCTGGCTGTGACCCGGCTGGATCGCCCTGCGACGGGAGCGAGTGAGGTCGGGGAAATGCCGCGGAGCAGGTCGGAGGCGATGCCGACTATCACGCCCGAACCGCCGCGCTGTTCCCGGCAAAGCGCCATGTCGAGAGGGAGGGGCTCTTAGTCCGACCTCTGCCGCACACCCCTCACGACACCAGGAGGAGGCGGAGGTCCATCACGTTGGTCCCGGTGGGACCCGTCATGACGAGGTCGTCAAGAGCGCTGAAGAAGGAGTAGGAGTCGTTGGCGGTCAGGTGTCTGGCCGCGTCCAGGCCGAGAGCTCGAGCCCGCTCGATGGTGTCGCCGTCGCTGATGGCCCCCGCCGCATCGGTGGGGCCGTCGGTGCCGTCCGTGCCTGCGCTCAGGAGAGTGATGCGATCGCTGTCGGCCAGGTAGGTGGCGCCCGCCAGGGCAAACTCCTGATTGCGTCCCCCCTTTCCCGAGCCGGTGACGACAACGGTGGTCTCTCCCCCGCTGATCAGACAGGCCGGCGGTGCAATCGGCTGACCGGTGAGCACGACTTCCTCGGCGATAGCCAGGTGGAGGCGGGCGGCTTCGCCCGTGTCGCCGGCAATGCGGGAAGAGAGGATGAGAGGCTCGTATCCCAGCTCCCGAGCTCTCTCCGCGGCCGCTTTCAGGGCCATGGCATTGTTGCCCACGATGTGATTCAGGATGCCGCGGAAGCAAGGGTCGCCCGCGACCGGCGTCTCCTCGGCTTCGCCGCGGGCGCCCGCGGCCAGGTGGGCATTGATCGCCGTGGGCAGCCGGGCGCGCAGACCGAACCGATCGGCGATCTCGAGGCAGTCCTCGAAGCGCGTGGCGTCCGGGTAGGTCGGCCCCGAGGCGATGGTGTCGAGTCGGTCTCCGATGACGTCGGACATGAGTAGAGAGATGACCGTGGCGGGCTGCGCGTGTCGCGCCAGGAGGCCGCCCTTGACCGTGGACAGGTGCTTGCGCACCGCATTGATTTCGTCGATAGAAGCTCCGCACTCCAGGAGCAGCTGGGTCACCCGCTGTTTCTCGGCGAGGGTGACTTCGTGTCCGGGAGCGGGCATGAGGGCGGAGCCGCCGCCTGAGAATAGACAGATGACGAGGGACTCCTCATCCAGGTCCTGCAGAAGTCGGAGCATCCGCCGCGTGCCTTTGACACCGGACTCGTCGGGAATGGGGTGCCCGCACTCGGTGGTGTTGATGCGGCGGAGCGGTAGGGCGTGCCCGTACTTGGTGTTGATGGCGCCGGCTGTGATGCGGTCGCCCAACAATTCCTCTACCGCGGCGGCCATAGCTGGAGTGGCCTTGCCCGCACCCGTGACGACAATGGAGGGAGAACGATTAAGACTGTAGCTGCGCTCGCCGACGCGGAGCTGGTCACCCTCTATCCGAAGGGCGGCTCGGATACACCGACCGGGATCGGCGGCTTCAACGGCAGCTCGAAAGATGTCGGCGGCGTGGCGGCGCCGACTTGCGGAAGGGGAATTCAGAACTGGCGCACGAGGCCGACGACTTTACCCGCGATGCGGAACTCGCCACTGCCCTCGGTGACGATGATGGGATTGAAAGCATCGTTCTCCGGCATGAGGCGGATGCCGTGGGGCGGGTCGGGGTAGTAGCGTTTTACGGTAGCCTCATCCTCGATGAGGGCGACGACGATCTCCCCTCTGTCCGCCGACTCCTGCTGGCGCGCGAGGACGATGTCGCCATCGAGTATGCCGGCGTCCTTCATGCTCTCCCCGTGGACACGGAGCGCGAAGAGCTCTCCAGTCGCAGGGACGAGGAAACCGTCCAGCCGCAGGGTGCTCTCCACGTTCTGGCTGGCGAGGATGGGCTCGCCAGCCGCCACCCGGCCGATAAGGGGGATAAGACGGACATCATCTGAAAGGGTTTCGCGCTCGACGTAGTCGAGCAGCTCGATCCCTCTTGAAAGGCGGGGATGGCGGCGGATATGGCCTTTCTTTTCGAGGGCGGCCAGGGTTGTGCGCACACCGTTGGTGGAGCTAATGCCGAACTCGTCCATGATCTCCCGTATCGTGGGCGGTGCGCCTCGGCTCCTTATGATACCGGCGATGAAGTCGTATATCACCTGCTGTCGGTCGGTCAGTTTTTTGCGCATGGCGGCTCTCTCTCTCCCTTGCAGGTGGGACTGCGACCGGGTGACGCTTCGTCCAAGCTGGGGTTGCGCCAGATCATCAGAAACGTCCTTGTTGCTACGGGATATATACTGCACATACGTTCATTTGTCAAGGCTGGCAGGTGTCCTCTGTTCTATCAGTTTGTTCGCGGGACAGGGCCTGGATCGCTGTAATTCCGCCATACCACTTGAGACCAACTGGTGAGGAGATCCAGGGAAATGGGGTCGGCAGAGGCGTCCAACTCTGGTTGACAAAGTGCACCCTTGTTGCTAACCTTAACCCTCGAACTGACGTAAGTGGCCTACCTGCACGGAGTTCCCCGATTTGCGCATCAGATTGACGACCCCCAAATCCACCCTCGTCTTTGCCCTGTTAACAGGCCTCACCTTGTCGTCCACCACCGCCTCCTGGGGTGGCGTCAAAGAAACCCTCACCCTGCGTCGCGCGTTGGGCCTGGCTTCCCTGGGCGGAGGCGTTGCCCTCGCCGTGAAGGGATTCGAATATCGCGACGAGGCCGACGGCTTTTACGATGCCTATCAGGTAGCCAAAGACCCGGTTGAGATAGACAGACTTTATCAGCGCAGCACCAACCGCGATGTGAAGAGCCAGGTGAGCTGGGCTCTGGCCGGAGCTCTTGCCATCAGCGGCGTACGCCTGCTGCTGACTGGGGACTCCGGCAGAGACATGCGCCTGGAGCACACCAGGCGCCACCGGCCAACAGCCCAGAAGCTCTCCAAATCCGATCGAATGGTGATCCAGCCGAGGCTGAGACAGCATCGCGAGGTCGGCATCGAGTTGAGGAAGCCCTTTTTATAGACAAACTACATGCTGAATAGCCGTTCCATTCCAGCGGAACCAAGGCCGCGCTGACGAATGTGACGGCGACCGACGGTATCGGTCGTATCGACGTGCTCGCCATCGTCAACGCCTTATTCGCTCGGCTATCTCCGATCAGGGCTATCAACGTCTTACTGGAACCGGGTTCCACCTTCTCCACCGGGCGGACGACGTTTGTCGACTCCGGGTTGGTAGGGGGTTCAGTGTTTTCTATCGGGTGCGCGCTGGTGACCGTGGGGGAGGCATTCTGTCCGCCTTTGCTGGGATGTCGGTGCTGTCCGACAGGGGGCCAGCAGCTCCCGTTTCCTGGACCCGGCGGCGGACGATCCTGAACTCCTGAACCTTTCGATGGCCCGATTGCGTGTTGAGCGGAGATAGGAGAGTCGTTCCCTTTTCCAGTTCCCGCCGCACCAATGAGTATTTCCAATACGGGGCCGTCTGGACCCTGGCGCGGTCTAGCCAAGTGGCAGACATAATGTCTCACGCAGACAAGAGAGGGGATGCCTGAAATCACATGGAATACCTGTTCCAGATTCCCGAGGAAAAATGAGTCCGGAGGAACTGGTGCGGCGTGTCGAGGGCGTGTTGCGCGGAGTTGAAGGGCCGCGGCGGGGCGACGGCGTCGTCGTTGCTCTTTCTGGCGGGATCGATTCCACTGTGCTGCTCGACGTGCTCTACCGCCTTAAGGGGGAACTGGATCTGCGTCTGTACGTCGCCCATCTGGACCACCAGTTGCGCCTTGAGTCAGTTGACGATGCCTGCTCGGCAGCCTCTGCAGCCGCGGCGAGAGGGCTGCCGTTCTTCGGCGAGTCGCTAGATGTGGCCATGCACGCCAGGATCCGCAAGCTGTCTGTGGAGATGGCAGCACGGGAGCTGCGCTATCGATTTCTCGACGAGGTGATGGGCCGCACCGACAGCCGTAGGATCGCCCTCGGGCACCACGCCGATGATCAGGCCGAAACTGTATTGTTGAGGCTGCTGCGTGGCAGCGGCTCACGGGGTCTGGGGGGCATGCGCCTGCTGCGAGATGGCAGGTACCTGAGGCCCCTCCTGGCCGTGGGAAGAGATGACATCACTGCTTACGCGGCCGCGCGATCGCTCCCATTTCGGGAGGATGCGTCCAATCGAGACCGGGCCTATCTTCGCAACCGGGTGCGTCTCGAACTGATCCCACATCTGAAGGAGCAATACAACCCTGAGATAAGCGCCGTCTTGTGCCGTACCGGGAGCCTGCTGGCGGCAGAGGACTCGCATCTGGAGAGAACTGCGCAAGAGGCTGTGGA
>PBRM01000040.1 GCA_002725915.1 Gemmatimonadota bacterium
TGCGGTCGATGAGTTGCAGTGTTTTCCTCAGATCCTCGGAGGCGGCCGTGAGGTCGTCGCGCTGACGGATGAGGAAATCGTAGCGTTCCTTCTGCTCCTCGTACTCCTCCAGGACACCCACGTGAACCGCGCCCAGCCGCTGAATGGCATCGTGCAACTCCGTCAGACGGCGCTCAGTGGCCTCCGGGTCGAAGCCCTCCTCCGACACCGGTCCCATGCTCTCCACGTCCACGCCCTGCTCTTCGAGAAGACGCTGGCGGAGTCGAGAAGACTCTCCCTCAAGCTCGGTCATGCGCAGCTCCAACTGATGCCGGCGGTCTTTCTGGGCGCTCAGCTCGCGCTGCAGCTTGCCGATCTCGCCGAGAAGCTCCCGTTCCCGCACCAATTCTTCCTGCCACTCCCGCTGCCTGTCGTCGCGGCGCTCGGTCAGTTCGTCCTGACGCAGGTGGAGCTGGCGAATCTCCTCCGTTAGCTGGCTCTCCGACTCCAACAGCTGCCGCTGGTCAGAGCTGGCCTCCTCGATCTCGCTCTCTAGTCGATTGATGTTGTCGTCGTGGCTCTTCTCAATGAGCTGGAGTCGCTCTGCGTCCCGCTGCAGGCTGCCGGCCTGCTCTCCAGCTCGGGCACTTTCAACCCTGACGCCGCCAAGAGCCTCCTGCTTCTCTCCGCGGATCCTCGCTGCCAGTCGTAACGCTTCCTCTCCCTCTAGTATCCGGTTCTCCAACTGAGTCAGCTGTTCTTCCACCGCTTCCAGGTTTCTCTTTGTGCCCGAGGCGCCGTCGCGGAGCTTTTCCAGCCCTAGCTGCGCTTCGTCGTGTTGTTCGCTCACCTGATCGACGCGCTCCCGACTTCGCTGCACCTCGAGGGCCGCTGACTGCAGGTTATGCGATCCCTCGCGCTCCTGGTTCACGAGCTCGTCCACTAGGGCGTTGAGGTCGGCCGTGTACCGGGTCAGGATGTCTCGGCGGGAAGCGGCGCTTCTCGAGGCCAGCTCCACTAACGTGAGTCTGGCCTTTCCATGGGCGACCCGGCTCCTGATCTCGGCGATCTGTCGACCCCTGCCAAGGACGCTGCTGTCCTCCAGGCCGCGGCTCCCTCCCGACACCCAGCCGCATTCCAGATCGACGCCCTCGCCGTCAGGCGAGACAAAGCGGGCATGGCGGATTTCCCCTCCCGCCAGCTCCACCGCCGAGGCGATGTCATCCACCAGGAAGGTGTTGTGCAGCAACCGGTCAACGAGCGGCGCGATGACGTCGTTCGAGCGTACGTGCTGCGCCAGCGGCCCCCTGAAACCCGGGATGTCCGGCAGCGCTACGGTCCTGTCCTCCAGCGGGTGCTGCCACTGAAGTGGGAAGACCCCGGCGCGGCCGGTGTTCTGCTCAAGGTGCTGAATGGCATCTAGAACCCCTTCGTCGCGCCGGGCGACCAGGGCTTCCAGCGAATTTCCCAGAGCGGTCTCCACGGCCTGGAAATAGCCTGGCTCCACCTCGATGAGGTCCCCCAGAACGCCTTCGAAGAGGTCTTTGTACGGAGAGTCCAGCAGCAGACTCCTGACACCGGAGGAGTAGCCCTCGTAGCCGGATCTCACTTTTTCGAGTACGTGAAGCCGCGCCTGGTCGGATTCGACGGTCCGCTGAAGACGCGTACCCTCCTCCCCGAGCTCGTCGAGTTTCGCCTGCACCTCCTCCTTCCTCTCACGAGCTGCGTCAAAGTCACGACCTACCCCGTCCACGCGGCAGCGCAGCTGCTCCAACTCCCGCTCGCACTCCTGTACCCTCGCCTCCCCGGTCCGCGACTGTGCCCGCAATTCGGCGAGCTCAGAGGCCGCCCTCGAGACCGTAGCCGACAAGGCCTCCTGCTCGGCGAGGTGTCTCGCCACCGTGCGGCTGAGATTCTCCCTCTCGTCCAGGATCTCCCTGAGTTGTCGACGCGCATCCTCCTGCTGCCTGCGCCCCCTCTCGTACGCTCTCTCAGCTTCGACAGCCACCGACTCCCGCTCCCGCAACAGCTCTTCCGACCCCGCCAGGACAGTCCGAGCCGTCTCCAGCTCTCGCCGGGTCGTCGAGCGCTGTTCCCTGGAGGATGTGAGTCCCCGGAGGTTGTCATCGAGCTGTGTCGCCGCCCTCTCGATGAATTGCTCCCTGGCCTCGCGCCGCTCTCTGGCGGAGATGAGCTGGCCATCTCGCTCGTGAACCTCCTCCACACAGCGCGTCCACGCCATGCCAATCTCCTGACGGACTCTTTCGGCCTCGGTGACCGCCAGGCGTCGCTTCTCCAGTTCCGCCTCGCGGGCCGTGGCGACTGTGAGCCCCCCTTCCCAGGAACGGGTGAGCTGGGTGAACTCCTGTTTCATGGGCTTGAGTTCGCCGATGATGTGGAACAGCTGGTAGCGACCGAAGGACATCTCCTTTTCGTCCCGCTCCTCCTTCAACTTCTGGTAGCGGCGGGCCTTGCCCACCTGGCGGCCGAGATAGTCGACGTGGCGTTTCAGTTCGCCAAGCGTGTCCTGGATCCGCAGGACATCATCGTTGACAGATTCGAGTTTATTCCACGTCGATCGGCGGCGGGCCTTGTACTTGGTGATCCCCGCGGCCTCCTCCAGAATGCGCCGTCGGTTCTCTGTCTTCTCGCTGATGATTTCATCGACCATCCCCTGTTCCATCACCGAGTAGGCGCCCGGTCCGAGCCCGGTGTCCATGAGCAGATTCTGGATGTCGAGGAGGCGGCAGGGGACCTTGTTCAGGAGGTAGTCACTGTCGCCGGATCGGAACAGCCGGCGCGTGATGGTTACCTCCGAATACTCGATGGGGAGGTCGTGGGCGGAATTGTCGATGGTGACCGACACCTCGGCCATGCCCTGCTGCTTGCGCTGACGGGTGCCGGCGAATATCACTTCCTCCATGCGCTGGCTCCGCACGGCACTAGCCCTCTGTTCGCCGAGGACCCAACGGATCGCCTCCACTATATTGGACTTGCCGCAGCCGTTTGGGCCGACGACGACAGTGATGCCGGAACCAAAGGGAATATGGACCTTCTGCATGAATGACTTGAAGCCGAACACCTCCAGGTCAGATAGCCGCACCGATGTACTCCTTCCTCGCAATATGCGCCACCGCGAATCGGATCCGCTGGAGACCAACGGAAGGATGGCCGCAAACCGGGGGTGGACGCTGAAACTTGCTCTGGCGGAGAGCAGCGCTCAAGGGAGGGGGAGAGACCACAGCATCAGCAGCAACTGCCGCCACATAATCCAGTGGAGTGAAGCTAAGGACGCCACTACACGTTGTATAAACTGGTGCCAATTATACTACATCCACAGGGTCGGGTCAAGACCTTTCAGAGGACTCTGGCGGCGCTCTGTCTGCAGCTTGACAGTAGTCCGGGGATGCCGCAAAATTGGCTGCCGATGCGCCACCCTCCCGCCAAGCCCCTCGGGGCGCGATAACAGACCGATAAATGACCCTATCAGACCTGCGTGGAGGCCCAGCTTCCCGAGGAGAAAGGCAAGGCCCTGGCCGCGATAGTGGATTACGGGGCCTCGGAAAGCTGCAGGTTCATGCTCGCCCTGGTTGCAGCCGGCACAAGGCGAGGGCGTCGTCTGGGGCGCATGCTGCTCCGTCAGCTGGAGGACGATGGCGCTAGACGGCTAGTCAGACTCTTTCGGCACCCTGAGCGCCGATCCCGAGAAGGTCGAAGTAATAGTTATAACCCTTATGTGGGAGATGAGAATGTCAATTCTCGTTTTGCTCGTGGCGATGCCGCTTTCTTTCAGGTACCTGGCGTCGTGGAGGATGCGACAGATGCGGAAGGCTCTGCTTCGTGGAGAGTCGTCGAGGTCTCGAGCAGCTTCGCTCCGATTTCCCCGCAGACAGGAAGCTAGCCGCCTAGAGCCAGCGGGTCATGGGTCCTGAACCGTGGTCCTGTCTGTTCCGGATCGCCGATTTCGAGTTTTCGCTGCAGGGCACTGATCGCCAACTGCGGGAACTGGCTGAATGCGTGTACAGCGGCGCCCGCATCGCCGACGGCAAAAGGGGCAGGCGTTACCGGCTGGTCCGGGCAGAAGGGCGTTTTGTGATGTCGAGCGGAGGGAAAGAGATCTGCAGCCAGCCGGCGCTCCAGGAGTTCTTCCAGGATGTGGAGTGGGCGTTGACAGCGGAGGCCATGTGGAGTCTCGACCACTTCCTGCAGATTCACGCCGCCGCCGCCCAGGTTTCGGGTCAGAAAGCCGTGGTCCTGATCGGCGACCACGGCGCTGGCAAAACCACTCTCGTTGTCGCCCTCGCCCGGCTCGGGGCGCGGATTTTCACCGACGAGGTGGCCCTACTGGACCCCGTCCGTCTGGAACTCACACCTTTTCGCCGCGATCTCATCCTCCACACGGAGACTCAAGCCCTTTTTCCCGATCTCTCGAGAGGACCGGAGGCGCCAGAGTTCAAGCGTTTTGCCGAGTACCGCTACGTCTCGCCGAAGGAGATCGACACACAGAACAGTCCCGAGCCGTCAGCCCTGGGATCGATGCTGTTTCCCCGGCTGCAGCCGGGTTCGGCTGTCTCGTGCAGTGCCGTCGGACCTGCGGAAGCGGCTCGGCGACTGCTGGCCAATTCGTTCAATCTGGGTGCTTTCGAGGAAAGGTGTGCCGATGTCGTGGGTCGGGTGGTGGAGAACTGTGTGGCGGCGGAATGGGTGTTCGGCGACGCTCGGGAAGCTGCAGCGCGGATTCTGTCCTCAGTAGTCGAGGACTGAATCATCCAGAAGATCGGGGTCGTCCAGCTTGCCCATCGAGACGATGTGCTCGGTGTCGATCTCTTGCCGACCTGAAAAACCCGCGTCGATCTCGTGCCAGTGGGAGACCCGGCTCTCGCCGCGCTGCCAGCATAAATAGATCCAGCGACCCTTGAAGGTGGATGGAAAATCAATCAAGCCGTGCTCTACCCCGCCAGCTGGGAAGCGCAGGCCCCGCCCCTTTATTTCCGAGCGCACGATATCTCTGAACTCGCGCACCAGCCGACGGGCATGGTCGCGATGCCGGCGATACTCGTCGTGGTCGGGATTGCCGGGTGCGGCTACCGCGTCTCCCCACATGGCGTCCAGGATCTGCAGCTTCTCCTGGCCGTGCCGCAACGAAAGGGCTTTTTCCTCCAAAGCGTCGAGCACCGCATCCAGGATGGGAATCATGGCGTTGGCTTCTTCAACGGTGAATGCCTTGTGCTTGACCATTTCGTGAGTATAGATCACGCCGGCAATGTCGGCAAGACTCCGGGGCCCCGGACGGCTTGCAAGAGCGGACGCCCTCTCATCTGTCCACAGGATACCGCGGTTGAGATCCAGTTTTCACATTCTGGATGGAAGGCGAGATCGTCAACAAGGACTTCCTGCCGAGAGCTTGCGCTACCTACAGAGGTTGAGCATATTGTGCCCGGACCAGGGCGCCGTGTCGCGAGGCCATCTAGCCCATATAGGTTCTCCCGGGCGAGAGGTTAGGAGGTAGGATCGATGGCGGTTACGGTGGAGGATGTCAAGCGCATTGCGGCTCTTGCCCGGCTGGAGTTCACCGCCGATGAAGAGGAGCGGCTCACCGGGGAGTTGAACAGCATCCTCCACTACATGGAGAAGCTCAACGGCCTCGACACCGATGGGGTGGAGCCCACCTCTCATGTGGCGCCCGTGGCCAACGCCTTTCGGGAGGACGAGCCGGAGGAATTTGCCCATGTGGAAGAGTTGCGCGCCCAGGCTCCGGAAATGGTGGAAGGGTATTACAAGGTTCCCAGGATAATCGAGTGAGATCCGGCGGCAGCAGAAATGTCGCCTTTTTTCTTGTGCGGGCCCCGGATGGCAGACCGGCGCCGAAAACTCGTGTGCTCTGGCAGCCGAAGAGGGCGCCGGGAGGTGGGAAGGAGTAAAGAGGATAGCTTTGGCAGGAACGTACGACGGTCCCAAGTTTGTCGTTGTCGCCGGAGGGGTGATGAGTGGCGTGGGGAAAGGTCTCACCACCGCTTCTATGGGCAAGATCCTTAACGAATACGGATACCGTACCACTGCCGTAAAGATCGATCCCTACATCAACTACGACGCCGGAACCCTGCGCCCTACCGAGCACGGCGAGGTCTGGGTCACCGACGACGGCGGCGAGATCGACCAGGACCTGGGCAACTACGAGCGCTTTCTCGGCATCGATCTGCCGCGTCTCAACAACCTCACTACGGGACAGATCTACCACGCTGTCATCGAGCGAGAGCGCGGGGGTGAGTATCTCGGCCAGACGGTCCAACCCATCCCGCACATCACCGACGAGATCAAGCGACGAATCGTAGAGGCCGTCAAGGGCTTCGACATCGCCCTGATCGAAATCGGCGGCACGGTGGGAGACTACGAGAACGAGCCCTTCCTGTTCGCCCTCAAGGGGATGGAGAGGGAGATCGGGGCGGAGCACTTCGTCTTTTGCCTGATCACCTACCTTCCCGTGCTTCGGCACGTGGGGGAAATGAAGACCAAGCCCACCCAGCAGGCCGTCCGCCTGCTAGGGGAGCACGGCATTTTTCCTGACTTCATCATCTGCCGCGCCGAGACCGAGTTGGACGAGGTGCGGAAGCGCAAGATCCACGTCGGTGCGAACGTGCCGATGGAGAACATCATCTCCGCCCCGGACATGGCCACCATCTACGACATTCCACTCACGCTCGAGGCGGAGAATCTGGGACGGAAGCTGCTGGTAGAGCTGGGACTGGAGCCGAAACAGCGACCCAACTGGACCCGTTGGGAGCAGCTGGTGAAGCGCAGCAAGGGGCCCAGCAATCAGTTGCGGGTGGCCATGGTGGGGAAATACGCAGAGATCGGCAACTTCCAGCTGACCGACTCCTACCTCTCCGTCAACCAGTCTCTCTTGCACGCGGGCGTCGCCGCCGATGCCAAGATGAACATCACCTGGATCGACGGACATAAATTCGAGCGGGGGGAGATGGATCCCTCGGAATTGGCGGACTTCAGCGGTATCATCGTTCCCGGAGCGTTTGGCGAAGGGGGGGCCGACGGGGTCATCGCTGCGATCCGCTTCGCCCGAGAGAACGAGGTGCCTTACCTGGGGCTGTGCTACGGCATGCAGCTGGCGGTCATCGAGTACGCCAGGAACGTAGCCGGCATCGAGGGCGCCACGTCCGGTGAGTTCACCTCCGATCCCGACTGGCAGGTGGTCAGCATCCAGGAGAGTCAGAAGCAGGTGCTCCAGGACCACCGCTACGGTGCCAGCATGCGCCTGGGTGCCTACGCGGCGGTGCTGAAGAAGGACAGCCGGGTGCTGGATCTCTACCAGCGCTCGGGCCGGCTGGAGGAGGACGCACGGCGCATAGGGCAGCTGCGGCAGATTTCCGAACAGGCCTTCCGCGTGGGAGAGATCATGTCCGCTCGCGACAAGGCGATTCTGGAACGCCACCGCCATCGCTACGAGATATCACCCCGTTTCGTGGAGCTCCTCGAAGAGGAGGGACTGGTTTTTTCCGGTTACCACCGGCGAGTAGACGGCACCCGGCTCATGGAGTTCATCGAGCTTCCCGGTCACCGCTACTTCATAGCCACGCAGGCGCATCCGGAATTTAAGTCCCGCATGGACAATCCCGCTCCGTTGTTTTCCGGATTCGTCGACGCCGCTCTCGCCTATCAGCAGGAGCGTTTGTCCAGTGCGCAGGCGGCCGCTTCCTGAACCACCCAGGCTTCGCATTGATCGACGTTGCAGCCGTGCAGGGCCTCGGCGTCTCCGGCTCGCTGCAAAGCGAGCCGCGGCGACAGCCTGCTGGGCCGCGGGCTTAGGCCTGGGCTGCGGTCTGTCGGCGGATGCGCCGCAGCCCGTTGTTCCGCCATCGCACCCGGCTGATCGGGAGTCGTGGGAGGCGCTCATCGAGATGAGGGCCCCAACGTTCTGGGCTACCCTCCGGGCGCCCTCCCTGCAGGACTTCACTGACGAGCGCACGACGCGAGCCGACAGCGGCGCGGAGATCTCATTCCTCGATTCCTCCGGCGCGGTGGTGACGCGATTGACGGCCGACTCCATGGTGCTCGAACAGCGGGAAGACCGACTGGCGATGGGGGGCTCGGTGGTCATCCTGGCTGGAGACAGCCTGGTGGCGCGCAGTGACAGCCTCGTGTGGAACCGGAAACAGGACATTGTCGTCGTTCCCCGTATCGTCGACGTGGTGCTGCCGCCCGGGACGATGCGCGGCCGCAACCTGGTCACGGCGCCACGTTTCGACAGGTGGACGGCGCAGGACATACGCGTGCAGTGGCGGACGACGATCGACGGCGACGAGACCAACGGCGACAAGGATTCCAACTTCGGCGACCAGGCCTACGACTTCGAGCTGAGCGCCCGCCGCGAGGCCAGCCAGTGGCTGGAGGGGGAGCTGTTAGCCCGCTACGACACAGTTACCGCCCGGGTCGAAGGTAACAGGATACGCAGCCTAAAGGCGGTCTTTGACGAGGGCGACGGACGTATTCTGTTTTCTTCAGACGTAGAGATCGAGGATGACGAGAGATCCGTACGGGCAGATGAGGTCGAGTACGAGCTGAACGGAGGAGAATGGCGAGTGCGTGGCGCCGTTGAGGTGGAGGAGGAGGGCGGGGAGCATCTGGCGGCGGCGGAGGTGACCTACGCCGAGGACGGGGAATACTGGAACGCGCGAGGCCGACCAGCGCGTCTGACCATGGCCCCAGCTCGCAGCCTCGAAGCCGACCGAGTGCGCTACCAGCTGGAGGAGGATTCCTTCAGGGCCGCGCCAAGGACCCTATTTCGAGACGGCGAGCGCATTCTGCAAGCCGACAGCCTGGTCTTTTTTCGCAGAGAAGACCGGCTTGAGGCCGCTGGTGGCATCGACCTGAGAGCCCCGGAGTTTCGGGGCGTCGCCACTGCGTCGACCGCCAGCTTCGACCTGGCCGCCGAGGAGGTGCGGCTGGGAGGATCTCCCGCTCTGCTCAGGGTGCGCGACTCCGGGGATACCCTCGTCCTGAGGGCGGCCCAGCTGTCATTCGATCTGGCGGCCAAGCGCATCTCCGGTTCAGGGGGATTCTTTCTGGCAGCGGGCGACCTCGTACTGACGGCGCGGGCGGGCGGTTTCGACGTCGCCACGGAAAGGGCCGAATTCGTCGACGAGGTGGAGTTTGCGCAGGGCAAGCCAGGGCCAGGTGGAATGAGCCGCATCTACGCCGACTCGATGGAGCTGGACCTCAGTGAGGGAGGAGAAGTGGAGTCGGTCAATCTGCCGGCCGGGCTGGAGGGAACCATCCGCACCGGGGGGCCGGGCGCGAGCTGGATAAAGGCTTCCGCAGGGACCATCCTGCTCTCGCGGGAAAAGCTGAGCCGACTTCAGCTCGATGGGGACGCGGATGTGACCTATCGAAACACCGACACGGGGAGCGTCAGCCGCTTTCAGGGTCGGTCCATGTCGCTGAACTTCGACGAGCGCGGCACCATGGTGCTGGTGACGGCTGAGGGAGGGGCAACGGTGGTCTCCCGGCTCCCTGAAGGCAGCCGCGATGAGCCGAGTGCCAGCGACACCGCCACCCCCGGGCAGACGTCAGCGGCCGCCGCTCTGCAGGCAGATGATCGGTCCGGTCGGGCAGGGGCCACCATGAACACGGTGCGGGGAGAGCGCCTGGAGATCCCGCTGCACGGCGGGGAAGTGGTGGAGGTGCGGGTGATCGAATCTATTGAGGGGACGTTCACTCCCCCGGGTAACGAGCGGGTGGGCGGACCCGATGACGAGGCGAGGGAGTAGACAGATGGCTCTGGCAGCCGAAGGTCTGGTGAAGTCGTACGGCAAGCGCCGCGTTGTCGACGGCGTCAGGATCCGGGTAGAGCCTGGCGAGATCGTCGGCCTGCTGGGCCCCAACGGGGCGGGCAAGACCACGACCTTCTACAGCATCGTGGGCTTCGTGCGGCCCGACGGCGGGAAAATCAGCCTCGACGGCGAGGATATCACCCGTCTTCCCATGTATCAACGGGCCCGCAAGGGGATCGGCTATCTCCCCCAGGAGACCTCCATTTTCCGCGGTCTGAGCGTGGCGGAAAACATCCTCGCCGTTCTGGAGGCGAGAGGGGTGCCAAAACGTCAGCGCCAGGAGCGGGTCGACGAGCTGCTCGAGGAGCTCAATCTCCAGCAGCGGGCGCGACAGCGAGCCGACACCCTGTCGGGAGGTGAGACCCGCCGCGTGGAGATCGCTCGAGCGTTGGCCATCGAGCCCCGCTACATACTGCTCGACGAGCCCTTCACCGGGATCGATCCGCGCACGGTTGAAGACATCCAGACCATCATCGGCGACCTGCGCAACGAGAACCTGAGCATACTCATTACCGATCACAACGTGCGGGAGACCCTGCAAATCACCGATCGGGCGTATATCATGGTGGACGGCCGCATACTCACAGCCGGCACGGCCCAGGAACTGACCTCTAATGAACAGGTCAGAAGGCTCTACCTCGGAGAGAAGTTCCAGATGGATTGGTGACGGCGAGTCCGTGGTCCTTGCTTCGTCAAAGCAAATGTCGTACCTTGGGCCCTCCGCAAGGCAAACTTCTTCAGACAGTGTCAGTTAACCATCATCCGACTTACCCTGGAAATCTGACTCATGCTCCGTTTCGGCCTGTCTCTCAGTCTCCAGCAGCGGTTGGCGCCGCAGCTCATACAGTCTCTGCAGCTGCTGCAGATGTCGACGCTGGAGCTGGAGTTGGAGATCGTGCAGCAAATGGAGATGAACCCGCTCCTGGAGGAGAGTCCGGAGGAGAAGACGGAGGCAGAGGTCGAGGAGGAGGAGACAACGGTTGAGGACACCATCAAGGAGGAGGAACCAGTCCCCGAAGACTTCGAGGAGGTCAACTGGGACTCCCTGCTGGCAGACCAATTTGACCAGAATTCCTACAACAACGACAACACGCACGACCCCAACCCCAACTGGGAGGAGGATCGCGAGCCCCAAGAAAACCGCATCACCACCGTGCCCCCTCTGGTCGAGCTGCTGAACACTCAGGTAATCGAGAGCGATCTGCGAGATGAGGCGGTGGATATCGCCGAGTTCATCATCGGCAACATCGACGATCGAGGGTATCTCGCCTGCACGACGGGCGAGATCGCCGAGGCCCTGGCCACGGAGGAAGCGGAGGTGGAGCGCGTGCTGGCGGTGATCCAGACCTTTGACCCTCCCGGCATCGGCGCCCGGGATCTGGCGGAGTGTCTGGCGATCCAGTTGACTCAGAGAGAGGAGGAGAGCCAGCTCGCTCTACAGGTCATCCGCAACCATATGGAGGATCTGACCAAACGCCGATTCTCCCGAATAACTCGAGGGCTGGGGATCTCCAACGACGAACTCAAAGGCGCGTTGGAGCTCATCGAGAAGCTGCAGCCTCATCCGGGGCACACCATCAGCACCAGCAACACCTCCGGCCTGCTGACGCTGGATACCGACGTGCCCTACGTTACCCCGGACATCATCGTCGAGAAGGCAGGGGAGGAATGGGTGGTGAGTCTGACCCATGGCAACCTGCCGTCCCTCCGTATCAATTCCCAGTATGTCAAATTACTGAAAGATGGCAGGGCAAACGGAACAGATGATTCCGGCAACTACGTCTCCAAGAAACTGAACGAGGCGCGCTGGCTCATCAACGCCATCCACCAGCGGCGCACGACCATGCTCAAGGTGGCACAATATCTCGTCAGGGCGCAGATGGACTGGTTCGAAAAGGGGGATGGCCATCTGAAGCCCATGGTACTCCAGGACGTGGCGGATGCGGTCGAGATGCACGTATCCACCATCAGCCGGGTCAGCAACGGCAAGTACATGCTGACCCCTCGAGGCGTCTTCGAGCTGAAGTATTTCTTCGACAGCAAGGTGCACCGCGACGACGGCCAGGACGTCTCCTCCCGCAGCGTCAAGGAACGCATCTCCGACCTCATCGACGAGGAAGACAAGGCCAATCCACTGAGCGATCAGGAGATCGCCAACAGACTGGGCGACGAAGGCCTCAGACTAGCGCGACGAACGGTGGCCAAGTACCGCGATCAGCTGCGCATCAACTCCCAGCGATACCGCAAGAAGGCCTTCTGAGACTGTAGGCCGGCCGGGTCACGCGGCATTCCTCCCCCACCACGCCCTGACACCAACTTACAGCAGCGTCCCCGCATCGGAGAAGGCCATCGTTTCCAGGTCGCTTTCCTGCTCGAGGTCGGGGTGGCCCCCGAACTCGCGCACCAGGGCTTCTGAGATCTGGATGCGTTCCAGCTTCAGGGTATTGGTGATGCGCGCCACTCGGGCTTCAGCGGGGTTCTCCATGCGCAGCAGATCGAGGACGGCGGCCACTGCCTCCCGGTCGGTCTCCATGACAACGGGAATGTAGGCGCGGTTCAGGAAGGTGGAGGTGAAGGCATTGGCGTAGGTCGCTTTGAAGTCGATGCGCTCGAAGAGCCGGCGGGTGACGATGTCGGCCAGGCCGACGCCGTTGGCGTTGCCGTGGGTGCGCTCGCTCAGGTCGAGGACGACGATGCGAGACACTCCGGGCTTTTCCGGCTCCTTGACGCCTGGCAGCATCATGCGGCCGATGACGTTGGTGTCCATGCCGGTGCCGCTGATGTCCTTCCCCATCTCGTCCACGATCAGGAGGTCTATCCCCTGGACCATCAGCCGGGGCATGGCCTGACGGGCCTCCGCCAACAGCTCTGGCTCGCGCTGTTCGATCTCGACACCGGGCATGCAGGCGATACGGGCGGTCTTTTCGTACGCGTTCTCGATGATGGCAACTCCCATGACGACCCGCGTCTTCTTCATCATCGCCCTGGCGATTCCCGGTACCATGCGCGTCAGCCCCTGTGCGCCCTGGGAGTGGGCGAGGGTAGCGCCGCGATGACACCCCAGGCCGATGGTGAGGATTTTCATCAGGCCACTCTCGTGGGGGCCGCGGAAGGAGGTGTGCGGCTTGACGCGATTCACCAGCACGATGCCGTCCGCTTCCAGTGCCAGTCGGTTGACGAAGACCGGTGTTCCGTCGTCGAGCGTATCTACCTCAACGACCTCCATGGTGGCCTCCACGGGCACGCCCATGCTCTCCTGGGATATGCCGTAGCTGGACAACACCTCTTTCTGTCCCTCTGCAGTGGCACCGCCGTGACTGCCCATGGCGGGCAGGACGAAGGGCTTGCCGCCGCACTCGCGGATGCAGTCGATGACGGTGCGGGTTATGAGGTCGATCTCGTCAATGCCGCGGCTGCCGCCGGTTACCGCTATGCGGGCTCCGGGAGCTATCGCCTCCTTCAGGCCGGCTGCGGCGAGCTGCTCTCTGACCGCACCTGCCACATTGCCGATGGAATTCACCTCGAAGCGCTGCCTGAAGCGTGCCATGGACGGAAACGGCATCTACTCGACTATCTCCTTCTGCGGGCGCCATCGGTATTCCCGCCGGTTTTCGGCGCGCCGCCTCAACTATCTATGGGGCTGGCCCCAGCGAGAGCGCTCTTCAGCCTTCGAGCCCGTTCGAGAATCGGCCGATTCGGCTTGGGTACCGGCTCATCCCCCCTGGCGACCTTCCACACGAACACGGCGGGACCAGGGAGTTGGAAGTGGAGGGGCAGTTTGTCCTCGAAGTCGGCCTCGTTCTCGATGGTGTAGACCTGGCGGAGTCCGGCTGCCCGGGCGAGGGCGGCGAAATCCACCTCGCCGGCGCCGGGAACCGGCTGGTTGCCGGTCACTTCGTAGGTGCCGTTCTCGGTGATGACGAGGGTAAGGTTTTCGGTCGGACGCTGCGCTATCGTCACCAGCGTACCCAGACACATGAGCGTGCTGCCATCGCCGCACAAGGCGATGACGCGGCGCTGCGGTTGGGCCATGGCGAGACCGTAGGCGAAGTCGGCGACATGTCCCATGGCGGTGTCCACGTGGGCCAGATCGAAGGGGCCATCCGACAGCCTCTCCCACGGCATGGCGACGCTCATGCTGCTGATGACGACCTCTTCGTTCCGGCGGGCAGCGAGTTTTTCGAGACATGTGTACTTATCGAGCATGGCGAGGGTTGGTCCCGGCAACAGGTGGAATGCAAAGGGGCCCGGAAGGATTTTCTACGCTTGCATCGGTGACCGATCAGGTGGTTTCGACAGTCAGCAGGACAGCGGCGGGGAGGGAAGTGGACGCCGCCGTTCGGAAGGCGGCGTCGATCTGTTCCGTCACCTCCTCCTCGGACGCTAGCACCGCGTAGGGAATGTCCCAGGCTTTGAGGGTGGGCTCGAAGAACGAAGCCGCAGTGTCTATCCTGGGGGCTCCTGGCGCCAGGCTCTTGTAGCCACGGTAGCCGAGAAGCATGACCAGGGGAACGCCCATGTTGTGGGCCATGCCGCGAAAGGCATCTCCCGACTCAAAGAATCCCGTATTCTGAATGACCACCAGAGGATGCTTCCCGCCCAGGTACAGCCCGCTGGCGATGGTGAAGGCCTCTCCCTCTCTCGTGACCGTGACGACTTCCAAATCGGGGTCGCGCCACAAGGCCTCGAACAGCGTCCGCGCTCCGTTGTCGGGCAGGCCGATGATGTGGGTGACACCCTGCCTCTTGATTTCGTCGACTATGAGTTCAGCTCGCAACGCAATCCCCCTCTTGGAGGTTGACCAGATCACCTGTCCGCACGGTGTGGCGCTCACCGCCGTCATCGGCAAGGACGAGCGACCCGTCCGGCCGAATCTCCTCGGCCACACCGACCAGCTGTCCCGCCTCCGTCCGAACCAGGACACGTCGACCCAGGGTCGATGAGAGCTTCAGCGTCTGCTGCAGGATCAAGTTCCCTCCACCGGCGGCAGCACAGAGGTAGTCCCGCTCGATCTCCCGAAGCACCTCTTTCAGGAGCAGGCAGCGATTGGTCCGCTCTCCCGTCTCGAGGAGAATGGAGGTAGCTGTGGCCGCCAACTCCACCGGAAAGGCGGTCAGGTTGACATCGATGCCAAAACCGGCGATCAGAACAGGTTGTCTGTCTCTGCCCGCGGAGTGAAGCTCACACAGGATGCCCCCGAGCTTGCGTTCCACCACCGCCGGATTCGCCGCACCCTCCTCGCGACAGCCGCTATCCCCGCTCAACCCGGAGAGCCCGGCCACCTCGACTCGCCGACTCGCCACCAGGTCGTTGGGCCATTTTAGCCGTACCCTGAGACCGCAGTGAAGGCGGATGGCCCGGGCGATGGCCCCTCCCAGCAGGAGGGTGAGGAAGCCGGGGTCCAGGCCGTCCGGCGGCGCGGCCAGGACGAGGGAGCACCACAGACCCGCTCCGGGCGGCGAGAACCAGGCCCTACCCCGCCGTCCACGGCCGGCGCTCTGCACATCGGCGACGACGAGAGTACCTTCCCCAGCGCCGGCTTCGACCAGCTCTCCGGCCACGTCGTTGGTGGACTCCACCCGCTCGCGGACCACGAGGTCGCGCCCGAGGGTCTGGGTCTCGAGCTCGTAGTGGATCTCCGCTTGGAGGAGCTGATCGGCTATGCCCCCGAGCCTGTATCCAAGGCCTGGGTGATGCTCCAGCTCGGCGCCATCCGCGCTCAGCTCGTCCAGGAGGCCGCGAGTCAGCCCACCTGACAGCTCCAGGTCGGAGCTGAGCTCCTCTACCTGCAGGTAATCCCCCAGCCGCAGCCGCAGCGCGTCGAAGAGCTGTTGCTTAGGCGTCGAGCTCACCCGGTCACTACCATCGGGAAGCATGCAGCTACGCTCTCCCCGGTGCAACTTTCGCATATCCTACAATTTAGGGGCCCTCACCCTTTTGGGATTAGGGTCAGGCGCCCGCGATGAAGATGGAGCGGTTGGAGACCCCGTAACGGTGCTCCGACTGCTGAATGCCGCCGACATACTGGGCGGTGCGTGCGGCCGGGACCCACCCCTCGTAATACTTTGAAAAAGAGGGATTGAAGACTCCCAGCGAGGCGCGATTGGCCTCTGAATCGCCGCCGGCTACGACATAGGCGTTGTTGAAGACGCCGTCTTCCTTCAGTCCCTGACCGCCAGCCTGGCGCACTCGGGCGTCGACCGTGCCGAGAATGGCGGCTGCATCATCCCCGCCGACGGCGCTGACCATCGCTTCGGTAATGCCGCCGTAGCGAATGGATGTCCAGGTGCTGAAGCCGTCGGCCAGTTCACCGGAGCGCTTGATGTCGACGCCGTCGCCGGACACGACGCGGGGCTGGGGCTCGACCACACCGTCGAGGTTGGGGATGCGAGAGACGGGGTAGATGAGTCCCGCGGGCCGTTCGTCGCCGAAGTAATCCTCGAAGACCTTCCTCACCGTGTCGATGCGCTCCCAGGTCTGTTCCGGCGAATCGTCCACCGCCACCAGGATCTCCATGAAGACCGTCTGTTTGCGGAAGTCGACGCCTTGAGCGGCGAACTTTTCGGCGTACTGGGTCTCGAGCACGAACTCCATCTCCGCGGCCACGTCGGGACCCAGGGAGGTTATTGTTTCCTCTCCCTTCTTGTGCATAACGGAGGCGCCGCTTGGCTGGTGGTCGACCCAGAGGGCATGGCGGATGTCACCGCCGCCGATTTCGACGTCGCCGGAGATGGCCTTAATCTGTACCTCGAAAAGGGCGGCGGGATCGGGAAACCCCTCCTGGTGGGTGAAGCGGGCCATGCGGTTGGACCGCGAAGGACCCCCCGTCACCTGAGAGAGCATGGCGCCGTACACGGCATTGAAGTCGTTCTTGCGCCGATCGCACTCGTCGCGGTCGGCCGACGGCGTCGTCCACAGGACATCGGTCTTGTACACGTCCGACCAGCTGGCCTTGCCCAGGGCGAGTCCGGCCATCAGATTCTCAATGGTCCCGAACCACTCGGAGCCCACGTCGTTGGGGTACTGGGTGCCGACGTTGCCGCTGGGTTCCACCAGGCGGACGATGTGGTGGTCGTCGTGCACGAGCACAACTTCGCAGGTGCTGCAGAAAACAGCACCCGGTTTGTGGCGAACGATGTGGACTTCTGCCATCGGTGCGATCCTTTTCGATGAGATGAGGGCTGGTTTATGTGGGCTGAGAGAGAGTGAGATTGTGTGTGAATTCGCCACCTCCCTCTAACCGACATTGAACTCGGAAAAGATAACGGTGCAGACGGAAGCAGACAACAGAGACGATCTCGCAAGAAGGGGACGCACTCTCGTCTGTGCACCAGAACCACATAAGGATCAAGGATCCAGTTGGGACAGGACGGAGTGGACGAGATCGTTCAGAAGGACTTGTTGCGATGGCACCGTCATGAGGGAGAGAGAATCTTGGGTACTTGCGCTGTTCTGTTTGTGAAGAGTCCAGCTTCCGGCTCCGTCAAGACCCGGCTCCGCTCACACCTGAGCGAACACGAGAGTGTTGCGCTGTACACTGCCTTCCTCGTCGACAGCGCCGAGACTCTGGCGGCTTCAGCGGCAGAGCTCAAGGTCATCGCCTATTCACCCGATACGGCGGCGACGGAAATCAGAGGACTGGTTGGGGAGAGAGCTGCCGAGATCCGCTTCGTTCCCCAGCCGCAGACCGACCTCGGTGGGAGAATGGCGGGCCTGGTCGAGTGGAGCTTTCAGCAGGGGGCGCGACGAACGGTACTGGTGGGATCGGACAGTCCGTCCCTGCCGGCGGCGTATATCGACCGCGGACTGGAGCTTCTGCGAGAGCGGGATCTCGTGCTCGGTCCGAGCACGGACGGAGGCTACTACCTGATCGGCCAGAGTCGGGGGAGGGGAGAGGAGAGGGCTGTCTTCACCGGCATCGACTGGAGTACGGGTCGGGTGTTTGAACAGACCCTGGCAGCGGCCTCATCATCCAGCTTGGGTCTGCTGCCCCCGTGGTACGACGTCGACACGCCGTCTGACGCGGCTTTTCTGAAGGTACACCTCGAGGCCACGCGCCGGGTCGGCGGCAGAGACGGTGCCAACAGCCTGCGCATTCTCCGCACTCTCGACTTGCCGCCTCCTTCATAGGTCGCGGGAGCCGAACTACCCTGCGTCAGCAAAATGAACTNAGCGTCAGCTACAGNCCCATGATGCGGTAGCCGCCGTCGACGTAGATNATNTCTCCCGTCATCCCCCTGCTGAGACGGCTGCACAAGAANAGGGCGGCGTCAGCCACCTCGTCGACATCGACATTGCGTCGCAGCGCCGCGCGCTCGGCGTGGAGTTTGTGCATGGTGCTGAAGCCCTTGATGCCGCGCGAGGCGAGCGTCTTGATGGGCCCGGCAGACAGGCCGTTGATGCGGATGCCGCGCTCTCCCAGTTCGCCGGCCAGGTAGCGGATTCCCGATTCCAGGGCGGCCTTGGCCACGCCCATGACGTTGTAGTTGGCGACGACGCGTTCGCTGCCCAGATAGGTGAGGGCGACGATGCCACCGCCATCGGTCATGAGCGACTCCGCTGCCCGCACCAGGCAATTGAGCGAGAAGGCGCTAACATCGAGGGCGAGGTGGTAGCCGTCTCTCGAGGTGTCGGTGTAGCGTCCATCGAGATCTTCCCGCCTGGCAAAGGCGATAGCGTGGACGAGGGCATCCAGACGGCCCAGCTCGTCCGAGACTCGGGTGAAGGCGGCGCCAACGGAATCGTCGTCAGACACATCGCACTGCACCAGGAGGGGAGGGGTCTGCAGCTGGCCGACGATTTTTTCGATACCCTCCTTCTCCCTGTCCCCCAGATACGACAGGGCCAAGCGCGCGCCCTCGCGATCCAGTGCCCGGGCGATGGCCCAGGCGATGCTCCGGTGATTGGCGACGCCGGTAACGAAGGCATTACTGTCTTTCATCAACATCGATTGGCTCTCCTTCTGCGAATCGGTAACTGGCTCCTCCTCAGGCGGACTGCTCTTCCAGCTGCAGCCCTCTGCGGTTCAGGCGGTAGTCGACGACGGCGCTGCGGGCATAGGGCTTGCGTTTCCTCAGGTGACCGAGGCGCTTCTTCAACTCCACATCGGCGTCTTCGCGGCTCACGAGCAGGGCGAATCCTCCGCCGCCCGCACCGGTGAGCATACCACCTTCACTCAACTCGGCCAGGTCAGGCGCCTCGAAGATCTGACGGATGGCATCGCTGGTGGCTTCCGGGTCGAGGATGCATCTCAGCTGCCAGTAGCGGCTGGCGAGTTGCCCAAGAGCAGCATAGTCTCCCTCGGTCACGGCTTTGACTATCTCCTGATGGATGGCCAGGGACTCGCGGATGGCTCCGTATCTGACCGGATCCCGGCAAAGGTAGGCGTCCAGGACCGTATTGAGGCCGCGGGTGGCGGCTCGCGAAATACCGGTGTCGAACAGCACAATACGGCGACAGAACGATTCCTCGTCCGCGTCCACGAAGGTCAATTCGGGCGTCGGCAACCCGGCGGTGGGAGGGGCGTAAAAATCCTTGACAGCGCTGGGGCCGCCAAAGGCTCCGCGCGCGTCCTGCCATCCCGAGTTCAGCCCGATGCTCTGCTCCAGGAGTACGCTCTGGTCGTACAGAGCTGGGTACTCCCCATCCGGGCCTCCGGCCGGCTCGCCGCTAAGCCGGTAGAGGACTTTGAGAATGGCGGCTGCCAGGATGCTGCTGGTACCCAGCCCCGAGCCCTGCTGGACTCGACTGGTGGTGGTGATCTCCAGCCCCCCGCCGTCGGTGAAGTCGCTCACATCCGCCACGACGTCCGCCGAATGGTCGGCGACGATGCCGGTGTGGACGAGGGCCTGTTTCACCATGCGCAGCGACTCGTCGCCGCCGCGGCGGTAGGCGAAGAAGAGGTCGCTCTGGGCGCCGGCCTCTCCGCGCCTGTCGGCTTCGAACTCCGCTTCGAAGCCGGAGGACATCGAGCGCAGTACCAGTCGCGTTTCGGCAAGGCGACGGACGCTGACCGAGAGCGGGGGGGAGGCAGCGTCATCCCCTTCGCTCCCCAAGTCGATGCCGGCGTTCAGCGTCTTTCCTCCCTGCTCCTTGGAGCGCAGGTGGTTGTCGGAGGCATTGGCGCTGGAGATTCCCAGTCTCAGCGGCGCCCGGACCCGAAAGGTCTTGTCGTGGTCGGCGGCTTTCATACGCACGGCGCGCTTTGACGCCGGGCCAGAAGCCGCCACCGCCGCGGCCAGGCAGTGCCTCAGGTCGCGCCGTTGCAGCAGGTTGATGCGCGCCCCGTAGGCCCCCGGCAATTGGGCGACGTCCCTCTTCTCCTTCATCCCGGCAATTGTTTTGTCGTCTATGGGGGAGGTGGGTATCTTGCGACGGCGCCATATCCTGGGGTTGGCGAGCCGCGCGTAGATATCGGCCTGAATCCGCGCTATCCGCATCCCCCTGAGCAGCTGGGCAGATTCGTCTTCCAGGCCCTCCAGGTAATCTCCCAGGGCCACGAGCGCCGCTACCAGCACCTTCGGCGGATCGCCTGGGGCCAGTCGCAGAATCTGGACGTGGCCCACGTCCAAGAGACCGTCGACGACGTCTACTAGGAGCTGAGGGACCTCTCTCTCGACCGCCGCGCCGAAGAGCTCCATCCACTCCTCCTCGCCCGACACCGCGGCGAAGAGCAGATCCACGGCCTCGGAGACCTTCAGGCGTTGCACAAAATGCGGATTGAGCAGCAGATGGCGCACGAACAGCTGCCGCGCCGCGCTCGACATCTTGCCGCGGCGGGCATCCCGCACGCAACTGGCCACCATCGGTGTGAGCGATTCGATGTCGACTGCTTCTACAATGGGATGGAGCGATGCGGTCATAAGATTGCCAGGGACTGCCGGCAGCGCGAGAACTCAGATGGGATCAGAGCGGGCTGGGTGGTTGGCTGGTTGTGAGAAACTGTAAAAATAGCCAGAGGAGGGGGGTTGAACAAGGCTGGTCACCCGGCCGTCAGGCGTCTGAGGTGGCGCCACAGCCCGCCGGCGATGCCCGCTTCTCGGTGGCTGCCGTCGGTGGTCAGCAGATCGGAGTGCATGAGTCCCGCCGGCCGCGGATTGAGATCGAGGACGGTCGGCGCCAACGCCCCCTGGTGCCAGTCGAATTTCACGTCGATGCCGCACAGAGCCAACGACCCTATCGCAGCCGCGGCCGCCGTTGCCGCGGTGCGGGCGGATTCAAGCTCCCCAGATCCCCACACCAGACCAGCGGCGTCACCTCGCTCTCCACCAGCAACCAATGCTCCTTCCAGCAGGCGCGTCCACGAGAGCATGCTGCCGCCGCTGGACGGGGAGGAGGAAACCGGAGAGCGGGAGACCGGCGCGACCAGGAGGTAGCCGCTCTCACAGGTGTAGCAGCCGCTGTCGCCGACCACGTGAAGGCGCAAGTCGAAGTTTCGGATTCCCTCCTCGCCATCGGCGGGGCCGAGGCAGACCTGACCGACGGCATCGCGCAAGATGGCATCGTCGGTTGGCGATATCTCCTCCCAGGCCTCCACCAGCTCCCCAATGCCGGCGTCCGACGTCACCCAGCACACTCCCTTTCCTTCGGTGCCGTGCCGTGGCTGGATGATCCAGCCCCCTGGAAAAGCGTCGGCCTCAGCTTTTCGGGATCCTGTGAAGCGGCGTATCTGCTCCGCGGCGGCGGCGCCAGCGGTCCGCTCCAGCAGGCAGGTCGGCGGCGTTCGCACACCGGCGCGGCGCCAGCGCCGGTAGCACTCCCACTTGTCATCCGCGACTGCGGCCGCGGTCCAGTCGTTGGCGTGTGGGATCCGTGCTTCCCGCAGCCGCTGGGCGAGGAAACGGTGGCAGGAAGGCGACTGGGCTAGCAGCAGCCCCGCGGCAAAGGCATGGGGGGGGTGACAGGGCGCCTCGACGAAGAGGTCCTCGTCGGGCAGGTAGGTAATCGCCCGCCGAGCGCGGCAGTCGACGTCGAGCCAGGAGGCGTGGACACCGATGACTTCGAGGGGGGGCTCCCCGTCCACCCCAGACTGCCCGAAGACGAAGGCGTCCGTCCACAGAGGGTAGAGCTCGTGGGTGATGGCCAGGGGATAGTCGAAGAGCACCGCCACCGTGGGCGAGTTGGTGAGGAGGCGCTCGGCGTGCCTGGTGTCGGCGACGGGGGAGATCTGCAGTGGCGGGGCGCCCGGGTTGACCAGGGCCCTTTCGACGGCCAGATGACTGAGACGCTCCAGATAAGTCGCCTCGGCGAGGGCGTCGGCGAGGGTGCAGGCAAGGGCGTCGCCGCCGAACTGTCCCGTCCCCAGGGCTGCGACCATGGCGCGGATATGCTCACGGCACCACGAGGTGGCGAGTGGATGGAGCGTCTCAATCGCCGCTCGTCGGTCCCCGGAGGTCGGCGCCAGTCCTGTCGACTGGCGCAGGCGCTGGGCGGTTTCGGCGACGATGGCTCCGCTCAGGGCCGCCGGGCCCT
>PBRM01000041.1 GCA_002725915.1 Gemmatimonadota bacterium
CAGCGGCGTCACCGCGTGCTCCTCGCTCCCGTCGGCCCCCTCGATGACGATCGACCCCACGTGGAACTCGAGCGGATCGATGAGTATGCGCCCCTCGGTTCCGTCCACCTGGGCCACATCGTGCCGCGGGGGAGAGGTGAGGATAGTCGAATGGATGCCGATCTTGCCATCTTCAAACTGCAGCAGCAGACCGTTCGAGTCGTCCACCTCCCAGTCCTGACTCACCGTCTCCACCAGCGCGCTCACCGTTGTCGGCCGTCCCGCAAAATTCAGCAGCACCTCGATGCGGTGAACGGCCATCTCCATGAGCGCGCCGCCAATCCCCGGCTCCTGCTGCCACGAACCCGACGACAGGCCGCTGAGCCCGCTGTAGTGCGTGCGCACGCACACCACCCGTCCGATGCGACCCGAAGCGATCAACTGCTTCGCCGCCACCACCTGCGGAAAAAGCCGGCGCCTGTAAGCGACGGCCAGCTTGACGCCCGCCTGTTGACAGGCCTCGATCATGGCGCGGCTCTCGGCTGCGTCCCGCGCCATCGGCTTCTCGCACAGCACGTGCTTGCCGTGCTGGGCCGCGAGTACGGTGTACTCGCAGTGCGTGTCGGTAGGTGTCGACACGATCACGGCGTCTACCTTGTCGTCGGTCACCAGTTCGGCGGCCGACGCATAGGCGGCGCATCCACTGAAACGCCCGGCGAACTCCTCCGCCTTCGCCCGGTCCCGCCGGCACACCGCGGTCAGCTCCGCCTCGGCCGATTTCACCAGGCTGGGCGCGAAGGAGTTGGCGGCGATCGAGCCGCACCCTACGATTCCAAATCTCATACTCAATCTCTTTCGCTCCTGTCTACTGAGGTTCTGCTCACCCTGAGTACCTCGCCATCCCCACCGCCTCCGCATTGACGATGCTCGGCGCCGCCTTGGGTGGGTCATCCCCCAGGAACGGCTCGACCTCCTGATTCTCCCCCCATGCCGCGAACCCGCTCAGAACCGCCGCTACATTGCTGGCCGCCAGGATGGCCATCCCCTCCCGGGTCCAGCTCGTGGCCGAGGCGATGTGCGGGACGATGACGACGTTGGCCAACTCCGCCAGCCCCGGCTTCATCTCCGGCTCGTCTTCGAATACGTCCAGTCCGACGCGGAAATCGGGGTGCTGGCGGCAGTGCTCGACCAGAGCCGCCTCATCGACAACTGGGCCTCGACTGGCGTTCACCAGGATCGCGTTCTCCTTCATCAGGGAAAACCGCTGGGCATTCATGAGGTGGTGGGTGGTCTCGTCCAGCGCCGGGTGCAGGCTCACCACATCCGCCGTCTGCAGGACCTCCTCGACGCTGTCGGTCCGCCTGCAGCTCACCGGCCCTTCGCCCCGGCCCTGCAGGAAGACGCTATACGCGGCGATGAATTCCTCCAGCGCCTGATTCGGGTACGGGTCGAAGTAGATCAGGTCCATCTTCAATCCCTCGACCATCATACGCGCGTAGGCAGCGCCTATCCGTCCGGCCCCTATCACCCCGACCGTCCGTCCCGTCAGCCGTTCGCCCAGGAAGAGCTTCGGCAGCCAGCCGCGGTACTCGCCGCCCCGCATGAAGACGTCCGCCTCCGCCACGCGGCGTGCCGCCGCGAAGGTCAGCGCCACAGCCATCTCCGCCGTGGTCTCCGTCAGCACGCCGGGAGTGTTCCCCACACAGATGCCGTGTTTCGACGCCACCTCTACGTCGACGTTGTTGTAGCCCACCGCATAGTTGCTGTAAGCCCTGCCACCGGCCGCCTTCAGGGTGGCGAACAACGCCTCACCCCACGGCTCCGTCAGCTGCCCGATAGCGCCCGCACAGCGGTCGCCAATCGCCGCGCCGATCTCCTCCGCGCTCAGGATCTCCGTCGAGGCGCAGACCGCCACCTCGCAATCAGCCTGAGTCAGGATCTGCAGCCAGCGCGCTCCCGGCAGCTGTTTGGTAACCACCACTCGCCTGCTCCCGGCCGGGTTGTGCGTCCGCCACTCACTGTCGCTCAATGCTCCACCTCCTTCGAACCGTCATTTGTCGATGACTAGCCGGTGCGCGCTCGGATCTCCCAATCGCCGGCCTCGAACCTCCTACTCGGGCATGGCCGCGTTGGACTGTGGCTGCCGCTGCTTCAGCTCCCGGTCGAGCATAAAGAGCCCGTCGTTGCTGTCGCCGATGCGCTTCAGGTCTTTGACAATATCGCGGATGATATCCTCTTCCTCCACCTGCTCGGTGACAAACCACTGGAGAAAGGTGTGGGTGCCGTGGTCGCGTACTTCGTGGCAGAGATCGACAAGGCTGTAGATCTTGGCTGTCAAAGCCTGTTCGCCGGAGAGGGCCAGCTCGAAAGCGGCGAGCGGTGATCGGGGCTCGCACTCAGGCGCCGCCACCATACTGAGACTCACCTGGCCGTCGCGGTCGTGTATGTAGTCGTAGATTTTGGTTCCGTGCATGAGCTCTTCTTCATATTGAACCCGCATCCAGATCGCACACCCCCTCAATTCCTCCGACTCGAAGTACGCCGACAGTGCCAGGTAGGTGAAGGCCGAACGGAATTCCTCGTTGATCTGAAGGTTGAGCGCCTCCTGCATCTTCTCGCTGATCATTTTCTACCTCCTCTGGTTCCTGGTGTGTTCACCTGTTTTCCGCGGCATGCCGCATCTCTCTGCTGCGCTGATAGAACTCGGCCAGGCTGAGCTCTTTCAGGTACACCAGTCCTCGCGTCGCCCGGATGAGGGGACTCGGGTGCTCCTGGAACCACTCTCGTCCGAGACAGGTCTTGATCTTCTGGTACTGCTCCACCTGGACTCGCTGCGCCAGCTCCGAGAACGGACCGTCGTGCTCCGGACTGGGGAAGGACGCGTCCTTCTGCGAAATGAAGGTGTTGACGAATGAGTTCTGCATGACGGCGAGCATGTTGAGAGAGACCGGAACAAATATATTCGCCTCGCTCGGATGGAATCGGTACCACACGTTCCGGTATCCCCAGACTCTGATATCCGATCGGCCGCTCTGCTGCTCGTACCGCCTGAGCGCCTCCGTGATCGCCTGCAGTACCTTGTAGTGCGTGTCGGGCCCGCTCGCCTCCGGATCGAGGGCCACACCGACCACATCGGGCTTGGCTTCGGCCAGCAGCTCCAGCACCGGCACGACGTCTCCCTCCACCGTGGGCTCCTGGGTGAAAACATCTCCGGTGTAAAACCCGAGTCGCAGGTGTCGCACCCTGGAGCAGTCCCATCCGAAATACCCCCAGAGGCACTCCGCCTCCCACTCGCGGCACATCCCCTTGAGCAGCTGGACCTCCTCCGAATCCTTCTGGCCGGGATAACGGCTGCCGAAATACCTGTCGAGCAGCCGGAGCCGATCCCGCAGGCTTGCCATATCCCGATCGCCGTAGAGCGCCACCAGGTTGCGCAGGAATCGCCGTGCCGCGCCCTCGTCTCGCATGTCCTCGTCGGCGGCGGCCACCCCGTCCAGATACTGCCAGACGTCCCGGTTGCGACCGTTGAGGTTGTCGGGCTCGAAATACCCCTCTTCCAGCAGTCGCGCGAAGTCCGCCGTCTCCAGAAACCGACACAGCCGCTCCGCATGGCCGACGACGAATTGGTTCGTCACCGACGTGAAGCCGCCCGTCATACAGGAGAAGTAGTGCGTGTTGCTGGGACTGCGCACGTGGCGGACGATGTGCGGCAGGTATCCCAGCATGAGGTCGTCGTGGTGGGGCTCGGTGTGCAGAAAGCGGGTGTCGGACAAAGGCTGCATAGCCCGCTCGATCTTCTCCACGAGGCGATCCCGCACCATCGCGCTCAGCCGCTCCAGCCCACCCTCGGCGCGTTGCAGCACCGTCGTAGCCGCCTCGTCATCGGCGATGTCGGCGGCGCCGAGATCGACCAGCCGCTTGTTGCGCTTCACGGCCAGATCCACCAGCACCCGCTCCACCAGCTCGTCGTCAGCCGACTCCTCCCGCTCGATCAGCGCCAGCTGGCGCCGGCCCAGGAGCTTGGCCGCTCCCGAGGTGAGGTAGAAGCGGGCGTTGGGCAAGGCGTGCAGCGCCGATGCCGGGTGGGCGATACCAGGCGCTTCCTGGATGGCGTCGGCTACGATCCGGGCCTTCGCTTCACCGGCAGCGATGATGATGACGCACGCCGACCGGGAGCCGGAGATGGTCCCCAGACCGATGGTGATCACCAGTCGCTGCCGCGCCACTTCGATGCCTCCGAGATCGCCGGCAGCCGCCGCCTGAGTCTCGTAGTTCACCTCGGTGAGACGCGTGGTAGAGCGATGATCGGATCCCCGCACGTTGAAGCCGATATGGCCGTCGGGGCCCAGCCCGCCCAGGAAAAAGCCGATACCCCCACGCTCGCGGATGGCGTCCTCGAACTCCTGGCACCACTGGTCCACACCCGCCAGCACCGCTTTCTGCCTCTGTTCTGTGACGCTGGTGGGGGCGCGATAGCGCAGACTGAGATCCACTGCGCCCTCTCCCCATACCGAGGCCAGCGCCTGGCCCCGACTCAGGCCGATCTCCCTGCAGTCGATGAGCAGCGCCTTGCTCCGATCGAGGCCGAACCCGTCGATGTAGAACCGGTTGACGTACGAGAAGAAGCTGTTGTCCTGGGTAGGGTCGATGGGGTAGAACTCGTCTATCTGCACGAAGTGCAGACTGGCCATGTCCGGCTTCCACCCCGGATCCACCCCGCTCTGCTCGAGCTCGGAGCGCACCTGCGGATCCTCCCACCCCGTCAGGATCCGGTTCACCCACTTGATGAAGTGCTCGGGCGTCTTCCCCGTAGGCAGCGAGACCACCCCGCCCGGATTGGCCTGGACCCACTCGATGAACCGCATCGCCGCCAGCTTTCCCAGGGCGGGAAAGTTGTCCACCACCAGCGCCGTGATCTTCTCGTCAGGTGCGTACCTGGGCTCGTAGGGCGAACTCGCGAGAGCGGCCAGTTCGACTGGGGTCAGCTGGAGGCAATCTTCAGACATGTGGCCCTGGCCCTGCTTGGAGGTGCTGCGAGAGAGCGTAGCATTCGCCCTGCCGGCCTCGGCCTGCCCTCGACAAATTTCAGCGCTTGGCGTACTGGTCGGGCAGATGCTCCTTTACCTGCTCCTCGAGCTCGCCATCCGTAACAGCGCTCAGACGCCCGTGCTCTTCGTACTGATCCATCACCCAGCGCGCGATCTTGTGAACCTTGATCTTGCCGATCTTCTCCTCCCCTTTGAGACCGAGAAACTCATTGACCCACAGGGTCACGCCGTCGACGCCCGACTTGTCTGTAATCGACACCCGAGGAGGCCGGCCAAACAGCTCAGTGGTGTCGAAGATGTTGTAGATGCGCTCGTCCGCCCGCAGCCCGCCAGCGTGAATCCCAGCGCGCGTGGTGTTGAAATCGCGCCCCACGAAGGGGTAGTTGTGGGGAATGTCTACACCCAGAGAAGTCATGTAATCCGCGATCTCCTGAATCATATGGGTGTCGATGCCGCAGAGGTCTCCCTTGAGGCCGATGTATTCGATGATCGCTCCCTCGAGCGGGGGGTTGCCGGTGCGCTCGCCAAAACCGAACAGCGTCGAATTCAACGCGTTGCAGCCGTAGAGCCAGGCCGTGGCCCCGTTGGCGTGCACTTTGTGGAAGTCGTTGTGACCGTGCCACTCGAGGCATTCGGGCGGCATGCCGGCGTCGTGGGTCATGCGGTAGATGAGCTTGGGGATGGAGCGCGGCAGCTCCACGCCCGGTGTCGGGATCCCGAAACCCATGGTGTCACACAGGCGGATCTTCACGTGCATGTCCGGCGCCACCTGCTCGGAACGCCGCACCAGCTCGCACACGAAGGGCATGACGAAGCCGTCGATGTCGGCGCGGGTGACATCCTCCAGGTGGCATCGCGGCCGGATGTCCGCCTCCCAGGCCGCCTCCACTACTTCGAGGTAGTCATCGAATGCCTTCCTGCGGTCCTTCTTCAACTTCATAAAGATGTGGTAGTCGGACGACGAGGTCAGCATCCCCGTCTCCTTCACCCCGGCCTCCTTCACCAGGCGAAAATCACGCTTGTCGGCGCGGATCCACGAGGTGATCTCCGGGTACTGGTGGCCGAGATCGCGGCACTCGTCCAATGCCTTGCGGTCATTGGCCGTGTAGAGGAAGAATTCGGTCTGGCGGATGACCCCATTGGGCCCGCCCAGCTTGGCCAGCATATCGTAGAGCTTGACCTGCTGTTCCACCGTGTACGGGGGGCGCGCCTGCTGACCGTCGCGAAAGGTGGTATCGGTTATAACGAGGTCGCGCTGGACCGCTTCCTTCGGGTCAAACTTGACGAGCTCGCCGTCGATCTCCTCGTAGAGCGGGCCGTCGAATTTGATCTTCGGCGGCAGGCTGTAGTCGAACTGGTCCTCGACGAGATTGGGCTCGTTCGTCTCTATCAGCTCCCGCCCGTTGGTACCGATCTGGGCTCCCATGCTCCTCCTCCTCGCTTGCGGTGCCGCTACCCGATGCGGGCGCGACTCCATGACTCAACAGTGAATGTGCAACAATGTGTTGGCGTAATGTTGCGCGATTGACATCTAGGTTCTGGTGAACGACCAGCTCAGCCGATCTGTATCGCAATGAAGTCGATGGCCCCACTGACCGTCTGCACCTCGAGGGCCTCGTCCTCATCCATCTCGATCTCGAATTCCTCCTCGAAGCCGGCCATGAGCTCCACCGACTGTACGGATTCCGCGCCCAGATCAGCGGCGAAACTGTGCTCCTCCGCTATCTGCCCTTCGTCCATCTTCAAAACCTGGGCGATCACCTTACTCACCCTCTCCGCGATCTCATTTCGTTCCATGCTGTGATCCTTCCATCGAGTAATTGATCTTCAATTGCGGTGCGGATCGGCGGGCGCCCCCACGCGGATCCGGACCAGTAAACCCACCTTTGGCTTTACTCCAACTACCGCTTCAGACCTGAAGCCGCTTCCGCGTCCACGATGAACGTGCAGTCGGGATGGTCCTGAAGCATGCTGGAGGGACAGTCGGGAGAGAAGGGGCCGTCCACCGCCGCGGCGATGGCGTCCGCTTTTTTCGACCCGGTCGCCAGCAGCACCAGGCTGCGGGCTTCCCGAATCGTGCCGATGCCGGCCGACAAGGCGCAGCGCGGCACTTCCGAGGCATCCTTGAAAAACCGGCCGTCGCTGTTGGCGTCGATAGTGGTCTGAGTCAGATTGACCAGTCGCGTGCGGCTGTCAACCGGGCTGCCCGGCTCATTGAAGGCGATGTGCCCATTGGGGCCGATGCCCAGAAGCCACATGTCGATGCCGCCCACCGAGAGAATCTTAGCCTCGAAGCCGGCGCACTCCAGCGCCGGATTGACCGCTTTGCCGTTCAGCACATGCGTGTTCCACGGGCGGATATCGATATGGTCGAACAGGTTGCTGTTCATGAAGTGTCGATAGCTCTGGTCGTGGTCGCCGTCCAGCCCCCAGTATTCATCCAGGTTGAAAGCGGTGACTGCCGCGAAACTCAAGTCCTGCTGCCGGTGCATCTTCGCCAGTTCGGCATAGGTCTGCTCGGGTGTCGATCCTGTCGCCAGGCCGATGACAGCATTGGCTTTGGCCCGTACCAGGTCGGCGAACTTGGCTGCCGCCATGGAAGCCACAGCCTCGGCGCTGTCGCAGACTTCTACCTTGATATTCGCTGCCATTCTTGCTCCTGAGGTTGGGGAATTGCCAATCGCTCTCGAACCCCTGGGGGATACGCCTGGAAACCGGTCGTTAGGCGTGCTGCGAGGCAGGCGCCTGCGAATAGAGGCGGGCGCCTGCGAATAGCCAAAGCGGAACTCCGTGCGGGGATTGAGAATGTATACGACGGAGAAAGTGCTGTAAAGGTGCCTGCCAGCGACTGGAGGGCGGGAATCCAGCCTGGCCTTGCCCAATCCGCTCTGCCGCCCAGACCGTCGGCACGCGCCCGCGTCGTGGTGCGGCTTGACAGGCCATCTGTGATCTGGCTACTTTCCCAAATTCTTNNTCCGAGAGTAAAATCAGGTTTTTNNTGAAGATAGCCCGTAAAACGACCGCNCCTTGNCTCAGTGCCNCNGTGGGCGGGAGAGACGTCATGGGCGCTTATCGCCCTTTGCATGATGCGGAAATTCGGNCGCTGGAGAACTCGGCCTGCACGGCTGCTGATTGGTCTCTGGTGCAGGTNGGAGAGGGGTTCGATCCCCNGCGGGTNCAGAACGCCCACTTCGCCGGAAAGATCCGCATCGGCTCGCTCCAGGGNACCGTGTCGGTCGAGGGCGGCGTCGAGCTACCGGCCAGCATCCNCGATGCCACCCTGGTCAACTGCGTGCTCGGGGACGACGTGCGGATAGCCCACATCGGCAGCCACATAGCCAACTACGTCGTCGAGACGGGCGCCTGCATAGTCGATGTGGGCACCATGGCAACCCGGCCGGGCGCCACCTTCGGGAACGGCGTCGAAGCGGAGACCGTAAACGAGGGCGGGGGACGGGAGGTCGTTCTCTTTGACGAGCTTTCCAGCCAGTTCGCCTATCTGCTGGCCATGCACCGGCACAACCCGGAGCTGATCGCGCGGCTCCAGGCGATGGTGACCGATCACGTCGCCGCGGTCAGATCCGACATCGGCCGCGTTTCGCGCGGCGCCGTCATCTCGCACGTGGGCGAGATCATCGACGTCAACGTCGGTCCCGCCGCGGTTGTCTCAGGCGCCCAGCGACTGCGCAACGGCACCATCCTCAGCGAGGAGGTAGCGCCTGCTCGAGTCGGCGCCGGTGTAGTGGCACAGGACTTCATCATCGCCGAGGGCGCCAGCGTCGAGGACGGCGTCGTGCTGCTGGCCTCCTTCGCCGGCCAGGGGGTTCAGCTGGGCAAGCAGTTCTCGTCCGAAAACTCCCTGTTCTTCGCCAACTGCGAGGGCTTCCACGGTGAAGCCTGTTCCGTCTTCGCTGGCCCCTACACCGTCACCCACCACAAGAGCACGCTGCTGATTGCCGGGGTCTACTCCTTCTACAACGCCGGCAGCGGCACCAACCAGAGCAACCACATGTACAAGCTCGGCCCCGTGCACCAGGGTGTCGTCCAGCGCGGCAGCAAGAACGGGTCGTTCTCCTACATGCGCTGGCCGACTGTCGTGGGCCCCTTCTGCGTCATCATCGGCAAGCACCTCAACAACTTCGACATCGGCGACCTGCCGTTCTCCTACGTTACCGAGGAGTCGGGACAAAGCTTGCTGACACCGGCCATGAACATGTACACCGTCGGTACCGTTCGCGACGGCGACAAGTGGCCGGACCGCGACCGGCGCACCGCTTCGGTGAAGCGGGACCAGATCCTCTTCGAAGTCTACAGCCCCTACACCGTGCAGAAGATGATCAAGGGGGAGGCCGCTCTCACCAGGCTCCACGAGGAGACACCGCGAGAGGTGGAGCAGATCCGTTACAACGGCGTCACCATACGCCGCCTCATGCTCCGCCGCAGCGCCCGCAACTACGCCGACGGCATCGACACCTATCTGCGCAGCGAGATCCTGGATCGCGTCTCGAAAGCCAGGACCCAAGGCGTCGACGCGATTGCCGCTGCCATGGCCGACACGGGCGTGTACAGCGCCGAGTGGTCAGACCTGGGCGGCCTGCTCATCGGCCGAGAGCGCCTTCGGAAGCTGGAAGCCGACATCGTCGACGGCCGCATCGCGACGGTGGACGACGTACTGGCCGCCTTTGAGGACGCCCACCGCAATGCCTTCTCGCAGGACAAGTGGTCCTGGGTCCGCCACACCTACGAGGCCCGCCACGGGCGCTCTGTAGACGACCTGAGCCCGGAGGACTTTGACGAACTGGACAAGGCGCACGCCAAATCAGCCGCCTCATTCGTCAAGCGCGTACTCGCCGATGCGGAGAAGGAGTTCGACGAGGTCGCCAGACTCGGATACGGCGCCGATGGTACCGCCGAGGACCAAGCCGGCGATTTTGACGCTGTCAGGGGAAGCTTTGGCGGCAATTCCTTCGTCAAGCAGATGCAGGAGAAGGGGGGGGACTGAGCAAGCGGACCTCCGTCATAGGACGGGCGTCGAGCCGGGATGCACCGGCGGCGACCGGTAACGGATTTCCGCTCCTCTGCACCAGTCGCACCACTCGTCGACCGCGCCGCGCTCCGCTGGCCTGTGAGGTAGCAGTACAGCGCCCGCCCGACGCCTGCGCGTCGCACGAGACCTAGGCCACCTCTCTATTGCAGCCGCACAAAGACTACGCCGCCACTGCTCCCAGCCGTTGGAGAAGATGCCGCAGCGCTTCCACCGCGATCTCAAAACGCCGCGCCCCGTCGCCGCCGAAGTCCGGATCGCCGGCATTCAAGTGAGGCTCCACCGACAGGAAACCGCGAAACCCCTGGTTCAGCGCATCTCCAAGGATCGCCGCCAGGCCGGTGTCACCGCGCCCGGCGGGCACGACCCGGCCGCTTTCCGCTTCGACGTCCTTTATGTGGAAATAATCTACATACCCCTTCAGGGCGGGCCAGGCATCTCGCTCCGAATCGACGCCCGACTGGAGGAAATTGGCCCCGTCGAAGGCCGCCCTCAGATGGGGGTTGTCGACAGACTGCAGGAGATCGACGCAGCGCTCGGAGACATCGCCGTAGATTCCCTTCTCGTTTTCGTGCAGCAGGACGACCCCCTCCGCTTCGGCGTGTTTCACCATGCGATGCATCTGCGCCAGTACCTGGTCGCGGACCTGGTCGGCCTCCTCGCCCTGGTGATAGAAGGAGAACAGGCGGACGTAACCGGCGCCGAACTGGTGTGCGCGCTCTACCGCGATCCTGAAGCGGTCGAAGTGCGCTTCCAGGTCGGAGCGCACCTGTACCTTGCCAATGGGAGAGCCGATGGCGGACACGCCGATGCCGGCACCGTCCAGCTGCTGTTTGAAGACCGCCACCGCCGCGGGCGACAGGTCGAGGACATTCGCACCACCCACGCCGCGAAGCTCCAGGTGCGACACCCCCGTCTTCTGCAGGGTGGCGATCTGCTCATCTGCGTCGTTCGATATCTCGTCGGCGAAACCGGTGAGCACAACCTGGTTCACGAAGTCGCCTCCCCCGTTTCGGGCGGCCACGGATCCAGGCTGACACCGGATGGCCGCGGTCCGGTCGGGCGCCAGGGCAGCTTTTCGTATGACCTGTAGCTCACCTCCAGCCACGGCGTCTCCCGCCGCTTGTAGCCCTCGTGCCGGGAATCGAGAGCCGCCTCCAGAACGCCGCTGGTCAGCAGCGTGCGCTCCACTGGATAGGACGGGGTCCCGGTGACGAACATCTCCTCGACGTTGAGGCCCAGATAGCTGAAGTGACCGTAGGCGCCGTCCTGCCCCCCGTGCCCCTGGCAGTAGAACTCCGACGCCACTACCGGGCTGGATCCGCCGCCCCCTTCACCCGCACTCCCGTTACCGGATGTCCCCCCCGCTCCGACGCGAGCGGCGTAGGCCAGGCTGGTGACGTGCCCGTTGAGCATCAGCACGGCCCCCTTAAACCCGTCGCGGTACTCGACGATGAAGGCGGCGGGATTCTCGCAGTTTTCCTCCATCGCGCCCTCGGACTTGGCCTCGATCGCGCCACAGGCTGCCTCCGCCAGCTCGCGGGACCAGATTCCCTCCTCCGCTGCCCGCCACACCGCGTCGCCTTCCAGACAGGTGACCGCCTCAACGCCAGTCTCCCCTCCGGCGCGGCGCTCGACCATGCACTGCAGCACCTCCAGCGTGTGCGAACCGTATATGTCCAGCCCCGAAAAGCCGATGGCGACCGCTTCCTCTATGGGCGTGTCCAGCTCGTGCTCCAGCCACGGCGATCGCCAGGCCACTGGCAGGGAGGATCCAGCCATGAAGGGTGCGCCCAGCTCCTTGGCGCGGTCGTACATCCACTTCGCGTTGCGCCAGCTGTAGGACAGATGCTTGTCGTTGAACACCGGAGCGGCTCTGCCGCTGGTAGCCATGACCCCGCAGATCTGCTCCATGAAATACTGTCGGGGAAACAGGTGCTGCTCTTTCTCGTTCCAGGCGTAATCGCCGTGCTCGCCGACCAGGAGCACGCCGTCCACCGCCAGCTCACCCGTTTCCAGTGTCAGCGCTTTCACAATGCTGGGATACACCGGTACCCCGTGCTCGGCGGCGCGCTGCAGGCCGATGTCGTTGTCGGCAAGCTGGTCAAGGTAGAAGGAGACGACATCGACCCGGGGCGCGAACAACCCGTCGTCGGTTGGGAAGCCTTTCAGGAATTTCGTCACTAGCACTTCGGCGTGGGAGCCCGGTCGGAATTCAGTGATGATGGCGGCGATCTTCTTTCGCTCTGGCATTCGCTATGTCCTGGATTCGCTGTCTATGGAACACTTATATTGGGACAAGATAACCGCCGGCCTCCGCTGGAACAAGCTGGCGACCAACCCCCTGCCGGCCCCCAGAAGTGCCATGAAGATCATCGAATGCGAAGGCTCTCCACAGAGCCTGGGTGAACAGACGGGCGACCTGAGGGAGGAGATCCGCGAGCACATCTCCCTCCGGCTCCTGGCCTCCGTGCCTCTGCGCGGCAAGGGCTACAGCATCTGCGTCGACCGCGGCGTCCTCTTCCTGGAGGGTCATCCCTGCCAGCGGGAGTTCACGGAGATTGCCCTTTGCATGCCGGCTGATCCGCCGATGCCTTCGACTTCGAGCTCGAGTTCGAAGTGCGCGACTACGAGTGCGACCTGCAGGGGGTGGTCAACAATGCCGTGTACCTCAACTACCTCGAGCACACGCGGCATCAGTATCTCCGCAGCCGCGGCGTCGACTTCGCCGCCCTGCACGAGGCCGGATGCGATCTGATAATGACCCGTTGCGAGGTGGATTTCAAAGGCAGCCTCCGGAGCGGCGATCGGTTTGTCGTACTTATGTCATTGGGCCGCGAGAGCCGCCTGCGCTTCCTCTTTCACCAGCAGGTCCTGCGCCTTCCCGATGGGACCGCCATGCTCGAGGCTCGCATCATCGGCACGGGACTGATCGCCGGGCGACCCGGGCTGCCCGATGTCTTGCAGGCGCTGATGGATGGATGAAGGGAAAAGCGAATTGACCCGTCAGCCGGGGATCCCCGGCAAGCCCTGCTGCGGTCTCAGCAGTGCCGGGTCCACTCACTCAGCCGACCCTCGAAGCCCTCGAAGAGTCCCTTGCACCGGTCCAGCGACTCGGCCGCGACCAGCACGGTTGCGAAGGCAGTCGCCTGAGCGGGATCGGTGGTGAACAACACCCCCTCTGAAATCAGCTCATCCCTGGGTGTAAGGCTCAGGGGTGCTCGGCGCTCCATCTCGGCGGCGAAAGCACCCGCGCCGTCGAAGCCCGCCGCTCTCATGTCCTCCACCCTCAGGGTCAGCCACACCGCGATTCGGGCGGAGTTTACCCGACGCGCCAGCTCCAGGGCGACACGCCCCATGGTGAAACGCGGATTCACCTCCACCACCGGCTTCACCCGCAGGTCGGCGCCGCACCTGTATACGAGGGCATCCACCCCCACCGGTCCGGCGAATCCACTCTCCCGCATGCCCCCGGCCACCTCGTCGGCCACCCTCTGGAACAGCCTGCCAAGACGCCGGCCGTCGCGGCCGTCGCCGTAGAGAAATCTTCGCGTCCTCTCCTCCAGCCCGGCCACCATCCCGTGGACGAAGGAGCCCAGATACTGCCCGCGGCCATCGGTGATGAAACGGCTGATACCGAGCAGCTTGGCCTCTCCGTTGTCGGCGATCTCCAGCTGCGCCGACAGATCCAGGAGTTTTTCCAGCAACGGCTCGACCACCACAGATCCCTGCTCATTGAGAAGCCGCTCCACCGCTCGGCGCTTCTTCTCTCTCTCTCCCCCCCCGCCCTCCAGTCCCGCCGACGCCGACACCCTCGTCTGGTTCTGTCCGGCTGCCCCGAAGGCCGCCTTAACCAGGACCCGATCGAAACCGCTCGCCCCGATCTCTGCTATGGCCGCCGCCACCTCCTCCGACGTCCCGCACACTCTCCCCACCACGCCCTCGTCGCAGAGCCAATCACCATCACCCTCCCGCTGACGCAGAAAACGACGCAGCAGCTCGACGCTCCACGCCTTGGAGTACAGACGCCGTACCCCTGAGTTCCACCACCGCTGTTCCGCGCCCTCGCCGACCCCGGCCGGGAGACACGGAAACAGCGGTGACAGCATGCGGACGCTGTCGGGACTCCAGCCCCACGGCCGCAGCTGATTGATCCCGCGGCCGCTGATCGCGCCCTCCGCGACAGCCCCCCTTCTCCCCTGCCCGGATCCGGCGCCGGACCACGCTTGCCCCAGGGGTACGGCAGGAGCAGACGATGTGTCACCCACCTCCACGAACTCGGGAATGACGTGACCGCCCGCCCACCGCAGCTTGCTCAGGAACGGCGTGGACGGCCGGCGCGCCACCAGCACCGCGTCGTCCGGCGCGCACAGAAACATGGGTACCGACGATAGATCGGCCGCCATCGCCCTCACCAGTTTCGACGGCGTGAACCCGAGACCGTCGCGGCCGGCAAAGCAGTCGCAGGCCGGATTGAACCAGTACACCGCCGGACACCTGCCCTTCGAGTAAGAGTAGAGCTCCAGCTCGGTGATAAAGTCATCTGGGAGGCCCGCCAGCCTGCGTCCCTCGCGGTTGAAACCGATCCCCTTGGCGCGATTCGGGGTCAGCGGTATCGCCAGGGAGTTCTTGTACGCCGACCACGCGGACTCTCCCGGATCCCTCCAGCTGTCGAACCAGTTGAGCCCGTGTCTGACGTGCCGAATCTCGTCGCGGTAGATACGCGCCATCAGCGCCGCCGTCTCCGCGTCTCCGATCTCCTCGTACAGATGGCTGTAGTGTGGAGCGTAGTCCAGGTTGGCCTGCTCGAGCGTCAGGCTCAGGCGGGTGACGAAGTCCATCGGCGTTTCCATCGTGGAGATGCTGCGCCAGAAGAAATCGCTCACCGAAATCTGACCCAGTTCGACGCCCGCTTCCTCCATCCGCTCCATGTACAGCGCCAGGTGATCCTGCTCGTCTCCGAGAGTGCGGACCAGGCCCTGTCGAAACTCCGCCGGCGCCTCAGGGAACTTCAACAGCGCCAGGGCGATCAACTCCAACGCCAGGAGCTCGTGATTGGCGAAAAAGTGCAGCACCAGCCCCCGCTCCTTCTCCGTGTGAAGCTTGCGCACCTCGGCGAATCTAACGCGCTCCCGACTGCGCCAGCCGTCCAGGGCGAGCCCCGACGGCCGACCGGGCTGCGCGGGAGTGGCGATGGGATCGCCTCGCCTGCGGTCTTCGAGCTGATCGGCCTTGGCCAGCTTCTCCTCAATCGTCGAGCTGAAGAGGATGCGTTCGGCGAGCTCTCTGATTTCCATTGGTCGTGGGGGTGAGGCGGTCAGGAGAGACGATTTGCGGGCATGTTCAGGAAGCCTTCGGCGAAATCGAAGGATCTATGTGCAGGGGTGACTCAGCACTTGAAAGAGCCAGACATGTTGCTCCCACTGGTTCACGAGAGCTGCAGAACTCGGGGCTGTGCCCTTGAGTGACGGCTCATCATCCCTCCGAAATATCCTGCCGCAGCGGACCTCCGTCAATCTGACGGGGTCGCGAAATCGCCACATGACCCTACTTCCATCTTCCGGCACGCACGGCCAGGCGCTTGATCTCAAGTCGTGGACGCGGTAGTTTCCGCGCAGCCTGAAAAACACCACGGCTCATCGCATTCCTCCCTTTCCTGGGTTATCGCAGCTATGAAAATCTCAAAGGTAGAGCTCACCCATCTCGACGTACCCTTCACCGCCCACACCAACAGCCAGATGCAGTACTGGCTGCCCCACTGGCGCATCGTCCAGATTTGCAAGCTCACCATGGACAACGGAGTCGTCGGTTGGGGGGAGACCATCCCCAACTACACCTGGTCGAAAGTGCCCGGCGACATCGAAGACCGGATTGTCGGCAAGGAGGCGGGGGCGCTGCTGTGGCAGGACGAGCTCGGCGCCGGTGTGCAGATCGCCCTCTTCGACGCGATCGGCAAGAGCCTGAACGTGCCCATCTACCGCCTCCTGGGACCGAAGGTCCGCAACTGGTCACCGATCTCCTGGTGGGCGATGGACATGCTGCCGCGGGACTGGGCCCGCCAGTGCGCCGACGCCGTGAAGCAGGGCTACATGTCGGCCAAGCTGAAGGCGCGGACCTGGTACGACCTCCACGCCTCCATCCGCGCCATCCTCCGCGTCGTGCCCGAACAGTTCCGTATCGATCTCGATTTCAACGGCACCCTCGACAACGCCGCCAACGCTGTGCAGATGCTCAAGTCGCTGGAGCAGTACGAACAGGTGGCCATGATCGAGTCGCCGATCCCCCAGGGGGATGTGGCCGGCAACGCCCACATACGACAGCGGATCAATCGACCCGTGGCCATGCACTTCGGATCACCCCCGCCTATGACCACCTTAGCCGAAGACATCGCCGACGGCTTCGTGGTCTGCGCCGGCGCCAGCAACATCATGCGGCAGAACACGATCTGCGACACCGCTAACAAACCCTTCTGGCTGCAGCTGGTGGGCACCGGCATCACCACTACCTGGGCCGCTCACCTGGGGGCGGCGTGCATCCAGGCCAAGTGGCCGGCCATCACCTGCATGAACATTTGGCGCAGCCAGCTCATCAAGCCGACGATCGAGCTGCGCGGCGGCTTCCACCGCGTGCCCGAGCGTCCCGGCCTCGGTGTCCAGGTCGACCGGGCAGCCATACGGCGCTACACCGTCGATTACTCCTGGGTGGACCAACCGCGGCACGTGTATCGCTACAGCCGAGCCAGCGGCGAGGTCACCTACTTCAGCTGCAGCAAAGAAACCCTGCACAGCGAATACCCCAGGAACGCCTTGCCCATCTGCGAAGCCGGCTCCAGCCTGGTCCCGGTGGGCGACGACCGGACCAGGAGGTTCAGCGATCTATATAGGGAGGTGAACAGAGAGGGGACGCTGCGAAGGATGGAGAGAGGTCGTCGAACGCGCAGAAAGTGAGAGGTGCGGCCCGTCCGGAGGACGGCATATGACAGACGACACCCAGCCAGCGAAATGGCAGCTCGGCGATATCCATCACATCGGCTTGACCGTCAGCGACCTCGAGCGCTCCATCCAGTTCTACCGCGACCTGTTGGGCCTGACCCTGATCCGCCGGCGCCCGCACGTCAGGGAAGATTACATCTCCCAGCAGACCGGATACGAGGGCGTCGAGCTCAGTGTCGCCTCGTTCAGGGTCAGTGACGACATCCGGGGGAGAGTGCCGGCAGGCGTTCTCGATTCGGGCGCAGGATCCACCAACGGAGACCG
>PBRM01000042.1 GCA_002725915.1 Gemmatimonadota bacterium
GCGGTTCCCGGGCTCGTCGATGAAGCGGGACAGGATCTGCGAGGTTCGCTTGCGGTGGGCGCCGACGCCCACCATCAGCAGGGGTTTCTCGCCTGCTCTATCATCTCGACGGCGTCGATGATCTGGAATTGGCCCTGCTGGCCTCTTGGCTTCGCCCCGTGACCATCATTCATCGGCATCCCCCGTAGCTGCGTAGCCGGCCGCCGTCACCCGGTTAGCTGCGCCCGGGCCCAGGGCGGCCAGGCACGCGCCGGCTTTCCCGATGAGTCGACCATAGGTGGCCGCCATGAAGCCGGCGCCTTGCTCGTGCCGCGTCCGAATCATCCGGATCTTGCCGGGTTTTGGCTGCGGAGACCGTCCTTCATATGCTCCTATCTTCCAGGCTGATCCCCAGAGTGTCGGCGCAGGCGTGGATCTGTTGCCACGTCTCCTCTTCCACGAATATCCCCTGCTCTACCCTCTTCTCCCTCTCCCTGATCTCGATCTCCCCAGGAACGAAAACTTCCTCGAAATCGGCCATTGGAGCCGATGACTTCACAAAGCTCACGAGCCCGTCCACCATCTGGTAGTAATCGTGGGCGGGAATGAACTGGAAGATATCGAGCACCATGAGGAAAACGGCGTTTCCATGTCGCGCGTCCGGTGTTCCCGTGGTGCCGGCGCCGCTCAGGGCTCCGGCCAGAAGATCCACCACCACATTGAGGCCATAGCCCCTGTGCGCAGCCCCACTTCCCCCGAAGGGGAGAATGCTCCCTCTCGGCGTTCCGTACAGGGATTCGGGATCGTTCGTAGGTCGGCCCTCGGCGTCCTGCAGCCAGCCGTCGGGGACCCTCTCGCCGCGGTTGCGCTTGACCCGCACCTTCCCCTCGGCCACGGAACTCGTCGTCATGTCGAGCACCATCGGGCCCCTGAGCGAGTCACTCGTGGTAGGGATACCCACTGCCAGCGGGCTGGTAGCCAGTCGTCCCCGGGCGCCTCCCCACGGCACCACGCAGGGGCCGGTTCCATGCGCGTTGGCCAGCAGGATGGCCAGCAGGCCGTCGCCGGCTATCTCCTCCACGTAGCTTCCCAGACGCCCTATGTGGTAGGCGTTGCGGATGGTCACGGCGGCGACGCCCCCGCTGTGCGCCTTCCCTGCCGCTATCGCCGCGGCTTTCGACGCAACGACCTGCCCGAACCCCCAGTGCCCGTCGATTACCGCTGACGCCGACGTCTCTCGCGTGATCTCCAGCGGCGCCCCCGGTTGCACGGCACCGGCCTCGATGGCGGCGAGGTACTGGGGAATGCGAATCACCCCGTGCGAATCGTGGCCCAGAAGATTCGACTCCACCAGTCGCGCGCCCACGGTGTCGGCCTCCTCCTCGCTCGCACCAGCGGCGGCGAACAGTCTGCAGCAGACGCTGTGGCGCAGGTAATCGGGGGAGAGAATGGGCATGGGGAGGCGGCGCTAACCGCTCACGGCCTCGCGGATGGCGCTGGTCAAATCCTGGACCTTGTACGGCTTTGGGACGATTGCCGCCGCGCCGCCAGCGGCAATTCCAGGCCGGTCAAATGTCCCTTTGCACTGATCGACTGTGTCCGCGATCACCGACCGGAGATTGACCTCGACCTCGCCAGACCCGACGCCCTGCCTGGCGAACACCATCAGCTCTTCCACCATCTCCCCCATTATCGCATCGGTCATTGCGACCTTTCAGTCATGAGGTTACCGCTTCTCTTTCCGCCCCACGGATGCCTGGGTGGGGCGGGCTGANCACTGCTCCCCAGCTCTCGGANAAAAATAGCCNGTAAGCCCGCTCAGGTGACCACCCNCAGGGNCGGAATCACGTCCAGCACCCGCTACTGTGGCCGCATTNTGGAAACGGCCCAGCTGGCCTCTTCATCTTCGANGGAGATCTGGCCCACGCCTCCAGAGAACTGGGACTGGAGANCCAGGTAGCTCTCTTGCATGTCCGCGTCGGGGTAANCCCACTCATGCAGGTAGCGGACCGACTCGACGCGGGCCTGGAGGAGCTCCTTGGTGCATCCGAAGCAGGGACGCATGGTGGAGAACACGACCGCCCCCTCGGTAGCGATGCCGAACCTGGCCGCCGACAGGATCGCGTTCTGCTCGGCGTGAACGCAGATACACAGGTCGTAGCCCGTTCCGGAGCTGTATTTGTCGCGGTTCAGACAACGCTGGCAGCCACCTTCCGTGCAGTTCCTCATCTGCGCCGGGGTGCCGTTGTAGCCGGTGGAGATGATGCGGTCGTCGAGAATGAGGACAGCACCNACTCGGTTGCCGATACAGTCCGCCCTCGAGCGCACCGCCATGGCTATGCGCATGTAGTACTCGTTCCGNTCGGGGCGCTTCCTCGACACGCGTCTCCCTCCTGNNTCTATCCCTGGGAGGCCGAAAAAAGATTCGAGTAGGGGNTCGGGTCCCGCAGAATCCCACCGCTCACGTGATAGTAGTNGTCGTCAAGCCTGTAGGCTCCATCGGCGGCCTCCAGCCACTTCGCCCCCGCCCAGGGATGGTCTTGGACCATCCGATCCCATCCGCCGTAATTCTCGGGTCCNTTGGATTCCAGGATGCCCCCCCTGACCCCCGGGAATGCGGGCAGACGCGCCGCTACGTTCTTGTTCCACTCCAGCAGAACCGGCACGCAGGCGTTGTCGGCGGCAAAGCAGATCAGNCCGCTTTCCAGCGCTGCGGCTGCCATCTCCAGGGCCAGAGACAGGGTCTTGCCGGCGGCCTTGATGGCCACCGCCCCGTACCCCAGCTGCGCTCTGGTGGCCACATCCTCTACCGTGTGCACGCTTTCGTCGGCCGCCACTCGGACCGGCAGGTCGCCGACGTCCACCCCCNCTTCATCGGTGAACGGCTCCTCCAGCAGGACGACCCTTTCGAGCATACCGATGCTGTCGGCGTGCTCGAGCAGAGCGAGGACCGACTCCAGAGACCGGTACCGACCGTTGGCGTCTAAATAGTAAAGAACTCTGCCGCTTTCCGTAAGCGGAGTCTCCCACGCGGCCGCGGCCGCGTGGACACGGGTCAGCGCCCTCAGGTCGGCCGCCAGCATCTCCGGCTCGCTACCGGGTCGTCCGAGCTTGATCTTCAGTATCGCCGCCCCCTCTCGCAGAAGTCGCTGCAACTCTTCGCCAGGNAGGTTGTAGCCGACAGCCGGGACCACCATAACCCGCTCCTGCCGCGATCTCAGCACCCCGCTCACCTCCTGCGGCATCATGGCGTCGAACGAGGTCAAACCACCCCTCCTCGCGTGCAGNACCCAGGCGGCGTTGTCAAGTGCCACGAGGGCGTTGGCCGCAAAGGTGAATTGCAGATCGGCCTTGGCGGTGATATCGCGTGCGTATTGNTGAACCTCCGGCAGCAGCTTCGCCGCCAGTTCAGGAGGCGATGACCAGGCGATTCCCCTACACTGTTGAAGGGCGAACTCCAGCGCCGCCACCATCAGGGCGTTTCCCCCCAGCTCCGTATGGGATGCAAACAGCTCCGGGTCCGACCACAGGACGGCCAGTCCCCCCACCCCGAACGCCTCCGTCCCGTCGCCGTCTACAAGCCGCACCACGGTGTTCCACTTCTCATGGAAAGCCGAACCCTTAAAAGCGAAGGGCCGCACAAAGGGTTCGCGTTGGATCTCGAGGTCCGTTGTTTCTATGACGGTTGCCATCTTCGCCGCTCTGGGGAAAATCCGCTCATTGCGTCAACCTGTTAGTATCTGACCATTGGGATCGAAGCGCGATCACCCACACCCGACCCGACGCTTGCACCGGGCCGGCAAAAGAGCGANACTCTCGCCNNCGGCCGGTCCTGCAGNNGGCGGTCTCGATTGAGTGGCCGCCGACGACGGCAAAATGGCAGCTGAAACGCGTGTACAGGAGCCGTGCCAGCGTCGACGACCGAGCCGGCTTCTCCGTCGGGCCCTAAGCAGACCTCGCCGCTTCTTGACATCCACCGTTGGTCTTCTGAGTTTCGACCAGCGGAACGCATGACAGAAGGAGGCAGTTACGAGCGACAGAGAAAAGTGGATCATGGCCGCCATTATCGGCGCCGGCGCTCTCTATCTGTTTGAATTGAAAGCGCTGTATCTGATTGGCGTGGCCGCCCTCATATATTTCATCTCTCGATCGAGAGGTCGCTGAGCCCTCGGACGTCCACCAGGTCCTGGATCCCCGCGCGGCTTTGTTGACAAGGTCCTTCCCCTTCCACCATCGCCTATCGGCTTCCGCAGCGGGATCGCCCTACTGGTAGGACTCGGTGCGGTCCCCGCCGTTTACATTGAAGTTCTGACCCGTGATGTAGCTCGCCTCGTCCGACACCAGGAAGACGACGGCAGCGGCTACCTCGCTCGCCTCGCCCTCCCTACCCAGGGGAATGGTGTTGAGAAACTGCTGGCGCGACTCGGGAGCGCGGCGCTCCATGGCGCCGAGCCCCATGCCAGCGGCAATCATCCCCGGCGACACCGCGTTTACCCGGATTCCGTGGCGAGCCTCTTCCTTGGACAGAACCTTCGTCATCGCGACGACGGCTGATTTCGATGCCGCGTAAGCGGCGCTTGCGCCTGGCAGGGTGTTGATGACGTTGGAGGAGATGTTGATCACATTCCCGCCACCCCGCCGGCGCAGGTGGGGTACGGCAGCGCGGCAGGTGTAGAACACGCTGTTGGCGTTGACATCCATGACGCGGGCCCAGTCCTCGACAGCGGTATCGGCGATGGTCTGGCCGCCGATGGTGATGCCGGCGTTGTTGACCAGGATGTCGAGGCCGCCCAGCTTCGAAATCAGCGCCGCCATCAATCTCTCCACCTCCGGCGGATCCGTCAGATCCGCCTGAAACAGCTCTGCCCGCCCACCATCCGCCTGGATCGATGCGACCACATCCCGCGCCTCAGCAGCGCCTCGGTAATAGTGGACAGCGACGATCGCGCCCTCTCGGGCCAACGACCGCGAGATCGCCTGACCGATTCCCCCGGAGGCACCGGTGACCAACGCCACCCGATCCCGCAGCTTCATATCAATGACATGGGTCAGAAGGTGGTGGCCGAGACCGCGCCTTCGATCATCCGGAGCGCCGAACAGGCCATGCCGATGAGGGAGACGCCCACACCGTACCCGACCGCAATTATCATCGCGTAGCGGCGCCACTGCTGCTTGCCGTACTTGGGCCAGAAGTAATACTTGGCGAGGAAGGCTCCAATCACTTCCGTGAACATGGCGAAGAACCCGGCCACCCCCACCGAGGCGACGGCGCCAATGTACCCCCACATGAAGAACATGGGCATGCCGAACAAGTTTAGACCTACATAGAGGACCATCGAAAACACAGTACCCAGTACCAGGATGGGCCACTTCTCGCCGCCCAGGGGCTGGCGGGGGTCCTCGTCCACCTCCCCATCGCCGTCGTCGTCTTTCTGGTTCCAGACCTCCTCGTCCACAGCGCCGTCCAGGTCGTCATCCAGGCCGTCACCGGTGTAGGTGAGGTCTCTCCAGTAGATCTCGAAGAACATGGGAATGTCCACCGAGCCCTGGTAGAAGTCCCCCCGGTAGGTCGGGTCCGTGTCGAGCTCGAAGACGAGCTCCAACCGGCCGAAGAAGGTGATGACGGCGTCGTCGGCCCATGCGACCTTGCTGGCCGGGGTAAAGGCCATGCCGGCGATAGCGTTGCCGGAAGCCGTGGCGCCCGCCGTGACCACGTACTGCTGGGCGTCTCCGGCGACGGTGAAAATGTCCCCGGCCACGACCGTGCCGGTCAGGGAGGTGTCGTCGATGTCGACGGTGAAGTCACCGACGGTGTAGGTGGCGTCGTTCACCTTGGCGAGCATCCCGGTGCCGTTGGACAGGGTGCCAACCGGGTCGTCCCACTCCGGCGGGATCCGGACCTCCATCAGGATCTCCGGTTCGTTTACGACGCCTCCATTTTCCGGACTCAGCAACACCAACTCTGGCAGGTGCGTGGCCACCTTCTTGTCGGGACGCAGCGTCAGCTGCACGGGGGTTTCTCGCTCTCCCCCCCGGTCGCGGAAATCGGTGTAGAAGTGACCGGAATCACTCCACCGGCTGTACACGCGCTTGTCCGGGTTGCGCACATTCAACTGGTCCGTCACCCGCACCCGCCAGTAGTAGAGCTTCCCGTCCTGGAGATTGGCCGGGCTCCACACCACCTCTCCGGGTTGAACTATTCGATCGTCCTCAGCGTCATCATCCCCCGCCCGGTACATGAGGCTGTACTGAGTAGCCGAGTATTGGACCGCTTCGCTGAACGCCCGCGGCGGCCAGAACGTCTGGACGTACGGATACGCATCGGAGGGAATGGGCGCCAGTTTCCACAGAAAGCCCCAGTAAAGGAGGCTGGCTCCCAGGACAACGGGCACCATCACCAGTTCCGCCTTCAGTAGACTGGTGAAGCGCATCCCCGTGAGCTCGATGATGCGGAAGGTCTCGGCATTGCCGCCGAAGTCGGCGCCGGCAAGTGGTATGAACCAGATCTCCACGCCGCGGAAGCCGGTGAGGAACACGGTGGCCTGGTGCATGTGGGGTATCTGGATATTCCGGCCGATCAGCCCGTCGAGCCTGGCCGACACGAAGGACATGAGTGGGGCGTAGACGAAGGCGATGAGGAGTATGAAGAGCAGCATTCCCGTGCTCACCAGCACCGGAAACAGGGTCTTGGCCATGATGATGGGGTAGCTCGCGCCAAGGAAGAACAGGGCGATGCACACCCACAGGGGGAAGTCGCCCCGGTTCAGATGCTTTACGCAGTAGCCACGGATCTGTGATGGATTCTGGCAGTCCGGGTGTTTGCAGGTGCGCGGATCGTGGCCCAGCTTCTCCGCGTGTTCCGTGTCCTCCTTGTACTGCTGTCCCGCCCGGATCACCTGCCACAGGCTGATGACGGTGATGGTGAGGGTTACCCCCATGCCAAACGGCTGCCAGAAATCCACCCCCGCCTGGATCTGCGTCTGCACCGCGCTCATCCCCGGCAGCCAGTGCGGCATGTAGCCGTAGGTGTGGAGGATAGGAGAGATGACCATGAAGGAGATGACGGCGAAGAACGTCCCCATAATGCCCCAGAACGGGGCCAGGAGCCCGACGAAAATCGGGCCCAGGTCAAAGCTGATGGCGATGGGCGTGGCTCCGATAAAACGCCCGAGTACAGGAGTCAGGTCAACGAAGGGGATGGGCAGAATCGTGACCCTTGTGCCCGCGAAGACCTCGGTCATGGTGGGGATACCCACGTAGATGAACCCGAAGACCAACCCGATGGCGCCGCCGATGGTGAAGCACGGCCACTTCCAGGTCTCCTCTTCCGAACCGCTCTCCTCGGCCAGCGCCATGGCGGCCAGGGCCGCCTGGGGCGCGGTGGGAAAGGGGAGGTGCTCGCGGTCCGACACCAGGCGAAAGAGGATGTACCCGGAGGTAAACCACGTTATCTTGCCAACGATGATGGAGAGAACCATCAACAGGATAATCAGGGCCCAGTCGGCGTGGAAGAACGTGCGATCGATGACGGCCGCCGAGTCCGGCGATGGCGAGAACCACCCGTATCCCATGAACTTGAGATCCACCAGCTTCTGCGTCAGACCGAACTGTCGGGCCTCCTGCGAGCCGACGAAATACTGCCTCCAGATGAGCTGCTGGAAGGTGCCCGTGTCGGCCCGGGCGATCAGCTGGGAGGCGACATAGGTCAGCAGGAAAATCTCCTGCCGGCGCAGGGTGGTGAAGGAGCGCTTGGCGATTTCGAGAAAGAGAATAACAGTCACCCACTGCGCGGCCGAACCCAAGCCGATGCCCGCGTAGAGGCCCATGTAGATCTGACCCGGCGTCATGATGAAGGCGATGAAGAAAACCCCTATGATTGTCTTCTTCGTGAAGCCCTCCTCAAACTGATCCGGTGTTTCGAGCAGATCCCTATACTCGTTGATCTCCTCGTACTGCCGATCCCGTTTGGAGTTCCTGGATTCGTCTGCCATCAATCAGACCATCCGTGTATATAGCTCAAGTCATCCGTATTCAAACTGATCTCCCAGAGACCGCCTCGCTGTCGGCTGCCTCCGACGTCCGCATTGGCGTCTCCACGCTAGGCCGTCTCCATTTCCGCCATTTTCACCGCCACCTTCCGGCAGGTGTCGGTGTGCTCCTGCTGGAAGTCCGTTTTCAGCGTCTGCCACACCAGGAACTGCTTGCGCATATCGAGCATAAAACCGAGGTTGAGCCGCTCCCAGAACGCCACCGGCCCGCTGACGCGCTCGACATAGAGCTCAATCTCGTAGATGTCCGCGTTCTCCTGCGATGGCACCATGGTGAACTGCAGGTACTGGCTCACCCCCATGTCGAAGGGAGCCAGCCACAGGAAGAGCTGTACCGCGTATTGCCTTTGCTCCTCCACCTCCTCTACGACCACGCGGGTCCTCTCGGTATAGAGCTTGCCCACTGATTCGTGCCCGTACGAGGTGAGGTAGGTGTAGAGGAACCCGCACAGGCTCTCGACGGCGTTGACGTTTATCGTAAAGGGAAAGGGGAACTGCCAGGTGTCGTCCACCGGATCCGGCAGCTGCCACCTCCGCACCACATCGGGGACCGCGAGCTGGGCGGCCACCCGCGCTGGGTAGATCGTCGACAGCAGCACCACCAGCATTACCAGCACGGCTGAGGTGATGGCCGAGGTGGAGGAGTAGTTGAGCGAAATCCCCTCAAGGGCGTCCATGACCAACAGTGCCTTTGCCCCCACCTGCCCCAGCAGGTAACCGAGCGTGACGCCAAGAACTCCGTACACACAGGCTTCGGCGATGAAGAGGAAGGAGATGTGAACCGGGGCAAGGCCCACCGACGAGTACACCCCGATTTCGCGGAAACGCTCGTACACCGCACCCATCATGGTGTTGAGGACGATGAGGGCGGCGATCAGAAAGGGCACCAGCAACGCCCCGATACCCTCGACACTCGTCACCCCGATCGAGCTGTAGGCGAATGTCCGCAGCACCCCATGCTCGTCCGGCATGCCCACGAAAAGCCTGAACGCCGCTCGGGTCAGGTAACTCTGAATGATCTCCTTGATATCTATTTTCTCGTCGAAGGCCACCGCCACCGAGATCAGCCGAGACCCCATACTGTCGAGCCTCTGGTAGGGGAGGATGGCCAAGCGGCTGGCGGGAAGGTGCTCGTAACCCAGGTCGATGTCGTTGTCAAAGGACATGTCGCTCATGAACAGAAGTTGGTCCATGCCGGGCAGGTTGAACTGCTCGAACTTCATCTTGGCCGGCGTCATTGGCTCGCCGTTCAGATCGAACTTGGCCTCGAACTGGCGCGAGTCGAAGATGCCGATGACCCGCCATTGCTGGCCGAAGATGGCGACCTGAGGACCTGTTCCCCGCGCAACCTCCGCTTCCGACACCCCCAGCCCGCGGGCCATGTGGTCGGCGAGGATGACACTCTTCTCCTCCTCGTCAGTAAACCACGAGCCGACTTTCAGCGTCCTGTCGATTTCCGTTACCTTGGGTTCGTCTACGGTGAATCCCAGCACCCCGAGGGCGTTGGCCTCGAACTCCCCACTGCGGATGGGGATATAGCCCTCTCCCTCGAACCCCTGTGTGATCCACGTCCGCGGAACCACCGTGCCCGCTTCGCCAAAATGGGAGAACAGATACTCGAAGTTCGTGGGCTCCCACGACCACCAGTGAATGTCGTGCAGGAGGATGCCGCGGTACGGCGGCTTCCACTCCTTCTCGAATCCGATGAACTGGATCATCGGTTTGAAGGAGGTAAAAGAGAGCACCGTAAAGGTGAGGATGGTGATGGTGGCCAGGGTCAGGTTGGTCCTGAGCACTCTGCGCCGCATATTGCTGATACCGAGCATGAAGGCGACATACGCCGTGCCCGAGCGACTCAGGTCCCCCGTATCCGTGCCGGTCTGGCGCTGTCGCAGCTGGGTCATGAAGCCGTTGAAGCGGTTGACCACGAGGGACATGACGAAGAAGGCCATGATCATGACCATCAGTGCGAGCAGGACGATCACCGGATGCGCCAGTTGAAAGGCGGGGTGCACCTGGGACAGGATCGTCCATATAACCAGGGTGATCAGGCCGAGGTAGACCAGTTGCTTGCGGATATCCGCGGCGGCGAACAGGAGTCGCTCGGCGAAGAAGGCCGCCGGCACCAGCAGGGCGACGAAGAAGACGAGCCCTCCGATAACGTCGTTCTGCGTGCCCCTCACGCCCGGGTAGGCATTGTACTCGAGCCCGAGGGCCTCTCTGACGTATTTGGCGTAACCGCCCCAGTCGTGATCGTCCGCCGCCTTTTCCGCTCGCTCAATCGAGCGTCGGGCCTGCTGGTGCAGGGCGTCAAGACGAGGGTTCTCGATGGCGAATTCCCGCATGCGCTCGAGACGAACGTCATCCAGGCGCCACATGTCCCGGACTGACTGCAGGCTGGTGAGCCGGAGCAGCTTCTGCGCCCCCAGATCGAACCCCACTCCCTGCCCGCTGATTTCGTCCGTCGCGCCTTCGTTGTTGAGCAGCAGGAGGGAGTCGTCGACCAGGCGGAGGGAGTCCCCGGTCATGCCGTAGAGGACCATCATCTGCTCGTCGTGGTCCCCCATGACCCAGCCGAACTGGCGCGGCGGAGCGCTGCGCTTGTCGTGTATCTTCATGCTCGTGTGGAAATTTCCCATGGGGAAATGGAAGTGGGCGTGGATGCGCTCGTGGATCTCCATGCTCTCACACGGGAAGAGAACGGTCGTCCACGCCGTCAGCGGCTTGGTCAGGGTCAACTCAAAGGCATTGATCGCCTGTGCCCTGGCCCCCATGTCGGTGGCGAAGGTTATGTCTCCGTTTTCGTCGTCGACGACAAACCCCCTCACCTGCGTCTTCCATTTGCGCAGCCCGTTGACCTCGTAGTTCCCCTCGTCGTCGGCCAGGTGAATACTGGGCCGCCACATGTCGTCCCAGAAGCTGTTGATGACCACGACGATACCGTTGGGCACCCATTCGTCCGGCGAGGCGCTGCGGCGCGGCAGCAGGCGCAGCTGGCCGTCTATTGCCACCCGTGCATCGACGATGTTCTTGTCGTGCTTCTGGCGCATTTCCACGGCGTCGGGCCCGAACAGATCCGGTGCCGCGAAAGCGCGGTCGAGGACGGCGTTGATGAACTCGCTCTGGCGGGCGATGTTGCCGAAGTCCACCTTGTCCGCAGTGTCCAGGGGACTGTCGAGCCCCAGCCTCGCATCGGTCGTGGTGACCAGGTTCACCGCCATCACCCCCATGCTCGCGGCGATCGCCCCGTCCTCTTTGAACACGTCGCGGTCGAGGTAGCTGTCCCACGACAGCCCCTTGATGGGGCTGATCAGGTTGACCAGCGCGCTCGGGTCCCGCCCCAGCTCAGGAGCAGCGGCTTTGGCGTAGGAGGCGAAACTCCTGCCCAGAGACACGAAGAAACGCCGGTGCGCGGCCAGCCGCGCACTGTGGACAATGCCCACCTGGTCGCTCTTGCTCGACAGGTCGACGGCGATGAAGAGGGAGATCGCCAGACTGTCGGGTTCCAGTCGAATCCCCAGGGAATCGGCATTGAGAAAGGGCTTCAGCTTGAGCTGCGCTTGCAGCTTCTCCATGTCCACCGACTCGAAGACATGCTCTCCCGTGTCGGGGGATTCTCGCAGACGGATGCCCAGCGAGTCGGGTAACAGGCCCCGGGCGGCCGTCCCCTGGATGAGACGGTCGGTCTTGAGGGAATCGGCGATGAAGCGCTGCGGCATCCTCTTGCGGAAGAAGGGGACCTTGCGGGCGTGATTGTCGAACCACTCGGTCAGCCCCTGGTAGCCAAGGAAATGCGAGCCGGTCAGCAGCAGCGCCACCGTCCGACCCGGCGGGTGATCGCGGAGATAACGCGCCAGCTCGAGCACGGCTGCCGTCCCCGCCGCGCTCTCGGCAGCCGGATTGTCCTTCGGCACCACCGAGACGCCGTCGTAGTAGGTCTGCACGACCACGACCTCGTCCGTCAGCTCCGGATCCGTGCCCGGAACGAGTCCCCAGATATTCCAGGTCGCATGGCTCTCCCAGTCCATGCGGGCGTGCAGCTTGACCCGTATCCTCTCACCGGACTGGAGACGCTCTCTCAGCGCCAGCGCCTGGGGGCGGCCCAGCCAGAACCGCGGCACATTTACGGGGGCCCAGCTCCACTTGGACCGGGCCTCCCACAAGGTGGTCTCCTCGGGCTCGATGAAGATGATGGCACCGACTCCCAGGGCCGCCGCGTTCTTCCAGTTCTTCCAGGTGTTGAACTCCATGAGGATGACGCTGCCCTCGACCTGGAACCCGTTGAAGTCGTAATACTCGCCGTTGCCGCCGTAGACCAGCTCTCCGTCGAGACCGTCCGGACCCAGAGTGTTGGTGCGCACC
>PBRM01000043.1 GCA_002725915.1 Gemmatimonadota bacterium
TGGCGAGCACATCGCGGTAGTCGTAGCCCAGATCGCGGCTGATCCGCCGCGCGTAGTTCATGAAATTCTTGCCGAAGGGAGCGAAGTAGCGCTTGTAGTAAAAGCTGCTGTTACTGTTCCAGATACCGAGCTCGTCGGTCTGCGACGACAGATCGAGACTGACGAAGAGCTTGACGTCCAGGGAGTCCACCTTGGGATCCACCCAGGCCCTGTAGAAGTCGAGCCGGAGATCTTCGTCGTCCAGCAGCTCGGCCTCCAGCTCCTGACGGCTTTCGAACTCCTGGCCGAAGATCGCCCACCTCCCTGACCCACTCTCCTCCAACCCCCCTTCTCCCTCACCGGCCTCGATGGCGGACTCCAACACTGCTTTGACGAGGTCGGTGTCTGCCTGGTCGACCTCTCGAATGAGACCCTCCTTGCCGTAGAACTCTCTTTCCCCCAGGCGGTATATCACGCCCTCGTTCTCGATCAGCCCCTGCGCCAGAGAAGCTTCGACGACGCGCCGGATGAGCATCCGGTCGATGAAGGGTTCCTCCTTCCGGAGGTAGCGCTGAATAAAGTCGTCGACGCCGCGCAGACCCAGATGGTGGGCGGAGGTAGCCAGGAACACCACCGTGCGGGCCGGGGGGTTCTCGCGGAAATAACGGGCGAGCTCCAGGAGCGCCGTGATCCCCGATGCCTGTTCGGCGCCCGGCGCCAGCTCGGGAACCACCGACATGGCGTCGTAATACGACTCCAGGACAATGGTGTCGTTCCTCAGGAGCGGGTCGTATCCCGGAATGGCTCCCATGATGTTCCACGCCGGTCGCCGCTCCCAGTCCATGCGGTATTCCAGGTGGGCACGCAGGGAGTCGCCAGTGGCCAGGCGCACACGCAGAAACTCGCCGTCTGCCTTCGACACCCAGAAGCGGGGCAGGTCAAGCGGCATGGTGAGGAACTTGCGCTCCCCTTCGAGATAGACGGTGGAGTCTGGCTCGACAAAGATGACGGCTGCCACCCCCAGGTAAGCGCAGTTCAGCCAGTTGTCGCCGGAGTTGAAGTCCATGAGGGCGATGGCGCCCTCGGGATCGAGGCCGTCCAAGTCGGAAAACTCGCCCTTGCCCACATCGACGAGTTGACCCTCGATTCCGCCCTCGGGCAAGGTGGAGGTGCGAACGAGATTGGGCCACAGCCCGAACAGGCGGATCCTCTCTCCCTCCCCGCCACCCTCGAGCTGCAGGTGGCCTCCCTTCTCGACCGGAATCGAGACGTCGTATTTGTGGACGGTGATGCTCTCCAGATCGATCTCGGTGAAGGACTGCTGAACGTGGAGAGCAGCCTTCTTGGCGCCGGGATACCCCGCCACTCGAGAGCCGAAGCCGGAAAAGCTCTCGACCGTCTCTTTCACCCTGCTGACGGGGGCCAGACGCCGTAGGCGCTCCTCCATCCCCACCTCGGCCGCACACAGCGACGCCTGGGTCAGGCACAGAACCGCCGCTGCCACCGGCCACTTTGCAATCTTGGCTACTTCAGCCGATGCTGTGGACACGCGCCTGCCTCTCGCTGCCGGAATGGAAATTCGCTCAGAATTCGACATACCGCTCAGATCCAGAATACCACGTTGTCGGTCATTCCGCTTAAATAATCGACTATCGGGCATATCCCCGCAATCATAAACTGGACCGTGATCAACCCCAGGAAGAACGGCCCGTCAGCCGTATAGGCGTGCTCCACCGTATTTCATCACCACGACCTCTAACACCACGCCAGGAATATTGCTGAACCACAGGGCGTCCATGAGCCATACCGCCCCTATGGGGTATCCCGTGGGGTGAAGGGGCCACCATAACAGGTGAGGTATATTAGAAAGTGGTGGATAGGCAATGGAAGGGGGAAGAAAGAGAACGAATCCTTATTGCGTAAATCAACATTATGTCCAATCAACCCACAACTCCCTCGAGAAGGAGGTAGAAAGGATACGTTCATGCGAGAATATACGACAGTTGAGGTGGAGGGCATAGTCAGGACCGAAATGAAGTCTGATCTGGAGAACCTCATCCGGGAAGGGGCGCGACCGATGCTGGAGGTGGCGCTCCAGGTGGAAGTGGCTGAATGCGTCAAAGAGCCGAGGAAGAGCGAGAGGAGCACCTGGACGATGGGGAAGATGAGCCTCCTTCTCCACCCACTGCCTTCGCAGGATGACCACCGAGGAGATCATGACCAGTAGACTGCGACGCCCCCGGAAATGATGGTGAGGAGATACTCGGATAGACCCATAGTGGGGATCGCGAGGCCGTTATCATCATGACATGACGTATACCACCAGCAGCTCCCGCCGGCGGAGAGACAGACCGCGATGAATGGCACCGTCCTCCGTCGCTGGCATCGTCATCTCCGTCCTCCATTGTCATCTCCTGCCCCCAACTCATGCCAACCGAGAGCGCGAAGCTTCTCGAGGGCCCAGTAGGCCAGCATCCCCGTAAGCGTCCCGCTGAGCAGCCCGGTGACGAGAAAGATAGGCAGGAGTGAAAACAGGCCGGCGTGCCGCACGTAGAAGAACGCCAGAGAGAGTTGGCAGAGCTGATGGACCACGGCGCCCAGAATGCTCAAGCCGACGGGGCTGAAGAGGCCGGGCGTCAGCCGATGGGCTATCGCCATGGCGGCGAGACTGCCCATGCCCGCCCCGGCACCGATGGCGAAGGCAGGGCTGGCAAAGCCGCCACTTACGAGTCCGCCGATGCCGAGCTTTACCAGGAATACGGCCGCGGCGGACGCCGCACCAAAGACGAGAAGAGCCATGAGAACCGCCACGTTGCCCAATCCCAGCTTCATCCAGGGCAGCGGCCTTGGCGCCACGGACTCCAGCACGTACAGGATGAGCGCGAGGCTGGCGAGCAGCCCCAGGCCGGTGACCCCCCTGGCGCTGACCGTCACCGACTGACACCGTCGAGTCGAGGGCCGGACCGAGGGCCTTCCAGTCGCAGCAGAACTCGGTTGGGGATGCACACAGTAACCTCTCCTGTCCGGCGGATCCACCCGGCCCGGACACAGATCTCGTTCCGGCAGGGAGCTCGCACGACGCGGGCGCCGTCAGCAGAAATCTCGATCTCGGTAACCCCGATAGGGCCCTCGACCCGGATTATCCGGGCCTCCGACATCGAGTGAGACCCCTTCTCTGATCCCCGCACTTCCACCACCAGCCACCTCCCCTGGCCCTGACTGCCGCTTCCCACCACCAGTGCACCTGCCCAGGCTGTAACAGCGATGACGAGAACCACGTCGGCCTTCGTAAGTATTTGCCACAGCTGGCGCAGCTCGAATCTCCTCTCGCTTGACCCCCTCTGAGGCTCTGCTGCACTAGGAGCCCGTCCGTGTGTTCGCTTGGCGGCGAGGCCGAGCCATTGTCGTTGATCGCAAGGCGCGCGACCGAGGCGGGTTGTTGGACCCGGCCGAGGTTGCGAACACAGGGAGGTGGACGGATCGCTAGCGCGATTCGGTCAACCATACCACGGTCCGCAATGGTGAGTTCCTGCGGCAGGTCACTTGGTCGCGCTCCTCTGCACAAAGCGCCCACCATTCCTCGCTGGAGGCCGACTAAGGTAAGCCCGCCGCGACCTGCGGGAAAGAAGTCTCTGCCTCTGGCGCCTCAGTGGGGACGGCGAGGAAGCGTCCACCCGCGGCTCGTTCGACCGGGGCGGGCCTCACCCGAAAGTGGACGGACCTCCCTCGACAACCTGCAGAGCAGCCTTTCCACGCCATTTCCAGGCTGCAGTCCGATAAAGGAGCTCCAGCCCCGCCAGGGAGAAGGGGCTGGAAGTCCCAGATCCCGAAGTGCCCCCTCAGCGAGTTGGACGACTTCGATTTCCGGAGCACACACGGATCGAGAGCCAGAGGATTCACAGAAGACCAGCGGCACCCCAGTCCGGGGCTCCCCTCACTACCAACTGTGCATAGGCTTGCTCGCGCCCTTCCGCCTCTCACGCCGCCCTCACGCCGCTCACGCGGGTCAACCAGTCGCGGTTGGTCAGGCCTCCGTGCCCGACTCCTCGCCACTGGTCCCACTGTCACTGTTCGCGTTTTCTCTCTCCGAATGGAATGAGTATATTGAAATACTCTCAATACCTTCCTGAGGAATGCCGTAGATCGACATCGTGGACGTCCCCCCGGCCTTCCTCTCGAGTAAAGCGGCTGACCCCACGAGTTCTTGGAGTGCCTTTGCCTTGGAAAAGCAGCTGACCGACCATCCCGCTGGGACCGACTCCGCGCCACCGGGCGCGCTTGCCGCCGAGCCACCGGAGCAGGCCAACTGTCTGGACCGCTTACTGGAAGAGGCCAGCGATCACCTGCAGCTGCAAATGCTGCTCATCGAGACGGCTGCGGGAAACGAGCAGGCCGATCTCGGCCTCATCGCCCGCGCCTACCACTTTGCGGCGGCCCGTCACACAGGCCAAACCCGCAAGTCCGGCGAGCCCTTCATGCAGCACTGCGTTGAGGTAGCCCGAATTCTCGCCCAGATGCGTCTCGATTCGACCACGGTCGCCGCCGGCCTGTTACACGACGTGCTGGAAGATACCCCCGTCACCATCGAGGAGATCGGCGTGGAATTCGGCCCCGAGATCGCCGGCCTCACTGATGGGGTCACCAAGATAGAGCGCTTTCAGTACGAGAGCCGCGAGAAGCGGCAGGCCGAGACCTATCGGAAAATGCTCCTCTCCATGGTCAAGGACATCCGCGTGATCCTAGTGAAATTCGCTGACCGTCTGCACAACATGCGCACCCTCGATCACGTCGACGAGGAGCAGCAGATGCGGATCGCCAGAGAGACCACCGAGGTATACGCCCCACTCGCCCACCGCCTGGGCCTGGCGCGAATCCGCTGGGAGCTGGAGGACCGTAGCCTCAAGTACGCCGACCCCGAGAAGTATGCGGAAATCCGCGACAAAGTGGCCATGAAGAGAGGGGAGAGGGAAGCCTACATCGAGGAATTCAAGGCCCCTATCTTGGCGGAGCTGAAGAGGAACTCCATCGACGTGGAGATCGCCGGAAGACCTAAGAACTTTTACAGCATCTACACCAAGATGGCCTCTAGGGGGAAGCCCTTCGAGGAGATCTACGATCTGACAGCGGTGCGGATCATCGTGAACTCGGTTCGGGAGTGCTACCACGCCTTGGGCCTCATCCATACCCTCTACCATCCGGTCCCGGACAGATTCAAGGATTACATCGCCACCCCGAAAACGAACATGTACCAGTCTCTCCACACCTCCGTGATCGGCCCCAGGGGACTGTCGGTGGAAGTGCAGATCCGCACCAGGGAGATGCACCACACGGCCGAGATTGGGATCGCCGCCCACTGGCGTTACAAGAGCGGAGAGGGGTCCGAATCCGGCGATTTTGATCGCCATATGAACTGGATGAGCCAGGTCCTGGATTGGCAGCGCGACGAGTCAGACCCGGCCGAGTTCATGGAAAATCTAAAAATCGAGCTCTATCAAGACGAGATCTTCGTCTTCACCCCTATGGGGGACCTCCACCAGCTGCCGTTGGGAGCTACCCCGGTAGATTTCGCCTTCGCCATTCACACCGACATCGGCCTGCACTGCCTCACGGCCAAGATGAATGGCCAGATCGTCCCCCTCAGCACCGCCCTGAGCAGCGGCGACACCGTCGAGATTGTCACTTCCTCTCACCAGAATCCTGGCCAGGCGTGGCTCGACTTCGTGAAGACCGCGAAGGCGCGCCACTCGATCGGACGCTGGTTGAAGGAAGAGTGGTACGCACACAGCGTGCGGCTCGGCCAGCAGATGCTGGAGGGTGAGCTGAAGCGCTACCGCAAGCGGGTGGAGAGCGATCTGCTCGACACTGTCGCCCAGGAGCTGGGGCTGGCCGACGGCGAGCATCTATACGCCGGCATCGGCAGCGGCGACCTGTCGGTCACCCGGGTCGTCAACCAGCTGATCCCCGACTCTCCGAAGCGGAGGATACGCCCCACCATGAAGGATGGGCGGGGAATCAGGATCCAAGGCATGAACGACATGATGATCCATTTCGGGAAGTGCTGCACCCCGATACCCGGAGACACCGTCGTCGGCCTGATGACTCGAGGTAGGGGCATTTCCATTCACCGAACAGACTGTCCCAACAGCGCCGATATCACCGAGGACCCCGAACGACTTGTGGATGTGGAGTGGGACCTGGAGGAGGATCGGTCATTCGCAGTGCAGCTCCTGGTGCGAAGCACTGACCGCAAGTACCTCCTGTCGGATATCGCCAGAGTGATCAGCGACATCGGGGCCAACATTCGGAGCACGTCCACCACCACCGTCGACCACCTGGCCAAACAGACCTTCTGGATCGACGTGAGGGACACGCAGCAGCTTCAGGCCGTAATAAGAAATCTGACCGCGGTGGAAGGGGTCACCCAGGTCCTCCGGGACGAGCCGGACCTGTCCTCAACAGCCTAGTGTGCTGTCGCAGAAGTAACTTGCCAAATTCGGCCAACCATCATTCCAATGAATCGGCGCGCGAAAGGTATACCAGCGACAGCACATTACGAGCCTGACCGATATTTGCTTTGGAGGCGAGGCCCCGAGCAGCGTAATCGGACAGGTTCATAGCGCAGCGGGAGCATCGACGGCCGACCGGTGACGGATGCCCTGCCTAGTCCGCGAGACCGCTCGCCGTGCCCCCTGTCATGGCCCCTTCCAGCTTCTTGATGATGATCTGTTCCTCGGGATTGAGGACCTGCCCTCCGCCGTAGTGCCCGCCGACCTGCTCCTCTACCCAACCGTAGATCATCTGCACCTGTAACCGGCTCAGACCCGGCGCCTCTCCGGCCTGCGCTGCGCGGCGAAGCTTGCCGAGTACCCTCTCCTCATCCGGCCAGAGCGCGCCTTCCTTCCAGGTCTCGATGAGCTCGATCTCTCTGGCGGTCAGAGGTACGTCCATACGGCTCTCTCGCGGCACTGACGGTAGCATTGGCTCGTGCCGTATTGACACGGTTTCAGAAGCGGGTCTATATTGCCCGGCTCCTTCTCCACCGACTCTGATGCCAATGGCCTGTTCCTCCTCCCCCGACTACTTCCTGCCCCACATAGCCCGCATGGAGGGGTACGTACCCGGCGAACAGCCTCGCCAGCGGCAGCTCGTCAAACTCAATACCAATGAGAACCCGTTTCCGCCCTCACCGCTGGTCTTGGAGCGACTTCGAGCCGCCTGTGGTCAGCAGCTGAGACGCTATCCGGACTCTCAATCCGTGGGCGTGCGGACGAGGCTGGCGGATCTGTTTCAGATCCCGCCCGAACAGATCCTGGTGGGCAACGGATCCGACGAGCTTCTGAACGTCGCGCTGCGCTGCTTCGCCGGGGCCGGCGACAGGGTGGTCGTGCCCGACCCCACCTATCCATATTACGAAAAGCTGATTCAGTTACAAGATGCCGTCCAGGTGAGAGTGGCGTTCCCCGAAGATTTCTCCATGCCACCGGATCTCCCGGTGGCTGGCGCGCGCGTCACGGTGATAGCCAATCCCAATTCCCCCTCTGGCACGCTCCTCCCCACCGAGTCCCTTGCACGCCTCGCCGCGGAGACAGAAGGCGTTCTCATCATCGACGAGGCTTACGTGGACTTTGCCGCGGGCGGGGCCGTTCACCTGGCAAGAGACTTCGCCAACGTCGTCGTCTGCCGCACCATGTCCAAGTCGTTCTCACTGGCCGGCATGCGCATCGGGTTCTGTTTTGGCCCGCCTGCGCTCATCGCCGGAATGGGCAAGGTGAAGGAACACTACAACTTGAGCATGTTGAGCCAGGTGGCTGCCGAAGCCGCCCTTGACGATATCGCCACCATGAGGGCAAATGCCGACCGCATCCGGGGAACCAGGACCGATCTCACCGCCGGGCTTGAGAAGTTGGGATTTCACGTATGGGAATCGGCGGCCAACTTCGTCCTGGGTCGGATGGCATCTCCTCCCGCCAGCGCCCTGTATAGAGGGTTGAAAGAGCGGGGCGTGCTGGTGCGCTACTTCGATCGGAGTCGGTTGGCCGACTGTTTGCGCATCACGGTCGGGACGGACGAGGAGATCGCCGTCCTCCTGCGTGAGCTCACCGAACTGCTGTCCTAGCCGATTCGTGCCGACCGGGGTTCGAGATCCATCATCCGTTTGAGGGCCTCCACCTCCGCCATATCCATCGCCAATCGCCTCGCCACCTCCTTTGCGGGCAGCCCATGCGCCAGGAGGTCCCTGGCCCGGGCGAAGCCGGTTCCTCGGATCCCGTCTGAATCCGCCCTCCTCGCCGGCGGGGGGGAACCATCACCTCTCCCAGAATCGCCGGCAATCGCCTCCCCGGGGCCCGTCTCCTCGCCTTGAAAGCGGGAGCGGCCCCCGGCCCCCGGCGTGGTGCCCTCCGCGGCAGCCGACCTGCTCCGTCCTCTTTCAACCTCCAACCGGCGCTGTTGGGGAGGGAGGCGCGTTGGATCGCTGACAGCGTTATCGGCGATTGAGGTCTGCTTCGCAACCATGCTCTCCAGACTTCTGCAGGCTGCCAGTAGTCGACTGCCGAGCCGGTCGAGACTCTCCTGGTGCGACTCTAGAGCGTCCAGGCGGCTGTCCAGTGCTCTTCGCTGCGCCTTTATCCACGCCCGGAACCACAGTCCCATAGCGCCGGCCAGGCAGATGAAAAGGCCATCGACGAGGAGGAGCTGTAATGAGTCGGCTGACGGCATCATGTCGATGTCACCGGTTGAACGAGGGTGTTCCCCTCCACGGTATCCCCGACCTCGAGATCGGACACGGGCAGGATAACAAAGGTACTGCCCTCTCCCGGTGTGCTCTCCACAGTGAGACTCCCCTTGTGCGATTCGACGATGCGGTAGCTGACAGCCAGCCATAGCCCGGTGCCGCCGTCATCGGGATGAGTGGTAAGAAAGGCTCGAAGATACGGTCGATATGTTCGGGTTCTATAACCCGGTGCGTGTCGGCGAAGCTGATTTCCACGGTCTCCTCCCCATCACAGGTAGCCAGGATGCGCAGCCTGCCTCCCTTCTCCATGGCGTTCAGAGCGTTGAGGATAAGTTGATGAAGACCTGCTCCAACTCGCCCACATCACCCGACAGCTGGGGGAGATCTTCTCCAATCTCCAGTTGGATGTCTATCAGCTGTCCAGAGCGCGGTCACTGAATGCTCTTACGCCCTTCTTGGGTCGGTCGATGCGGCCCCTTCTATCGAGACCGTCAACCTCCTCCAGCGGCCCCAACGGTGCTCGCTCCTCCCGTCTTCCCTTTCTTCGCTGTTGGCGATGCTGGTAAAGCCTCTGCCTTCGCCATCTCCTGGTGCTCGCCGTGAGCGAAGAGTTCGCCGCCGCCATCGCCGATGCGTTCGCGGCGGCACAGGAAATCCGCCAGATGGATGAGCGAATGCAGCTGTGTTTCCCTCGACCCTCCCGGGCGCGCTCAGAATGAGCTTGCTGATATCGTGAAGGATCCCCGCGGCGAAGGCCTCTCCGTCGACCCGATAGGTGAGCCTGGCGGCCTGCAGTTTGGCAGCCACGTCGCAGCCCTCAGTCGCTCGGGCTTTGATTGGCTCACGATGGTGACCTCGCAGGTGCTAGTCGGCGAAGACGCGAAGGGAGAGGGCCGGGTCGGATGCCGCGGGGGTGCTGGGATTCGCCACGGAGAGAGGAGTCTGAAAGCTGTCCGCTTCCCGAGCATATCGATCTAAAGGAATATAACCCCGAATGACAATCCTCGCTTCGAGGAACTGCCGCCGCGAACTCAGCTCAGCCGGAGGTGGGGGAGTCGAGACCGGGGTCCGGCCCGACCCGGTCGCTGATGGGGGGTGTACGTCCGCTTCGTTGGTGAACACTGGCCAGCATGTCCCCCAGCAGACCGGTGGAGAAGAGCTGTATACCGACGATGATGAGGAGCACCGCGAAGATGAGGAGTGGGTGGCGATTCTGGATCGTCCCGGTCTCGAGCCAGAGATAGGAGATGTACCCCCCGATAAGGCTCCCCGACAGCGTCGACAGGAGTCCCAGGGATCCAAAGATGTGCATCGGGGTGGTCATGAAACGCACCACGAAAGTGATGGTCAGGAGATCGAGCAGACCGTTGAGGAGCCTTCCCGCACCGAACTTGGAGCGCCCGAAGCGGCGGGGATGGTGCTTAACCGGAAGCTCGCCGACGCTGTAACCCGCCCAGTGGGCGATGGCGGGAAGATAGCGGTAGAGCTCGCCGTACAGATACGGCAGGGCGTCCTGGGCCACCTCTCTTCGATAGGCCTTGAGACCGCAGTTGAAGTCGTGCAGGCGGATACCGGCCACCGCGGAAGTCACCAGGTTGAACACACGGGAGGGAACCGTCTTGCTCAGGGGATCGTACCGCTTCTTCTTCCAGCCGCACACCAGGTCGCGGTCCGCCCGAAGCGCCGCCAGGAGATTGGGAATCTCCTCGGGATCGTCCTGCAGATCACCATCCATGGTGATGATGACCTCCCCCCTGGCCTCCTTGAAACCCGCCGCGAGAGCCGCCGCCTTGCGGTAGTTTCGGCGAAAGCGCACTGCCCGAATGCGGTCGAAACGGCTCGCCATTTCCCCGATGACGTCGAACGTCCGGTCGGTGCTGCCGTCGTCGACGAAAACAACCTCGGAAGCAAAGCCCAATCCTTTCAGAGCCGCATCCAGCTTTTCACACAGCAGGGGCAGACTCTCCGCCTCGTTGTGCACCGGTATGACCACGGTGAGATATATTCCCCCCGCCTGGCTGNCTGTTGCTGTCACGGTGTCGACTCCGCCAATAGGCTGTCCAGTCGCGCCGCCAGTCCCCGNACCTGACGACTCTCCGGCGCTTCTTNCAGGGCCTGCGCCACCTCCGCTTCCGCCTCCGCCNCCCTNCCTTGCAGAATGAACACCAGCGCCAGGTTGAGGCGCCACGTAACGCGCTCGTCTGCATCGTTGGCGATGGCCGCTCGCAACGCCCTCTCCGCCTCCGGCAATCGGCGCAGATCATGATACACGGCCCCGAGGTTCCCCTGTATGAGGCCCGACTGCGGCTCCAGTCCCGCAGCTCGGGATAGGACCGCCTCTGCCTCTTCCAGCTGACCCGCTTCCTTGTAGGCCAGGCCGAGACTCATCATGAATGCCGGGTCTTCGGGACGAAACGCCAGCGCCTGCTTGCGGGCCTCGACTACCGCCTCGAAGTCGCCGACCTGTCTGTAGGCCGCTGCCAGCAGATTGTAGGTCTCCGCATGGAGGGGGTCCACTTCCTTCGCTCGATCGAGAAAGAACACAGCCTCGCTCCCTCTTCGCTGGAAGATCAGCGACCGACCCATCAGCCTCAGCACCCCCTTGTCGTGCGGGTGGAGCTCCAGGCTCCTTCTCAAGATATACTCGGCATCCCTCGGTCGCTCCTGAGCCAGGAGTACCCGCCCAAACTCGTGCAGGTGCCGGAATTCGTGGGGCCGCCAGCCGATGGCCCGCTGCAGCTGGGCAGTAGCCTCAACTCCCCCGCGCACGCCGTGGGCCTGGAAGTACCTGGAATAAAAGTAATCCCCAGCCAGAATGCACACCCCGACATACACCCCCAGCCCCCCAAGAACCCCACCCGCGACCCCAAACCCGTGGCCGGCAGCCCAAAACCGCGGGCCCCGGCTTGAGAGTCGCTTCAAATTGAGCTCGAACGCGCCGGCCTCCTTCTCCCCACCAGCGATGGCCATCATGAGACCCGCCAGAATCCAGAAGTGAGTGCCAGAGACGGGATCCTGCAGGTTGAAGCTGAAGCAAGCGTGGACGAGGGCGGCTGACAGGGCAGCGATGGTGCCGAAGGCCAGGGCAAGCGCATCCGGATCGCCCTCCGGGACAGGCGTCTCCGGGGCAGGCGTCTCCGGGGCAGGCGTCTCCGGGGCAGGCGTCTCCGGGGCAGGCGTCTCCGGGATAGCCTGCCGGTGTGACCAGAGTCGCCGGGCCGCGTCCCATCCGACCCACAGGAGAACGCCCATCAGCCAGGCCGATGCTGCCAGTCCTACCAGACCGATCTCCGCCCAGGTTTCGAGGTACTCGTTGTGGGCGAAATAGGGTTCATTGTGACGGGGTCCCATGAGGTCTCGCCAGGCCCGATGGCTAGAAACACCCCGGTGCGCGGGCAGGGAGAACTCGTAGTTTCCCGGTCCGACCCCTAGAAGGGGATGGGCACCGATCAGGCGGAGCGTATCGCGCCAGATCAACACCCTCATGGCACGGCTGAAGTTGCGCTCGTCGAAGCTGGACAGAACGCGCTCCCACGCCTGGTCGACGAACTCGGCCACGGGGTATCCCCCTCCGGAGCCGTCTCTGTCGCGGATCGCTCCCACGGCGAGTTCGGCAACCGGGCTCAGCAGTGCCCCCACGACGAGGACGAGGACGACCTTAGACGCCAGCCGCCTCCGGGGTACGGACAGGGCGCCCAGAAGGAGCAGCGCCACCCCCGTGCTCAGCCACCCCGCCCGGCTCCCGGTGAGCAGCATGTGAAACCCGGCCGAGGACAGCACGCCCAGGAGAATCAGCCGTTGCCACCAGGGGCGCAGCGCCCACAGCGCCAGCGCCGCGGCCAGGGGGAGAATGAGCTCGAGGTAGTGGGCGACGAAGTTGGTATTGCCCAGGGTGGAGATGGGGTGGTTGCCGTAGCCCTCCGGCATGGCCACCAGGTGAACGCCACCGTACTGAAGGATGCCGATGAGCGAGACCACCAGACCGGTAAGCAGAATCGCCCACACCAGCCGCGCTCTCGCCGGGCGAGCCCTGTAGCGGTGACGGACGACGACGAAGACGGCGAAGAGCAGAACCTGTGTGAGCAGCACCTCGGCGCCGCGCCAGACATTCTGGGCCGTGGCAAGCGCAACCACCGAGATTGCCAGCAGCGCCACAAAGGGCAGGTCCGCCCGGGATCGGCGCAGGACCAGCGTCCCCTGTCGGGCTACCGATGCCGCCACCCACAGCATCACCACCAGACCGGCCAGTATTAGGGTAACGCCGCTCTTTCCCAGGAGGTTGTCGGTGAGCCTGGTTGACTGGAACAGGACGGGAGCGGCTACGAGTCCACACAGCGCGGCTTCCAGGAGGGCGTCCAACACCCGAATGGACAGGCCCCTCCGTCCCGCAGGGCCGCCGACCGGTGGGCCGACAGCGGTCCCCGTTGCACTCATCTCTCTCCCGCCCGGTTGGCACCGGGACCAGACGCGCGTCGACGACCGGCGCGTCGGCCAGCGTCAGCCCGATTCACCTCCTGCTCCACGCCCCTCTCCTCCTGACTCCGCTTTCTCCCCAAGGCCAAAGCGAATCAGCAGCAGTCCCAGGGCCGCCGATACCGCGTTCAACTGGATGTCCTTCAGCTCGAAGAACCGCTGCGGCAGCACCCACTGGATGGTCTCGTCACCGACGCCGATGATGGCGGTGAGACAGAAGCTTGCAAGGTAAGCCCGCTTGCACGGCAGATCCAGGGCCAGAGCGCGGAACAGGAGCACTCCCACCAGTCCATACTCGAGCAGGTGGAGCCTTTCGGCGGGAAACTGGCTGAACGTGAACAACACATAACCATAGGCGGCGAACACCCCCACCAGGGCCGCATAGGGCACCCACTGTGTAAGCCCGACCCGACGCCAGACCCGAGCGACCACCGCGACCCCCACGACTACCACAACGATGATTCCGAGGTGGCGGTTGGCGCCCTGGGTGTGTTCGGAAAGTCGCGTCCAGATGGTTCGAAAGACCGGGATCGTGCTGTAGACCAGCGCGATGAAGGCCAACGCCAATCCCCATGCTCGGCAGCGATGCACCCCGATCTTACGCACCTTCGGCCACGCCGCCGCCGCCACAATTGCCGCCATGAGTACCCAGGCACTCAGGTCCGCGGGGGGCACCCCCGACACCCAGATGTAGAGATCCAGCAGACCGAGGCCCAGTCCCCGAGCCAGGTGAGCGCACTCCGTCAGAAAGCTGCGCCCGGCCTGCAGGGCGAACAGCAATCCGAGACCCTGAGGTGAGGGTCCGCCCGCAACCGCCTCGGATGGGGCCAGATAGAAAGTCACCCACTGACTGACTACGTCGGCTCGGCCAGTCGGGTGAACACGGAAAATCCACGGGTTGTAGAGGGTGAGGGAATTCCAGAATCCGGCGTGAAAGGGGCCGTATGACGGCCGGGCGGTGTTCGTTGGCAGCTCACCCTCGAGATAGTAGGTTCCCTCTCCCACGGAGTACTGAATGACATAGTCTCGGGCGAGGACCCCCGTCCACTCGAGCTGGATAGTCTGCTCTTCGCCGGCGTAGTACAGTGTGTCGCCGTTGGCGGGGAAGAGGACCCTCGGCGGTCCATCCACCGCGCTTGGCTGCAGCGATGCGTCCGACGCCGAGGGCTGCGGCCTTTCACCCTCCTGTCCAGCAATGCTTGACCTCCGCGGCTGGCTGAACAGCACCCACGCATTCAACAGGGACTGGAGGCTGTCGGCCACCTGTGGATGGGTGTGGGCGACATTCTCCTCCTCCGCGGGGTCCTTCACCAAGTCGTAAAGGGTGACGGAGCCGTCCCAACTGCCGTGGAGCAACTTCCAGCGCTCGGTGCGGACGCCGCGCAGACGCCGCGCGTATTGGTCCTCGTCCGCCGTGTACCCCCCAGCTGAAGTTTCCAGATAGACCGGCCTGTCCGTCCAGCCGGAGCGCTCCCCCCCTATCAGCGGCAGCAGCGACTGCCCCTGTGCCTCCTCTGGTACCGGTGCCCCAGCCAGTTCCAGCAGCGTGGGCATGATGTCGATGCACTGGACCGGCACGTCTATTCTGCGACCGCTGGGCAGGTCTCCGGGCAGCCAGAAAATGAGCGGGATGCGAATGATCTCGTCCCAGAGCCTGGCCTCCTTGAAGGTGGACACGTGGCCGATGAGGCCGTGATCGAGCAACTCCTCGCCGTGATCGGCCGACACCACCACCAGGGTGTTGGCGGCGAGCCCGGTCTCCTCAAGGATGCGCCGCAAACGCGCGAAGAGCGAGTCGTCCATGCGGCGGATCTGGCCGTCGTACAGAGCCGAGACCCAGGGACGGTCTCTCTCCGCGAAGTCGATGATGCCCCGAGGCAGATAAATCTCCCGCTGGACCATGTCCAGTTTCTCCCTGGCCACGAATCTGCGGATGTGAGACAGCGGGTTGTAGCGATGACCGAAGGTGGCGGGGGTGTAGAGGGCGTCGTACTGGGGGCCTGGAGCGTAGGGCTGGTGGAGATCGCGGTAGTGGTAGTAGAGGAAGAAGGGGTCTTCCGATGTGGACGCCTCCTCCTCCAGCCACCGGAAGAGGACTTCGTCGCCCTCCTTCAGGTATTGTCCCCGCTTATGGTAGGCCTCCAGACCGAGGTGGTGAAAATTCGGAATGTCGGTGAGGAAAAAGATGTCCGGTACCCGGTAGCCGACCTGCGCCAGGGCCTCGGCCAGGGTGACAACCGCGGGGTCCATGGTCCGGCCGCGAATGTCGACTCCGTGGGTGGGAGCGTAGAGCGATGTGTGTATCGAGATCAGCCCGGGGGTTGTCCAGCCGGAGGTCGTGAAGGCCTGGGTAAAGAACACGCCTTCCCGGGAGAAGGCGTCCAGCTGCGGACTGGTGTCGCGGCCGTACCCGTAGTACCCCAGGTGGTCGGGCCGAAAGGTGTCCGCCGTGATCAGGAGTATGTTCGGCGGCGTCTCCCCAAATGCGGGCGGAAGTTGCGGCATCATGACCATAGCCAGGGCAATTGCTTGGGCCCATGCCCGCTTGAACCGGAGATCAGGCACGATCCGGGCCTTCACCAGCGCTCGATCCAGATCGCACAGGCGATAAGACCGGCTGCCACTGCCGCCATACAGGTGACGCCGGCCCCAGCGTAGCCCTCCAGCGTTGCGCAGACGCCAATCCCCAGTATGGTGTTGAGAAGGAGTACAAGTCCGTTCACCTTGCGGTGACTCCAGCCGTGCAGAACCAGCCGTTGATACAAGTGCTGACGATGTGCCCGCAGTAGATTCTCTCCCCTGAGTGCACGCCGCATCAGGGTGTAGGTGGAATCGAACAGGAAACAGAGAAGCAGGGCCGCAAAGAGCCACAGGGGCAATCCCTCCCCTTCACCCACGATCCCCACCACAGCGAGGAGACCGCCCAGCAGAAAAGACCCTACGTCCCCCATGAAAATCCGGGCAGGGGGAACGTTGAACAGGAGAAATCCCAGGCTCGCGCCCGCCAGTACAAGGGGCAGCCCCGCCGCCGAACTCCCGGCCACTACCAGTGAGACGGCGGCCCAACACCCCACACAAATGCTCTCGGTGGCGGCGATTCCGTCGATTCCATCCATGAAGTTGCAGATGTTGCAGAGGGAGACGAACCAGAGCGCAGTGATGCCCGGACTCCACGGACCTACCAGCTCAAGGCGTCCGAGCCACGGCAGCGTAATCCACTCCAGCCGCGGCCCTCCTACACTCATCCAGACCGCGACTGCCAGTATCTGGAGAAGGAGCTTCTCTCCCACCCTCATGGAGCGCTTTGACTCATCCAGAGCGGCAATCAGAAAAATCCCGGTGACGGCCGCCAACGCCCAGCCTGTGCCCGGTGGCAGTGCCGTCTGGCCGCACAGCAGCACCGCCAGGCCGGCCCACAGTCCAGCGGCGATACCCAGCCCGCCCAGGGTGGGCGTGGGTAGGACGTGGGAGCTGCGCTGGTTGGGTCGATCCAGTATCGACCAACGCCGCGCCGCCAGCAGCACCAGCCAGGTAGCCGCCGCGGCAGCTGTCACGGCCGCCGCGCCAGCAGCACAGAACAGCAGGACGGGAGCCGACGGGACCTCACCCACTGGACTCACCTTTTTCGGTCACAGGAGGTCCTGACCGGTAGCTGCGGGCCGATAGATGCGGGACAGGGCCGCCGCAAACCCGAGGGGGGTGAAACCCAGATCCTGAGTGGCGGCGTCGATGGAGTAGCACTTGTCCTCCTGCAGGCGGCGCACTTGCTCAGTGTCGAGGGACAGCTCGAAGGGGAAGATTCGGGCGAGATGGCACGCAGCCAGGGCCAGACGGACGGGGATGTGGAGTTTGAGCGGTTGCACCCCGACGGCGGCGCCCACCAGATCGATCACCTCGTTGTAGGGGAGGGCACGGGGTCCGGCCAGGGCGTACTCTCCCCCCGGGCCCCGAGCCAGGCTGGCGAGAATCGCACCCACCACGTCATCGACGAACACGGGCTGTTGCAGGTGACGCCCGCTACCAAAGATGGGGATGCAGCGGATCCGGCTCAGATGCGCGGCCAGGCGGCTTATGTTGCGGTCGTTTCCCGGGCCGAAGATCATCGAAGGACGCAGGATGGTACAGGGCATCCGCGAATCCAGGGCGCACTCCTCCCCCCTGATTACCTCCTCAACGGAGGCGGAACGCACCTGCGAGAACCGCCTCAGAGAGCTCACCAGGACGACGTGATCGACCCTCCCCGCCAAACACTCGACAAGGGTGCCGGTGTAGCGAATGTGAGCCAGATGTACGATGCGGCTGACGCCGCCGAAGGCGGCCGCTACCTCCCGGGGCCGCGTCAGGTCGCCGGTGAAAACCTCGGCCGCTCCCGGCGGCAATCGGCTCCGGTCTGAGCTGGGTCGAACCAGGAACCGCACCTCTTCCTCGACCTCGGCGAGCAGGCGCCGCGCCAGCAAGCATCCGGTGTATCCGGTGCCACCGGTCACCAGAATCATCGTCGCCTCAGAACCAGCGCAGGAACTTGCGCACGTGATCGGCTGGCACGCGGCGCCGGCGCTGAATCTCCCGACGCTTGCGCAGGGTCGCGGGCAGCAGCCGCACAACGTCCGCCAGCCCCATCATCAGGAACGGAACCCGCCACGGCAGCCTGAGGAGCAAGAAAGGCCACAGCAGCAGTTCGGTAAGGAACAGCCACGGCAGCAGCCGCAACGCAGTTACGGGCGAGGCGTTCTTCAGAACGGTGAGATAGCGATTCTTCAGCGTGTGCCGTTGATACACTGCGGGCTTGTCCAGGAAACGGAGGCGACCTTCGAGTGAACCGGAGCCCACGTGATAGGCCCTGGCCGACGGCTCGTAGAAAACCTTCCAGCCCAGGATCTGGGTGCGCCACGCCAGGTCGATATCCTCGCCATAGGCAAAGTAGTCGTTGTCGAAGTACTGGCCATCCACCTTGAGATCCTCGAGGACGTCCCGCCGGTAGAGGACCGCGGCTCCGGTGGCGCCGAAGACCTCGCAGGCCTCGTTGGTCAGCTCCCGGTAAGTGATGCGGATCTGGCGGCGCAGGAAGAAGCCGCCGCTGATCAGCTCTCCCGTGCCCGCCTGAAAGAGACGCCCTGTCACCGCCCCCAGATCCGGACTGGCGGTCAGAACCTGCAGAGCCCTGGCGATGAAGTCGGGTTCGAGGAATACGTCGGTGTTGAGGATGAGGACATAGGCGGCATCTCCACAGGCGGATATGGCTCGATTGTACCCCGCCGCCACACCCAGATTGGTCGAGTTTTCCAGCACCTCCACGTCGCCGTAGTGCTGTTGAATCCACTCCCTGGAGCCATCCGTGGAGCCATTGTCGACTACCACCACCAGCGACAGTGCCACCGACTGAGCCCGCAGAGAGTCCAGACAGGGGCCCACGTAGCGCATGCCGTTCCAGTTCGCCAGGGCCGCCGCGACTCCGCCAGCGGATGCCTTCCACACCTCCTCCGCTGCCGCTATGACCTCTCAGCCCTTTCGTCCACCTGCGTGTCCACCTGCGTGTCCACCTGCTTGTCCTCCTGCTTGTCCAGTCGCGACAGACATTGAAGGTTGAGGCGCTTTGCCAGGAAATACTGACGCTCGTCCAGGGTGCTATCCCCAGAGGCGGCGGCCTGCCTGGCCCACTTCCAGGCCGCTTGACCCATCTTCCAGATGTTGTACCGCTGAATCCGGTTGGATTCGCGAATCTGCGCCCCTGCCTCGCCGGAATCGGTCATCCTGTAGACCGTGGCCTTCTTCAGATCCTCTCTGGCGAGACGATGCACCGCCTTTATGCGCAGGAAGTGGTC
>PBRM01000044.1 GCA_002725915.1 Gemmatimonadota bacterium
GTGCGATGGCAAGGGGCGCGGCTCTGCGCACGCAATCTTGCATTATGAATTCTCCTGTCTATACAAAGGGGTCACTGAAGTTGTAATAGCGATATTACGATTTCCGTTTTGCGCGAGTTGAATAGCGAGATGGGATCCCGCAACATGGGATCCCATCTCAACAGGCTGCGTTGCCCGCCCGCTTACTTGAGCAGCAGCATCTTCCTTACGCTCTGGAATTCCCCACCTACCTGGATGCGGTAGAAGTAGATTCCAGAGCCTACACTGTTTCCGTTGTCATTGGTGCCCTGCCAAAGATGGACATACCGTCCAGCGGCCTGCTGCTTGTCGACAAGCGTCGAGACCACCTGACCGAGCATGTTGTAAACCTCGAGCCGCACATCACCGGCTTCCGGCAACTGATACTTGATCGTCGTCTCCGGGTTGAAGGGATTAGGATAGTTGTCGCTCAGAGCGTAGACCTCTGGGCGAGTCTCTATCCGCACCGAAACCGGAGTCCGTATCGCGTTCAGTCCGTAGTTGCCGTCGCGCAGCTGGCCGTCGGTAACTTCGATGAACGTCACCTCGATCCCACGCAGCGAGCGGAAGATCAAGTCTAGGCCAAGATCACCCTCGGATACGGTCGCTCCAAAGGCGGCGATCGTAACCTCACCGTCGCCCTGACTGAGGACGCGCGCCCCGGCAAACTCGGACTCGCCGAGGATGTTGTCTTCGCCGTTCCTGGTGCCGACGAATTCGAGGGACTGGCTGTCATACGTCAGGCTGAAGCCGTAGCCCTTGAGATCGACGAACTCTTCCAGGTTGACGGCGATGGCCAACTCTTCTCCGACGCGCGCCAGCTCGCCGCCCGCATCAAGATAGAGCCGGGCGTCGCTGTTCAGACCTGCCACCATCGGTACCACTTTACCGGCGGTCCCGAGGGTCCTGCCGAAGTGGTCGGCGAAGACGAAGAAGTCGAGCAGGTCGATGCGGTTGTTAGGCGTGAGATCAAAGGCGGGATCGAAGCCCTTGTCCTCAGCTTCCAGTCCGAACATATCGGCGAAGATGAAGAAGTCATCAAGGCCGACCTGATTGTCGGAGCCAAACAACCCGCGCACGAGAATCCCCTTGGCGTCGTAGACGCTGTTGCGGATCGGCATGGCGGTGCTGCTCAATGCGGCACCGGTGGTATTGTCGTTGTCAAAGGCTTCCACCTGGTAGGTGTAGCGCATACCGTTGAATGCGAGCTGGTCGGCGAACGAAGTCTCGCCCGCGCCAGCGGTGCCGACGAGAGCGAAGGCTCCATCACCCGCCTTACGGAGGATGTTGTAGCCCTTCACGCCCGCAGTGGTATAGGTATTGCTGCTGCCGACCGCCTCACCCACGGCGTAGCTGAGAAGCCGGTCGGAGGGGGACCTGGCCCAGGAGACGGTTATGCTGCCGCCCTGGTCATCCGGTGTATCCAGCGCCCGAATGAAGGCCACTGGCTCGGGAGCAATATTGTCGACAGCCTGGATGGCGTTGGACTGCGTGATGAGTGAGTGCGTCACCCCGTCTACCGCCTTGAGCCGTGGCACGAGTCCACTGGCGCCAAAGGCCAGAGCCTCGGGTGTCAGGGTGGCCTGCACGATCCCACCCTCCACGGTCGGCTGGGACGCCTCTCGGCTCATCTGCAGCGTCTGTGCCATCAGCTCGTACGGAGCTCCGACACTTTCCGAGGATGAAAAGGCGACCTTGGCCGTGGTTTCGTGCGTGGTTTCCCTATCGCGCTCCGCGGCCACGCCGTAGCTGGTGGGCTCGGCGTCGAGGGTGTGCACGACCACGCGCATGACGTCAACTCCTGGAATAGCATCTACCACACCCCAGGGAACAGCGGCCGTGGTGCCGTCAGCAGCAGCGACCACGGCTCCTTCACTGTCGGCCTCGTGATTGACCGCGAGGTCCCGGAAAATCCGGTAGCCGGAGAGACTTTCGTGGTCAGCGGAGAGATCCCAGGTGAGAATTACGAAGCCACCCTGGTCGTTCGGGTAGTCCTCGGCGACCACCTTATCGGGTGCGTCAAGGGCACCCGCCGGGGTCACGTAAACACTCAGGCTGCCGGTGAGGTACGCTCCTGTCGCTGACACGATGTCCCGGCCAGTGACGGTTATATCCCCCGCGTTTCCGCCGGCGTTGACAGCGATGCCGATGGATCCAGTGACCTTCATAGCGCCCTGGGGCAGCTGGACGCCCAATCCATTCGATGAAAACTCGATGAAGCGATTATCCAGGGTGCGGACGTTACCGTATTTGTCAGCCAGAGTGGCTGTTACCGTGAACGTTTCGCCCTGAGCTACGGTGTCCGGGCCAGTGACGACGATAGCGGTGTAGGCTTCGGGGTTGTAGACGATAGAGTCGGCGAGCGCTCCATCGTGTGTGTCAGTAGCCACCTTTACGGTCACGGTGTCGATGGCGGTGGTGTTATTGAGCGTCACGGTCTGCGAGCCCACGATCCACTCGTCCTCCGGGAGCGCCCACTTAGAGCCGGCTTCTATCACGGTTACGCCGGTTCCGGTAACAAGCGCGCTGCCGGCCCCGTCGATTGTCAGCACTGCGTCCTCGCCGAAGGTGTTGGCCGCACTGCCCTCGGAGGACGTGGCGGTGATCTTAACCAGCAGCTCGGTGCCCGCCACCTTGTGGTTGGCCGCAGCCGTTCCCACCGCGACCGCAGCGCCGTTGGCGTCAACTACGCCCAGGACGAACTTAGCGATAACAAACGGCGTAAAGGTCTCGAGGAAGTGGAAGGTGTCGGGACCCGCTGTGGCATAGTTGCCGGCGAGATCCCTGGTGACAATCGTCAGGACATAATCCGTTCCCGAAACTAAGCCCGTTGTGGTGTCGCCAGCCGATGCGAATTTCTGCTCCGTCAGGACCACCAGCTGGGTATCCGGGACGTCGTAGATGATAGACGTGTCCGTGCCCACCTTCCTGAAGGAGATGAGGACGCTGTCTGCGGCCTCGCTCATCTGGAAGACCACATCCGCGGTCGACCTGTTGAGCGTGTCCCTGCGAGCTGCCGTAACAGGCCCAAAGGATTCTTTTGTCGGGAAGCGGCGCGTGAGGACGATGTTGCTTACGTCCACTCTTACGTCGGTAGCCGTCAGCGCAGGGCTTGAATTGCCCGCCACATCGGTGGCTACGATTTCGATGTCGTAGGTGCCGCCGGCGAGCTTCGTGCCGGCAGTGGCGGAAGCAAAGGTCTCAGCGGTGCTGCCCTCGGTAACGGCCTCGCGCTCGCCGTCCGTGGCGAAGGTGGCCGATTCCTTGGTTATCGAGGCCACGCCGTTTGAGTCAGCGGTCGCCAGTGCGCTGAAATCGATGTAGCGGCGAACGTCGGCCCCAAGAGTTGCGTCCCCCAGGTCGGCGTCAGCGGCGCCCAAGTCGTTATCGAGCGTGAGGGTTGCGCTGGACCCTACAAACTTGATCGCCAGCGACCCCATAGTCTCAGGAAGGCGGTAAGAGAGGAGAGGCGAGTTGCCCCCAATCTTGAAACCGTCGTCCGAGGCACCCGCAACCAGCGAGCCGTCGGAGATGGCCTGGCCGTTGGCCGGGGTGACCTTGTTCCCCTTGGCGGCAACGTTTGAGTCCACCACGCCAGACAGAAGCGGTGTGTGATCGTCGATCACGAAGGAAACACTCGTGGTCACGCCTGTGGCCGTGGTGTCGTCGGCAAAGGAGTCGTTCGCACTGGACGCGTTGCCTATACTGCTCTGGTTGCCAGCCGCATCCACGGTAAAGGCAGAGATGGTCGTATCGCCGGCGGCTGCACTGACGTCGCCGGTTCCGAGCCCGGCCTCGGTGATCGCGATGCGGTGGTTGAGGACGGTACCCGTGCGCACGTCAACGTCGACCGTTGAAGTTTTGCCGTAAGCCAACACCTGCACGCCCAGGAAGTTGGAGACGATCTGCTGCCCCAGGCTGGAGGCTCCGTTATTGTCTGCATCCAGCTCGACCTCGACGCCGATCTGGTCGCCCACACCCGCCACGTCCCGAGTCGTAGGAGAGCTGGCGAAGCCCGACACCTCTTTGGTGTTGTCGCCGGATGTGGTTCCGTCGGCGTACACCAGGAACACTTTGCCGTCGTTGGTATCGATACTCATGTCGGTCTGAGCGGGCCGATCGGCGTCGACGCCGAACCCGATGGTCCCGACCTTGATGGCGATGCCGGAGAGGCCGAGGTCTTCGTTATAATTCCCCGACCCAGGATTGAAAACCGTGGCCGCCACGTACACGCTGGCCGCTTCTCCTGCGCTGGGCGGAATCTTCAACGTTATGGTGTACACCACATCATCGCTCGTAGCGCCCGCGGCGGACGCGGTGGCGGCAGCGGCCGTGTTGGCATCGCCAAATACGGCGCCCAGGCCCAGTGCGGTCTTCTGTTGCCTTGCGGCGATGAAGGAGGGGGCGTCGCCACTCGCCGACGACCCGACCTTGACCACATCAAGAGGACCCCCCGTGCTCTGCAAAGCGGCCAGCGCTCCAGCGGCTCCCGACCCGGCATAGGCGCTGTTTGCCTGAAGGGCTCCAAGGACCAGGTTGTCCACTTCAGCCGCGGCGACTGTGTTGTCGAACAGAACGCTGGCTGGATTAGCCGGGTCGCTCACGAGCCACGCCAAAGCCGTCAAGTTTGTTGGCGCGCCAAACTCATTCGCGTTAATAACGACGGTGACTGTGCCCCCGATAGGCAGAACTGCACCCTCTGCGGGAGAGGTTACCGTTACTGAATTGATTACGGGTTGGGCATCCGCGCTCTGACCTAGCAGCGCCACTCCGAAGACCACACTCAGAGCAACCTTCGACAAGCGTTTAGCTATGCTCATGCTTTCCTCCTGACAAGAATACTCACGCTGGATGAATTGATCTATGGGCATCCATAATCTGACCGGATTTGGAGGACCCACCTTGGATTACTGTCGTACGGCAATAATAATGCTTGTTTAAGAAAAAGACCACCCTCAGTCTCGTACGCTTTACCCACTCAAGCGCCCTGCCTCCTTTCTCAATCGGTCTTCGGCAATGCCAAAGGCGGTGCATCTCCTTGTTCATTTCTATACGAGGCCACACACTCCCCCCCGGAAGGGAGGAGGCCTTAACATATCAAAAGCCCCGATAGGTGTCAAGCACTTTCTGCGCATTGTCCTGATCCACCATTACGACGGCCTCATCAATATGATACTTCCGCAGGCGACGTGCTGTGACACATGTCACAGGCGGAAAGATTTCAGCTGATATCCCGGATGCCGCTTCGGGTGTGCCTCGCTACCTTTTCACCCGCTATTTCGATGACGTGGGGCCGGCCCTCTGGCACCAGATGGGCTATCTTCAGGGCTCGGGTGATGGTCCTGAAGGGCGTGTCTGGATTCTGGGCGAGGCGGACGCTGCAGCGGTCGTCCCCCTTGGCCGGATCTAGCGTGGCTTGCTGCTGCCGGGCCCAAGCTATGAGATCTCCCACTCCTTCTGCCAGCGCCACTCGGGGACGGTATCCCAGCACCTGGCTGATCCTGGTGATGTCGCCGACGCAGTGAATGATGTCGCCGGCGCGGACCTGGCCGCTGGGACCTGGGCCGGTGAAACTCAGTTCCCGGGCCAGCAGGTGAGCGAGTTCGAGGATCGACGTCTGCACTCCCGTTCCCACGTTGTAGGTATCTGAGGGACAATCCGCCTGCTGGGCGAGGCCGATGGCCTGTACGATATCGCTGACGTGAGTGAAATCCCGCGTCTGCATGCCATCCCCAAAGATGACCGGCGCCTCGCCGTTGAGTAGCTTGGATATGAAAATAGCAGCAGACCCCGGTGTAGGGGTTGTCGAGGGACTGCTCGGGGCCGTACACATTGAAAAAACGGAGTGCGACCGTCGGGATGCCGTAGGCCCGCCCGAGACAGAGCGACACCTCCTCCTGGTCCCGCTTGGTCACCGCGTATACCGAGGTGGGTCGCAGGGGGCGGGTCTCGGCCGTAGTCTCCGGGTCACCTTCGCCGTAGATCGACATGGAGGAGGCGACCACCACCTTCTCGATACGCTCCCGCGCGGCCAGAATCCCCTCCCAATAGCACCGCCGTGCCGCCGCAGTTGGTGTCGCTGTAGTAGCGCACTTCGTACATCGATTGCCCCACCCCCACTACCGCGGCCAGATGCACGACGCTATCGACATCCCGCAGGCAGAGTCGGACGGTTTCGGGGTCTTGTACGTCGCCGGTTACACACTCGGCGATCTCGGAGGTGAAGGCTCGGCGGTGGAGTGGACCTGTGAATCGAAGACGTCGAGGACGCGAATGCGGTGCCCCTGCTGGTGGAGGTTGCGGACGAGATGAGTGCCGATGAATCCCGCTCCCCCGGTGACCAGCACGTGTCGACTCATTCCCCTCCTCTATGATCCAATTGCAGTACGTCCTTCCAAGCGCTTTCTGTCTGCTGTAGGTTGGGCCAATGCTGCGAGTGCAACGGCGAATCCTGAGGACCGAGGCTTCGCTCGCACTGCTCGAGATTCGTCCCTTTCTCTGAGATCGGGCCCACGGACCTCTAGGCCGCTGGTTGGCAAGCGGGGCCAGGGACCGGATGGCCCTGCCAAGGAACCGCTTCCGCGAGCCGCGAATTCCATCATAAGCTATAATTAATGCTTAATACTTACAGCCAAGTTAACTCAATGGTGCCAAAGAGGCAAGAAAGCTTCGAGGCCAGATTGCCCGGCAATCCCCAGATCTCATCACCGATCCACCGACGCGAACTGATGAGGTCCGCCGATGGTGTCTGAGCCCGAGCGAACGGCTCTCGGGCGCATCGCCAGAGGCGCCGCTCACACTCTTGGAAGTACCTACGCCGGACGCCTGGTCAACTGGGTCGCTACCTTCATCCTCATGCGACAGCTGAGGCCGGAGGACTTTGGCCACATAGCCCTGGCAGCCACCATCCTCGCCCTCGTCATCGCCGTGCGCAACCCCGGGCTGCACAACGCCCTCCTCCACCAATACCGCCGTGTCGACGACCTCGCCTTTACCCACTTTGTCCTCAACATCGGCCTGAGCACTGTCGGTGTGCTCGCGGCGGTGGGGCTGGCCATCCTCTACGTCGACGAGCGCTGCGGCCGTCATGTCGCCGTGGCGTTGTCAGTTTTCGCCGGCTTCGACCTGCTTCGCTCCGCGGTGCAGACCGCGGAGACCCAGCTGAGGAGGGACCTCGCGTTCTCGCATCTGGCGGGGGCACACGCCGCCGCTCTCGTGCTCGCCGCGGTCACGGGGGTTGTGGCGGTATACGCTGGGGCCGGAGTCTGGGCATTGATCCTCAGTCACTCCGTCCACGGTGTCGCTTACGTGACATCCTACGGCGTCTTGGTGTGGCGGAAACATCCCCCAAGATTTTCCAAAGGGAGGCGCTTCGACCGTGACGGGGCTCACAGTATGATGCGCTACGGGCGCTGGTTCTGGGGTGGGGGGATCATGCGCACCCTCCAGTTCCAATTCGACCGGCTGGTGGTATTTGCCGTGACCGAGACCGGCCAACTCGGAATCTACGCTCAGGCCCACTACTTCGCCCAACTGCCGACGGGGGCGGTCACCCACGCCCTGTCCAACATTGGCGTCGCCGTGTACGCCCGCTACCAGGAGGATCGCAAGCTGCTCTCCGGCGCCTATCGACGCAGTCTCCGCCTGGTCATGCGAGCCACCGTGCCCCTGAACGTGATCATCGCCGTAGAGATGCCGGCTATCACCAGGCTTCTGGTGGGCGAAGACTGGCTGCCCATCGTCCCGGTGGTCCGCTGCCTCCTCCTCCTTTCGCTGTGTCGGCCCGTGGTGGACACGGCCCATGCGCTGCTGCGGTCCGTCGGCGATCCCAGGGGGATCTTCTGGTTCGAGCTGGTTCAGGCGATCCTGCTCGTCGTCGCCGCGCCGCTGCTGACGCTTCAGCTGGGCGTGAGGGGAACCGCTCTGGCCATGGGGCTCATGGCCTTGGTGGGCGTCGTACTGGCGGTGCGACGGACCGGACGGTACGCGGACGTGCCTGCGTTGTCCACCTTTGGCCCCGCCCTGCTTGCCGCCAGCGTAGCCGCCGGGATCCGCGTCTCCCTGGGCGGATTCTTTGATTCCTTGCAGATCGCCGCTGCACTGCCCCTGGGGATCGGCGTCTTCGCCGCAGCCTACTGCACAGCACTGCTGGCGGTGGAGCGTCAGATGCTGCTGAACGAACTGGGAACCCTCTGGAACGCCCTCACTGCGACCGGGCAGTCTCCGACGTCAGACCGACAGGATGCGTGAAATCGGCCTGACCGGAAAGCGGAATGGCCCACATCCCACACTGGATTCCGTCGGCTGTCCTGGTGGATGGAACACGATTGCCCGGCGAGAGCATGACGAAGTAGCGGAGGCGCTCCTCGGTCCGCCGTTGCGGGAAAATCGTCCGCGTCACAACCCGCAGCGCAGCAAGTGGGGGACGACATCGCAATCGCGGAGGCCAGGCGACCTGCCGCTACCGTCTCGAGCACGCCAGACGGAGCGGTTTACCTGTGCGCGCCTTCCCTTGACGCCCGTATGCTTCTTGGGCACCTTCGGTGCCCTTGGGGTAGCGTACCTGCTAGTCTATTGAAAGCCCGTGGGACAGCTGGCCCCTGCTCGGAGAGTTTGCCTGCTCGTAGGATCTCGGATTTTCTCCGCTTCAGTCCGAGTATCAGCGCCTGGTATTCCACCGCGTTCTGCTGCAGATGTCCCCATGCGCTGGCACAAGTTGTCTCCCTCTCCGGCCGTTATCTGTGACACGGTGCTGGCGCCCACGGTTGGAGTCTTCATTGAATCCGCAGTCTGACATCACCATCCTCTCCGAAGCAGGTATGTGGCGCCACTACGAAGCCCTCCTGCGCGTCTGCCGGAATCGCGGAGTGCCGGTGGTGCAGTGCCGCCTGAACTTCACGCGGCGCATCGCAGCCGCGGCGGCGAAGCTGCGGCCAGGCGGGCTGTTCAGCTGCGTCGGAGATCTCGGCCGTCTCCTCCGGCTTCTGGTCGGCAGCTCGCGGATCGTCGTGGCCGGTATCGCCCCCTTCGGAGTGTGGGGGGTTCTTCTCTGGTGGCTGCGGCAGCGGAATCGCCTCGTCTACCACTCCTCCTGGATTGACTGGCGCCGAGGCCGCGTGCCGCGCAATCGGAACAGTGGCATCCTGGAGAGGGTGTGGGGCCACACCCTCTCAGGTGTAGAGGCTGTCGGTGTCACCGCTAAGGCCGCGGGGGAGCTCTCCGACTTCGGCGCTGATCCGATTCCCATCCCCCACTCGGTGGACGTAGAGAGATTCAGGCCCGGACCGGAGAACGCCTCCCGCGCCCGGCCAGCGGCCCTGTTCGTCGGACGCCTGGTTCCGCAGAAGGGCGTCTCACTCATCCTCGAGGTAGCCGCTCACCTGCACTCGGAGGGGGTCGATGTCGAGTTCTGGTTCGCCGGCGAGGGACCCCTGGAAAAACAGCTGGCGGAAAGCAGGGATGCAGGCTTGCCCCTGACCATCCTCGGCCACCTCGATGCGGTCGGTCTGGCAGACGTCTACCGCAAGGCTGAGCTGTTGATTCTTCCCTCGATCGCCGAACGAGGGTGGGAGGAACTCTTTGGCATCGCCCTTGTCGAGGCCTTTGCCTCGGGCCTTCCCGTCATCGCCTCCGACTGCGTCGGGCCCCGGGAGATCGTCGATCCGGAGCGCACGGGCCTGCTGATTCCCCAGGGAGATGCTCAGGCCCTGGAGCGTGCCGTGAAGAGACTGCTGGCAGACGAGCCGCTGCGTCGCAAGATGGCCGGAGAGTGCCGGCGGGAAGCGGAAACGGTGTACAGCGTCGAAGTCGTGGCAGCCAGGTGGACCGACGTGCTGGACCGGACCTCGCGGCAACGGCTCGGATCAGATAGAGCTGGTGGCAGCGACGCTCGCAGCCGGTAATCTACGAGCCGTTCTTGCGGCGGCGGCTCCGGAGACCCAGCGCGAGGGAGACCGGTCGAGCCCCATGGCGGTGCGGCAGTAGCTCACGGAGGGACTGGTAGCGCAGCTCACCAAGTCCGACCGGATGTCAGCGACACACCCGTCCAGATGTTAGTTGGCTCGATACTCCACTCTCGCCAACCCTCGCCATTATTCTACCGGGTGCTCAAGTGTGACGGCTCACCCCTCCGACTGTTCGCCGCAGTTGCAAGTAACAGCAGGCTGACAACGGCCTCTCAGCCGACAGCGCGGCGGCGATCCCAGAGACCCATGCCGAGGAGGCCGAACAGGCTGGCACCCATGGCGACGCGCGAATAGCTCACCGCCGCGGACCGGTAGCGCAGCTCCACCAGGTGCCGGCCGGCTGTCAGCGGCACCCCCATCCAGAGGTAATTGGCCCGATACAGCTCCACTTCTTCACCGTCCACAGTGGCGTGCCAGTTGGGATGGAAGTTCTCGGAAATCACCAGCATGCGAGGCCCGTCGGCACCATCTGTCGCCAGTTTCATCTGACCCGCCTTCCGATCGAGGAGAAGGACTTCCACGGTGCCCCGGCCGCCCTCCGACGACGGTTCGCGGGGAAAGCCTCCGGGGGGATCGCGCTCCAGCAGGACGTACTTCCCGATGTCGACCTCCCCGTCCCTCAGCAGCGCCAGAGTCTCCTCCTGGTCGCCGACCACGCGAATCTCCTGTACTAGATAGAACCAGGGCCGTGCCCGCCTGTTTTCGTATAGCCTGAAACTGTCGGCGGCCAGAACTTCGGGAAACTCCGCGGCCCTCATCGGGTACCCTCGAGGCGTCACCAGGTAGCGGACGTTGAGCAGGTCGACCAGTGGATGGAAGGCTCGCAGGAGGGCCTCCTCGGTGTAGGTCTCCGGCCTTCCCCAGCCGTCCGCCAGCTGCCGGGGCAGGGGTCCGAATTGAGGCCGTAAATACTGGTATACCTTCAGCATATCGGCATCCGAATAGCCTAGCTGCTGACCGCGAGTCCTGGCATCCATCAGCTGCTGGAGGGGCCGCAGGTCCTTCAGCATGCGATCGTACCGTCGCGGCGTAAAGTCGTTCCTCCCGGTGGCGATGACGCTGCCAAACAGGTGCATGCCCGGCTGCTTGAGGGTGCTGTAGGATGGATCCGGCAGCGGCAGGATGCGGAACAGCCCCTCCTGGCGCCGCAGAAACTCGACCACGCGCGGATTCTCGTCGCGGATGTCGGGGTAGCGGGAGGCGTCCTCGTACTTCAGGAAGACCCGGTCTATCCGCCAGGTGTCGACTACGGTCAGCGCCACCAGCCCGGCTACCATCAGCTCCGTGGAGAGGCGGCGGCTCAGTCGCAGATACAGCAGGGCAGTGCCGGCGGCGGCGACCAGCATGACGTATCCCGCTCCCCGCGCCAGCCAGGAGTAGGAGGCCGCCAGCAGCTGTCGCTTCGCCGCCGTGATGCCGGGGTTTAGTAGCGAAATCCACGCATCCGTAAACGCCGCCGGCGCCAACGCCAGCAGCGCCGCCAGGACGCACACACTGCCCCCGGCAGCGAGCAGGGGGCGGGCGCAGGCCTTGCTCTCTTCGATGACCTGCTGCAGCCCGCTAGCGGCCATGACACAGGCGGCGAAGGCGAAGAGAAAGGCGATCATGCCGGGCGTGCGCAGCACCCGGGCCCCCGGGGCCAGGTAGAAGAAGGCGGTGTGCAGCGGTGTGGCCAGGGCGAAGGCCAGCCCGAAGGCGAAGAGGAGCGCCATGAACAGCAGCAGGCCGTGCCTCCTGACCAGAGGAAGGACGCTGAGGGCGAGGATCAGAACGACGACGCCGAAATACTCGGAGTTGAGCTTGAAACCGTTCCGTCCCCAGTAGTAATCGACGCCCTGCCGCGGATCCAGGAAGCCCCCGAATTCCGGCACCACGAGCGATCCTACCTCCTCCGCGTGAAGCGGCCATGTGCGCGCGTACTCCAGCTGCTCCTCGACGCTGCGACCGGCCTCCCCATCCTCGGCGGCGGAGCGCTTCGACTCCGTCTTCGTGTACAGGTAGGACGGCACCAGGCCCTCCGCCCCGAGTCCGAGACCCAGTGCCACGGCGACGGCGAAGAGACCCGTCCTGGCAAGGGCGACCCGGAGGTCGGACTCCTTCCTGTAGGAGGCAATCAGTTTATAAAGGAAATAGAAGCCCAGGCCCCACAGAGCGTAATAGATCATCTGCAGGTGGGGGCTGTATACCGCCAGACCGATTAGAACCGACAGCCCGGCGAAATGGCGGGGACGTCCCTGCGTCATGCCTCGCTCCAGCAGCAGAAACATGAAGGGCAGCAGGGCGATGACGGCCATCTTGGCGTAGTGGCCGGCGTAGGGAAAGGAGAGGAATGTCGGAGCCGACATGTAGGCGACGCCGGCCCACAGAGCCACCCACCGGTTCAGCCGAAGGGCGCGCAGGTAGGCGTACATCCCCAGTCCGGCGGCGAACATGGTGAGGAGATAGCGCCACCCGAGATGGCGTTGATGGGAGGTGAACAGCGAGATCAGGTGGGTGGGGAAATACTGATGGCGGATCTCCTCGTACTGAGGGTAGCCGCCCATGTGCGCGCCCCAGCGCGGCTGTGCCAGAGCCTGGATCTTCTCGCCGATGGACTCGCGAGCGCCGCGGTGAAAATCCGTGCCTGTGTCCAGGCCTAGAATCACCTTGTCTGAAAACGGGAATTCATGGAAATAAGCGACCGTTAGCAGGGCGAAAACAGCCGCCGGAAACCAGGAGCGCCGCCAGATTCGAGGGATGGGCGCGACCTGCTCCGAGGGCGGCGCTGACTTGGGTGTCTTTCGCTTCTTGCTCATTCGGCTAGGCGGTCTGGGCAGCTCTCAGGAGTCGCTCGCTGCGGCGGCCCGTGCCCACGCACACGAAGCGAATCCCCTCCGCCTCCTCCTGACGCTGCCCGCCCGGATAGTTGCCGGTGACCAGAGTGATATCGTGGCGCTTTGCCCGGCGCCGGTATATCTCCCCAGGTCCGGATCGCACCGCCGCCAGCCAGCCAGGGCTTCCCGCCGTCGTAGATGAAGTGGCAGATCTTCATATCGGCCAGCGCACGCGCATCGCCGCTCCACAACCGGCATCTGGGGAAAACGCTGTGCCCACGCCCTGCCGCCGGCTCAGAGTTGCCCCTTGGTCGACGGGATCCCCGCCACCCCGGCCCGCCGCCTGGAGGCCCGGTCGAGGGCGCGACCGAAGGCCTTGAAGATGGCCTCTACGCCGTGGTGATCGTTGGCCACCCGCAACAGGTCGATGTGCAGGTTGAGCCGGCCGTGGTCGACCACGGCGCGGAAGAACTCGGTTACCAGCGCCACGGGAAGGTCTCCCACCGCAGCGTCCTGGAAGGCGGGGCTGAACACCAGGTAAGATCTGCCCGACAGATCGACGACCGCTCGCGCGAGGGCTTCGTCCATGGGCACGTAGCTGTGGCCGAAACGCTGAATTCCGGCTTTGTCCCCGAGCGCTTCGTTTAGCGCCTGCCCCAGGCAGATCCCCACATCCTCGACGGTGTGGTGTTGATCTACCTCGAGATCGCCCTCGCAAGTCAGCCGCAGATCGAACAGTCCGTGTCGGGAGAAAGCGGCGAGCATGTGATCGAAGAACGCGACCCCCGTGCTGACCTCGGCGGCGCCGCTGCCGTCGAGACAGAGCTCGATCTCGATGCGGGTCTCGGTGGTCTGTCGTTGAATGCTGGCCCTGCGTTCTTCGCTCACCGGCTCCTCCTCATGGGGTCTCCTGAGTCCAGACGGACTTGCACGGCGCGGGCGTGGGCCTCCAGGCCTTCGGCCCGGGCTATCCTCATGATATCGGGTCCCACCTGTCTGAGTCGCTCCGCCGAATAGCTGACTACGCTGGTGGTCTTGACGAAGTCGGACAGACCCAGGGAGGAGGCGTAGCGCGCTGCGCCGTTGGTGGGCAGAATGTGATTGGTGCCCGCGAAGTAGTCCCCCACCGGCTCGGTTGAGGCCGGTCCCAGGAAAACGGCGCCGGCGTTGCGGATCTTCTGCAGCCACGTCCACGGATCTTTCACCAGCAGCTCCGCGTGCTCTGGGGCGATGCGGTTCAGCAGGTCCACCCCGGTGTCCAGATCGGCTACGACGATGACGACGCCGTATCTGGACAGAGCCTCGCGGACGGCCTGCACGCGGGGCAGCGACTCTGCCTGTGCGACCACCTCCTCGACAATCTTCCGGGCCAGTTCCTGGCTGGTCGCAATGCAGACGGCGGCCTCGTGTCCGCTGCCGTGCTCGGCCTGAGACAGTAGATCGGCCGCCGCAAAACGCGGGTCGGCCGAATCGTCCGCTAGTATGGCGATCTCAGATGGTCCAGGGATCATCTCGATACCGACAATGCCGAAGACCTGCCGTTTGGCCGCCACCGTATAGGGGGAGCCGGGACCGACGATCTTGTCCACCGCCGGGATGGTGGCGGTACCGAAAGCGAGGGCGCCAACGGCCTGCGCCCCCCCCACGGCGTAGATCTCGGACAGGCCCAGCAGCTGCGCCGTTGCCAGAATCTCGGCGTGCGGCAGCCCCCCTGGTGTCGGGGGGGTGACCACGCAGATCTCTTCGACCCCCGCCACCTGGGCGGGTATCGCCGCCATGAGCAGACTGGAAATCAACGGCGCCTGTCCCCCGGGGACGCAGATCCCCACTCGTCGCAGGGGCGTCACCCGCTTCCCCAGGATAACTCCGTCGCCATCTTCAGTGAACCAGGAGTTGGTGTGCTGCTTCTGGTGAAAGGCTCGGATGTTGGCCGCCGCCGCCCTCACCGCCGCCAGCAGAGCGGGATCCATGGCCTCGCCCGCATCGGCCAGCGCCTTTGCCGACACCCTCATGCTCTGAGGCGTCATCGTGACACCGTCGAAGCGGGAGGTGTACTCCACCACGGCGTCGTCCCCCGACGCCCTGACCTGTCTGAGGATTTCCTGTACTGCCACCTCTACATCGGCCGGCTGCCCGTCGCGTCGATCCAGAATGGCCGCTAGCTTTCCCACCGGCGACTCCGCGGCGCTGTAAGAGATGATGTCAATCATGATTCAATCGCAATAAGTCCTTCTAAACGACGGGCACGGACGAGAGCTGCTTTTCTTGCGAGATCGTCTATCGTGGTCCGTCTCGCACGATCGCCCTCACTCAGTACACCACCTTGTTGAGCGGGTATTCGACGATCCCCTCGGCGCCGCTGCGCTTGAGCTCGGGAATCAGGTCCCGGACAATCCTCTCGTCTGCGATGATCTCGATGGCCACCCAGTCTTCGTCCACCTGGCTGGAGATGGTGGGCGTATGGAGCGCCGGCAGGCTCTTCATCACCTCATCGAGCCGCTGCCGGGGGACGTTCATCTTCAGCCCCACCTTCGCCTCCGCCTCCAAAGCCCCGTCCAGGAGGGTGAAGAGATTCGAGGCCTTCCGCCGCTTCCACGGATCCTCCCAGGCGCTCTCGTTGGCGATGAAACGGGTGGTGGACTCAAACATCGTCTCCACAATGCGCAGGCGGTTGGCCCGCAATGACGACCCCGTCTCGGTGCCGTCGACGATGGCGTCGGCGATGGCGGGAATGCCGGCCTTCACCTCCGTGGTGCCCCAGGAAAATTCCACCTCCGCCTCGACACCGCGCTCCTCCAGGAAACGCCGGGTGGCCTTTACCAGTTCGCTGACGATGCGCTTCCCCCGCAGGTCCTCCAGGGTGCGAATCGGCGACTCCTCAGGCACCGCGATGACCCAGCGGTAGGGCCTGGACGTAGCCTTGCTGTAGAGCAGCTCACCGATCTCCACCACCTGGACGCCGCTCTCCAGAATGCAGTCCCTGCCAGTGACCCCCACGTCGAGCACTCCCCGCTCCACGTACTGGGGGATCTCCTGGGCCCGGAACATCAGCCCCTCCAATTCGGGATCGTCGATGTCTGGCTCGTACGACCTCGGGGTCAGCCGCACCTGATACCCTGCCCTGGCGAACAGTCGCAGAGTAGATTCCTGCAGACTCCCGGATGGGAAACCGATTCTCAGAATTCTGTGCTCTTCCTGTATGCTTTCCAAAGCTCCGCCTTGCCGGTTTGCGTCTCGGGAGAGAAGGACGAAGTCGTTCTCGACTCCGGCGCAGGACCCACCGATGGCATCAGTCGCCCCCGATAAGCGCCGGTCGGTCTACCCGCAATTTCTCCAGAACCCGCCGGGCCTCCCTCTTATCCTCCTCGGTACCTCTCTGCTCCAGCCACTCGAGAGGGGTCACCGCCTTCGACGCCCCCATCATCTCCAGGGACCGAACTGATTTGGTGCGGATGCTCTGGAGGCTTTCCTCCAGAGCCGCCACTAGCGCCTCCACTATGTTGCCTCGCATGCGCGGCGTCGGCGGGCCGGCCGAACGCGGCCCCACCCCCGCCCCTATGTGTCCCAGGGACTGAACGGCCACGTGACGCACCTCCGGAGATTCGTCCCGCGACATCCGTATGATCTGATCCGCGGCGCCTCTGTATCCGAACAGTCTGATGCCCTCCAGCGCAGCGATTCGGACCTTGGGAGTGGAGTCGCGAAGGCCCCTGGAGACCGCTGCATAGGCGGAGTCGCTGACAGCTGCGTCGATGCTGTCGGAGTAGCAGGAGCCGATGGAGCGCAGCACCTGTTGCCGCACGCCCTTGGACGGATCGCGAGTGTATGAGAGCAGAGCGGACACGGCGCGCGGATCGCCGATCTGACCCAGGGCCCAGGCAGCTGCCTGGGCGACGGCGGACGAGCGATCGCCGAGCGCCTCCATCAATACAGGCACACCTGCCGAGTTCCGGAGGCGACCCAGGAGCTGGGCCACCTCGTAGCGCACCAGCCAATTGTCGGAGCCTACCTCTTCCACCAGCCTGGGGATGAGGTCGTCTCCGAAACGCAGCAGCCGGTTGGCCGCCTTGAGCCGCTCTCCCTGGTCACGGTTGCTCAGCTGTTGGAAGTAGGGCTCCGGGGAGGGCTCCTCGCACGCTGAAACCACGAAGGCCACAGCACAGAGCAACCGGCTGATGCCCGCGCTCGACGCACACCAATTCATGGGCTCATGACTCAGAATACCATCGAAAAAAGTCCTTCCACCGCCTGCCCGCGACCTGCAAATATAAGCCTCTCCATTGAATTCCGTCCATATCCCCTCCGGATTCCGCCTGCTGGGCCACTGCTTGTCAGGGCGCCAGCAGGGGAGCTGCTGAGTCCGCCCCCGCCCCGACTTCCAGCTCCGAACGCTGGAATGGATAGACGAGCCCCCAGAACAAGGCCCCGGACAGCATGAGAGCCAGATAGCAGAAAAGCAATCGCCGACCAAAAACCGTGCCGAGCACGGCGAGGGTGGAGAACTTGGTTGCAGGACCGGCGATGAAGAACGCCAGCGCCGCCCCCGAGGTCATGCCCATCTGCATCATGATTTCGACGATGGGGATGGAACCGCCTCCACAGGCGTAGAGCGGGACGCCCAGCGCCACGGCCATGGGCACGGACCAGGCACTCCCCGTCCCCACCGCTAAACGGACCAGCTCCTCGGAAAGGAGGGTCTTGGCCAGAGCGGCGACGGCGATGCCGAGGGCGAAGTACTTGCTGATGAAAGCCAGATCCTTGGCGAATCGCCTCGCCGTTGTCGCCACCAGCGAGGTCCAGACCACAGGCTCGGGCAATTGTCCCGAACCACCCGCCACCACCGGGTAGCGGACACCGTCATCGGCTGACCCGAGAGCCTCGATGTAGAGGAAACCACCGCGGCTGACCAGTCGCGTTGCCAGGCCGGCGCTCAGCCCCATTACCAGGGCCGTAAGGACGCGAGCCGTGGCCATCTCCATGCCCAGGGCTCCGTAGGTGTACACGAATAGGGAGGGATTCATCAGCGGCGAGGCCACCAGAAAAGCCATGAGCGGCGGCGCCGGCACGCCGGCTTTCAACAGGGCCCCGACCACCGGGATGGCGGCAAACGTGCACATGGGGGACACGAGCCCGAGGAGACTGGCCACGACGACGGAACCGGCGGTACGCCTCGCCAGGGCCTCGCGCATGCGATCCCGGGGAAGGAAGCACCACGCCAGGGCGCTGAACAGCGCGCCGACGACAACGAAGTACCACAGCTGGGAGGTCAGGTCCCAGAATGTGGCCAGAGCCGCGCTCGTGTAGGTGTGCTGGAAAACGCCCTGGACCGCCGTTGCGAGGCCCCACACCCAACGCAGTATCAGTGAAGGAAGTTCTGCCATGCCAGATGTTACCCCGCCGCCCCTGGCGCCCAAGAATCCGGCGTTTCGGTGCCGCATCTGCGAACTGCTGTGTTACACTTCCAGTCGTGAATAGCTTAGCTATAGCTATCTAACGGTAGGCGGCGAACGGCCCTTTGACAACTGGCCCGCACCCTCTTAGTTTGCCCGCTCGAATATGAGGTGGTAAGCCGCTGCGCTTTCGCACGTCCCGAATTCGATTATTCCCTTGGAGAGATTGGAGATTTATGGGTATCCGTAACCGGAAGGGTACACCTGGCAGCCGCCTTTTCCCCTCCAGGTTGGCGGTCGTCAGACTCGGGGCAGCCAGGTTGGCGACGGCTGCACTGGCCGCTGCCTGTACGGCAACGGCAGGGCTGGCGAATGAAACTGCAGACGCGCCCACTCTCGGCGGCAGCTCTCCCCCAGCCGAGGCGATCGAACACTACAGCGATGGCCTGCGCGCGCTGGAGGCCCAGGACTTTCGCAGCGCCGCCTTCGAGTTCGAGGCCGCCACGGCGACGGACTCGACCTACGGCGATGCCTTCTACGCGCTGGGAAAGACCTACAAGACACTGGGCCAGTTCGACCGCGCCATCGGGGCTCTCCTCCATGCGCAGCGACTCGGCGTCTCTCTGGAGCGGGCAATGAACGCCATCCCGTCTCAACTGGCGGCGGCGTACTCAAAATCAGGGCTCGAGGCCTACCAGAAGCATAAATACCGGGAGGCAATCGGCGCCTTCGAGAAGGCCCTGGAGCTGAGGCCCGGCGATGCGCGGATCCACTACACCGTCGGCCTCTCGCACCTCCGGCTGCGGGACGAGGACGCGGCGAAGACGGCCTTCCAACAGGCCATTGAGGCCGATCCCGAGTACGTGCGACCGTACCGGTCGCTGGGAGACATTCACAAGCAGAAGCGCGAGTTCGGACCCGCCGCCGAGGCCTACAAGCAGGCCATCGCCATCGACTCCACCTTTACCGACGCCTACAGCGGACTGGCCCGCGTCCAGATCGCCACCGAGAATTTCGCCGCGGCGGAATCGACCCTCCGGCACGCCGTGGCCATCGATGGGGAATTCGCCCATGGCTACATGCTCCTCGGCCACTCACTCATCCAGCTGACGCGCTACCACGAAGCCGTCGATCCCCTCAGACGCTCGATCGACCTGGACGGCAAGAAGGCGGAAACTCACTATAGGCTCGCCGAAGCCTACTACGGTATGGGCGAATACCGGAAGGTAGCGGAGGCGGCCCGGTCCGCCATGAGACGGCGCCGGGACTACGTCGCCGCCTGGGTGGTCCTGGCCGATTCGCTCCACAAGCTGGGGGAAGTGTCAGAGGCGCGCACGTGGTACACGAAGGCGTCCTCAGACAGCCGCTTCAAGGACTACTGCACCTACAAACTCAAGGAGCTGTCCAGGCCGCAGTGATCGATCCCCGATCGGCAGAGGCCAGTGCCGAAGCTGGCGCCCCGCTCATGCTGGCCACCACCAACCCCGGCAAGCTGAGAGAATTCCGCCGTTTGTTCCCCGACCTTCGCCTGCTCTCCCCCGCCGATCTGCAACTGCAGCTGACGGTCGCCGAAACCGGCACCACCTTCCATCAGAACGCCGCCATCAAGGCCCGCGCTTTTGCCCGTGCATCCGGGCTGATCTCCATGGCCGACGACTCCGGACTTGAGGTGGATGGCCTTGGCGGAGACCCGGGCGTGCGGTCGGCCCGCTACGGGGGAGACGGCCTGGACGACGCGGGCCGCTGTCTGCTGCTCCTGCAGAACCTCAGTTCCGCCGCTCCCGACCAGCGGAAAGCCCGTTTCCGCTGCTGCATCGTCGCCGCCGCGCCGGACGGCCGCGTGTGCCGGGGCGATGGTACCTGTGAGGGCGTCATCGGTCCGCGACCGGAGGGGGAGAGCGGGTTTGGCTACGACCCCGTGTTCGTCCTTCCCCGTTTCGGCAAAACCATGGCTCAACTGGCGCCGGAAGTGAAGAACCAGATCAGTCATCGGGCCGGCGCCGCGGAGCACATCCGGCCCTTCCTGCCATCCGTTTTCCCCGAGCTGGCCGGCAGCGCCTGACCTTCACCGCATGCTGGGACCCTTCTCTGACTACGCCCGTCCCTATCGGAGGCGTATAGCCCTTGGGGTGGCAGCCATCGCCCTGGCTCAGGCCGCCGCCGCCCGCATTCCGCTCTTGCTCGGCCGGGCGGTGGACTCGCTGGACCCCGCCTCCTCCCTCCCCCCCGAGACCGACCCGCTGGGCGCGGTAGCCGGGTACGCGGTGGGGATTCTCATTCTCGCCGCTGTCGTCGCCGTCGGCGGATACGCCATGCGGCGTCTGCTCGGCAACGCCTCCACAGGGGTCGAATACGACATCCGCACGGCCTATTTCACCCACCTCCTGCGCATGCCGCTGTCTTTCTTCCAGCGACATCACACCGGCGACCTGATGTCCCGCGCCACCAACGACCTCAACTCGGTGCGCATCTTCTTCACCTACGGCATTCGCGGCATTGTCGAGACCTCCCTGATCTTCTGCTTCAGCATCGCCATGATGTGCTCCATAGACTGGCAGCTGGCCCTGCTCGTGCTGATCCCCCTGCCGCTTCTCAGCCTCCTCATCATCCGCATGGCCGCCCTCGTGCAGACGCGCTTCAAGGCGATTCAGGAACAGTTCGGACGTATCAGCAACTTCGTGCAGGAGAACCTGTCCGGCATCCGCGTGGTCAAGGCCTACGCCCTGACCCCCGTGCAGACGCGCGCCTTCGACGAGCTCAACGGCGACTACCTGGCGATGAACCACTACCTCATCCGCGCCCGTGCTGTGTACCGTCCACTCTCCTACCTCATCGCCTCGATGGGGCTGGGCCTGAACCTGTGGCTGGGCGGCAAGGCGGTCATCGCCGGCCAACTGGGTATGGGCGACTTCGTCGCCTTCAACGCCTACTTGACCCTGCTCATACGCCCCATCGCCTACATGGGCTGGGTCATCGACCGTTTCCAACGGGCTCTGGTGTCCATGCGTCGCATCGACGAGATCATGGACATCGAGCCGGACATCGACGACCTCGAGGATCCCGGGCAACGTCGTCGACGCGGCGGCCGGCGCCTCGCCGGCCGTATCGAGTTTCGCGACCTCAGCTTCACCTACGACGGCCCACCCGTGCTGAGCCACATCGACCTCCGCATCCCCGCCGGTTCAACGCTGGGACTGATCGGGCGCGTCGGCTCCGGAAAGACCACCCTCGCCCGCCTGATACCGCGACTGATCGAGGCCGGCGAGGGGGATCTCCTCATCGACGGAATTCCCGTGCGCCAGTGGCCGCTGGGCGAGCTCAGGGAGGCGATCGGGTATGTCTCCCAGACCCCCTTTCTGTTCTCGAAGACCGTGGCCGCCAACGTCGCCTACGGGGTGGAGGAAGCCGGTGCCGAGGACACGCGCGACGCGGCCGAGGGCGCTCAGCTGGCAGCCGAGGTGGAAGGGTTCGCGCAGGGGTTCGAAACCCTGGTGGGAGAGCTGGGGGTGACCCTGTCGGGCGGACAGAAGCAGCGCGCCACGCTGGCGCGAGCCATCTTGAGACAACCCCGGATACTGATCCTCGACGACGCCCTGTCGGCGGTTGACACCCATACCGAAGAGGCCATCCTCCGCTACCTGCGCGGCGCCACCACAGACTGTACCACCATCATCATCGCCCACCGCATATCCACGCTGAGAGCCGCCGACCAGATCGTCGTCCTCGACGAGGGACGCATCGCCGAGTGGGGCGACCACGACACCCTGGTTTCCCGCGGTGGTCTCTACGCCGAAATCGACGAGCGACAGAGACTCGCCGCCGAGCTGGAGGCGCTGTGAGCGCTGGCCCGATTAACCAAGAGGAGGAGATTCAGGAGAGCCCTTTTCAGCTCCGGCTGACGATCCGGCTGGTCTCCTATCTGGGGGCCTACAAGGGAAGGGTCGCCTTCGCTTTCGCGCTCATCTTGGTGGCGGCTGTGTCGAGCCAGATCGGGCCGAGGCTGACCCAGATCGGTGTGGACGACTACATCGTAAAGGGAGATCTGGCGGGGCTGCACTGGATCATCTTCGCCTTCTTCGCCAGCATCGTCGTCCAGTACATCGCCCAGTACGGCCAGACCCTGGTGACGGAAATGACGGGCCAGTACGTCATGCGGGACATGCGCCGGCAGATCTTCGTCCACCTGCAGCGCCTGCCCATGCGCTACTTCGATCGCACGCCGGTGGGCCGCACCATGACCCGGACCACCAACGATGTGGAGTCCCTCAACGAGTTCTTCACCGAAGGTGTGGTCTCCGTTTTCATGGACTTCCTCACCCTCGTTGCCATCGTCGTTTTCATGGCGGACATGGATCCGAGGCTGACCCTGGTGACCTGTACCGTCATTCCCGTCCTGGCGGTGGCCACATTCTATCTTCAGGGCAAGGCGGTGAAGGCCTATCGGGAGCTACGCCTGCGCCTGGCGCGCATCAACTCCTACCTGCAGGAGAATATCTCCGGCATGGAGGTGGTGCAGCTGTTCAGCCGCGAAACACGTAACTTGCGCGAGTTCGACGACGAGCACCTCCCCTACCGGCGGGCGGAAGAGCGGGAGATTGGCTATTTCGCCGTCTTCTTCCCCTTTACCGAATTCGTTAGCGCCGTCGGCATGGCCCTGGTCATCTGGTATGGGGCCGGCGCCGTAATCCAGAGCCGCATCGAGCTGGGCGTCCTCGTGGCCTTCCTTCAGTACGTGCGGCGGTTCTTCCGCCCGATCATGGACCTCAGCGACCGCTACGCCCTCATGCAGAGCGCCATGGCGGCCTCCGAGCGCATCTTCGAGTTGCTGGACACGCCCGCCGAACCCGCCGGCGGCAGCGGCCTCCACGAGGTCGTCACCGCCGCGACCAAAGCCATCGATTTCGATGGGGTGCATTTCAAGTACGACCCGGCCGGCGACTACGTGCTCGAGGATGTCTCCTTCAGCGTAGAGTCGGGCGAGAGCCTGGCCATCGTCGGGGCCACCGGATCAGGCAAGACGACGGTGGTTAATCTACTGTGCAGGTTTTACGACGTGCAGGAGGGATCGATCAAAGTGGACGGCCGCGACGTGCGGGAGTGGCCGTTGGAGGATCTGCGGCGGCGCTTCGGCATCGTTCAGCAGGATGTCTTTCTGTTTTCGGGCGACATCGAGAGCAACATCCGCCTGCAAGAGCGGGACATATCCTCTGAGCAGGTGAGGGCCGCCGCCCGCAACGTCAATGCCGATCGCTTCATCGAACGTCTCCCGCGTCGATTTCAGCAGCCCGTGGCGGAGGGGGGGGTCACCCTGTCCTCCGGTCAGCGTCAGTTGCTCTCGTTCGCGCGCGCGCTGGCCTTCGATCCNGAGATNCTGGTGNTGGACGAAGCCACCGCCAACATCGACACCGANACCGAGCACCTCATCCAGGACGCCATCGGCAAGCTGATGAGAGACCGCACCTCCATCGTCATCGCCCACCGGCTCTCGACCATTCGCAGCGCCGATCACATCATCGTCCTCCACCGGGGACAGATCAGAGAACGGGGCCGTCACGAGGAGTTGATCCAGATTGACGGTATATACGCCCGGCTCTACCGGCTGCACCTCAGCGAACAGGCATAGCCGCCGGACGAGCGCAGCGGGCCCTTCTGTCAGCGCGCCCTCAGTCCGCGTCGAGTTCGATCCGCTCGATGAGCGACCCGAAGAGAAGCATGCCCGCGATCATGCCCACAATCATGCCGATGAGAATCCGCACCATACCGTCACCTGCTCTCTCGCTCGCCCGGGCTTCAAGACCTCCCCCTCCCTCACTCCTCACTCGCATCCGGAGCCGGTGTTTTCACAGCGCCGGTCATGATCTCCTTCAGCTCCGCCTCCCTTGTCCGCACTTCCGACTTGATGTCGTCAATGCGACCCCTGAAAGTCGTCATGGTGGCGTCGGACGGCATCTCCCCGTCGCGGAGTCGGGCGTAGGCCTCCTCTCCCAGTTGGGCGTAGGCAGCTCGCAGTCGGCGCCGACCGGCGGCCAGATCGGCCCGGACCTTCAACGCCTGTCCGAGGACGCGCCCCCTCCCGGCCACATCGGCCAGGCGGCTGCGCACCACTTCAGCTATTTGCTTCTTCGGCGACATCCCCTTCGGCCTCTCTCCGGTGAACCATCAGATCCTCCACTTTATCCACCACCTGGTCTTTGGTCTGCCCGGCCTTGCGGACGATCTTGCGCCTGGTGATGTCGCCCCGATGGGGCGCCATCAGCATCCCCAGGGCACCGCCGACGACGATCCCCGCAATGCAGCCGGCCAGGAAGCCAACCAGCTGACTGCTGGAATCCCCTCCGGAGTGGTACCTCCTGTATGGCATGGCCTGACTCCTTCCTCGAGTGATTCTCCAATACTTCTGAATGCAATGACGAACGCCACTGGGCCCTCGACGGTTAATAGTACACTAATCGACATTTGAAGGAAACAGATCTCCGGCCTATTTTTTTGGAGTCTCAGCCAGAACGAGGACCAACGAGCCAGATTCCGGTACCGACGCTCCCTGCTCCACGCTGCCCCCAACCGCTCTCTCCCCAAAAGGACGGGCACCCATGGCGACCGTGCTGGACACCCCCTCTCACAGCCTCAAGGAGTTCCGCATTCTTCCCGGATACACCCCGCCTGACGGAAATGCCCTGAACGTATCCCTCGCTACCAGACTCTGCAGCGTGCCGGGCGGTTTCCTGCACCTCAACACGCCCTTCTTGAGCGCCGCCATGCAGGCGGTGACCGGCACCGAAATGGCCATCTCCATGGCCCAGCTCGGAGGCATCGGAATCCTCCCGGTAAGCCAGTCCATCGAGGACCAGTGCGACAAGATCGACCGGGTCAAGCGCTTCAAGGCGGGCTTCCAGACCAACATCACCACCCTCTCTCCGCTCCAAACCATTGGCAGCGTCATCGAGATCATGGAGGAGACGGGCTACTCCACCTTCCCGGTGACGGACTCGGGCGATTTCCACGGCAAGCTCATCGGCATCATTACCGACAAGGACTTTGATGTGCGCCGGGACCACGCCAGCCACGTCGAGGAGCGCATGCGCACCGATGTTCAGGCAGGGGTAGACATAGACGATCTCAAGGAAGCCAATCGGCTGATGATCAAATACGGCCGCGGCTTCCTGCCCATCATCTCCAGCGTCGACAGCACCCTCCAGTCGGTGGTCTTCAAGAGAGACCTGGACAAACACCTCGAGCATCCCAACGAATCTATCGACCAGAAGAAGAGGCTTCTCGCTGGCGCGGCGGTCTCCACCCACCCCGAGGACAGAACGCGCGTCCAGTGCCTGGTAGAGCACGAAGTCGATGTCCTCGTCATCGACGCCTCTGACGGCCACACCCACTACCAGCGGCAGATGGTGGAGTGGATCAAATCCAAATACGATATCCCGGTGATTGGCGGAAATGTCGTCACCGCCAGGGGGTTTGAATTCCTGGCCGAGGCCGGTGTCGACGCCGTGAAAGTGGGGATGGGAATCGCCTCGGGATGCACCACCCAGGAGGTGAAGGCCACGGGCCGGGGACAGGCCTCCAGTCTGATGGCAATCGCCGCCGCCCGCGACGAGCTCGCCCGCAAGGAGGGGGGTCGCTATGTGCCATTGATATCCGATGGCGGCATCAGCGGCCCCGCCGAAATGGCGGTGGGTCTGTGCCTGGGGGCCGACAGCCTCATGATGGGGAACTTCTTCGCCCGCTACACCGAGGGAGCAGGCAACATGGTGCGCAACGTCGGCGGCGAGACCGTCAAGGAGTATTGGATGGAGGGCAGCACCAAGGCGCGCAACCACCGCCGCTATGCTCAGCTCAAGAACCTGTTCTTCGAGGAGGGGATCACCGGCTATGTTCCCCACCTGGGTTCGATCTACGAAAAGCTACCCGTCGTGCTCCAGGTTCTGCGCGCCTCGATGGCAACCGCCGGATGCCGGACCATCGAAGAGATGCACGAGAAGGCCGTCTTGGAGATGCAGTCTCCCACCGCCCTGTACGACAGCGACATCCACGACATGACGCCCATGAACATCGACCAGCAGATCCTCTAAGCTCTATGGACATCCTCATCACCGGGGCCGCCAGTGCCCTCGGGAGCGCCCTGGTCAAACGCCTGTCCGCATGCCCCGCGCATCGGCTGCGACTCACCGACCGCATCGCGCTCGACAGCCGCTTGGACTTCCGCCAATCCGGGCTCGATCACGGCGAGAATACCCGCGATCTGGTGAAGGGCGTGGACACTGTTGTCCACAACCCGTTGCCGGGAAAGGGGGCCGCCGCCTCTCCCGCCGACTGGATCGACGCCTGCACGCGCTGCACCTACAACCTCTTCACCGCAGCCGCCGAAGCCGGGGTGCGTCGCGTCATCTATCTGAGCTCTCTCGACCTCTTCCTGCCCTACGATGAAGACATGGTCGTGAACGAACGCTGGCGGCCGAGACCCACTACTGAACCGGCGGTTATGGCCCCGTACCTGGGGGAGTTCATCGCCGAGGAGTTCTGCCTGGAGGGCGGCTTCGATCTGGTCTGTCTGCGACTGGGTCACCTGGTCGAGCACCGGGAGGTCGAGGGACAGCCCTACGATCCGCTGTGGCTCGACGTGGGCGACGCCGCCGGAGCCATTGCCGCAGCCCTCGACGCCGACCTGCCCCACTTCGCCGTCCTCCATCTCCAGTCGGTCTCTGCCCGGTCCCGCTTCAGCGTGGAACAGGCGCGACAGGCCTTGGGCTTCGAGCCCGCCGTCGACTTCTCGGAGGTTGCGAAGTGAAGGTTCTGATCCTCGGCGGGGACGGCATGCTGGGACCGTGGGTGGTCGAGGCACTCGAGGGGCACTGCGACTTGCGGGTTACCGACGTAAGCGCCATCGACACGCCGCACGAGAGCATGGTGGTCGACGTCGCCGACTTCGATCAGGTAATGGCGGCAGCTGAGGGGATGGACGCCATCGTCAACTGCTCTGTCCTCAGAAGCGACGGCAAGATCGCTTTCGACGTCAACACCCTGGGGACCTACAACGCCGTGCGCGCCGCCGTCGAACACGGCATGAGCCGGTTCATCAATACCGGACCCCACTTCACGGTGGCGGGATCCGTCTACTACGATTTCGACTACGGCATCTCGGAGGAAGTGCCGGCTCACCCAGGCACCGGGCTGTACGCTCTCACCAAAGCCACCGGACAGGAAGTCTGCCGCCTCTTCTCCGAGAACCACCCTATTCACATCCTCTGTCTGTTGTTTCTCAATTTCAAGCCCCCCGCCCCCGAGCCGGAGGCGGAAGGACTCGATCTGAACAGCTTCAGCGTCACCTTCCGAGACGCCGGCGAGGCCGTCCGCCTCGCTCTCGAGGTCGACCTGGCGACGCTCCCTTCCCGCAACGAAGTCTTCTTCATCACCACCGACCTTCCCCACGGCAAGTTCTCCAACACCAAGGCGCAACGCCTCCTGGGATTCGAGCCGCGGGACAAACTGGAGAAGTACTGGCGCAGAAAACGCGCGTTTTGACCAGCGCCGCCGGTGCCCAGGTCTTCGACGGGCCCGATCTCGGATTGAGGTGGTCGGAGCGGGGAAGACCGCCCGGTAGAGATAGTAGACCGCGTCACCTGGAGTATCGCCGACGTGGACAGCTCTCTGTCTCGATCGCTGCTGAGGCCTCAGCCCAGCGGGAGCTCCACGCGCCGTCCCTCGGCAAGGCTGACATTGACGGCTTCGGTAAACTCCATGTATTTGACGCCGTCGTCGAAACTGGTGTGGGTCACCGTCGTGCCGTCGCGGATGGCATCCACGAATTCGGCCTCCACCCGCCACCCGCCCTGCTCCTCGAGCGGCACCTCCAGCTTTCGGTACGCCGAGTCTCCCTCACCGGCAATCCAGGCGCCGTTGTCGTCCAGTTTGAAAGCCCCCCGGGTCCCGTGCATCTCGATGCCGCTCTCGCCCATCCGGGCGACGCTGCTGATGTGGTAGACGGCCGTGGCGCCGCTCTCCATTTCCGCGAGGATGCCCAGACTCTCGGGAACATCGGCTGGCAGCCGCTGGTTGGACTCCGAATCCATGCGCTGGGTCGCAAAGCTGGTCGCGTGCGCGCTGATGGCTTTCTCGTGTCCGGCGTAGCGCCTGACGGTCTCGTTGTAGATGCCCATGGCCATGATGTTGTTGCCCGACAGATCGCGTCGCTGACGCCAGTGCAGCGGCGCCTCCGGATCGTAGTCGCCGCTGAGCGCATCGACATGGATCTCGAGGAAGTCGCCGAAGTAGCCGGCGGCCACCATCGCCAACAGCGCTGCCTCCGTCTCCAGGTACATCGGTGCCGGAACGATCATCGATACCCGGTCGCTCTGTTGGGACGCGGCCAGCATCTGCCGCGCCTCAGCCAGATTCATCGCCATGCGCGCCTCGGTGAGGATGTGCTTGCCCGCCTTCAGGGACTCCAGCGTGATGGAACAGTGCCTGTACGGCCACGTGCCCACGCAGACGGCGTCGACGTCATCGCTTCGGACCAGCTCACGCCAGTCTTCGAAGACACCTGAAATACCGAACTCGTCGGCCACCTTCTGTGCCGACTCCCGCGTGCGGTTGGCCACCGCCACCACCTCCACTCCCTCGATCTCCTGAAAGCCCGGAATGTGGCGGCCCCTGGTGTTGGCGCCGGCGCCTACGACTCCAATGCGCAGTACCGTCATCCTTCTATCTCCTGTTCGAGTGTGGGGGGGAAGACGCCAAGCGGCGGTCTCCCCGGTGGTTGCAAGAGACCGCCGCCATCGACAGTCGAGGTCCACTCCGCCAATGGAGAGAGAGGGGAGTGGGCCTGTTGATTTAGTCCGTATGCAGCGTCTTGTAGAGAAGCCATCCCAGGATGCCCCCTACAATGGGCCCGACAATGAACACCCAGAGTACGCCGACGGCATCCCCGCCCTGGACGAGAGCAGGGCCAAGACTTCGGGCCGGATTCAGCGATGAATCGCCGAGCTGGGCGCCGACAAGATGGGCGACGAAGAGGAACCCTCCGATAGCCAGACCCGCAAAGCCGGCAGGCGCATCATCCCTTGTAGCTGTGAAAATCGTATAGAGAAACAATGCCGTCAGTACCACTTCCCAGCCGAGCAGCGATCCGATACCCATATTGCGTGGATTTCCATTGGCGCCCAGGCCGTTCTGGGTGACATCATACCCCGGTATGCCGCCCAGCAGGAGGAGCAGGACAACACTTGCGACGATGGCGCCGATGCACTGGCTGATGACATACCCCGGCACCTGGGACCACGGTAGCCTGCCCGACAGCGCCATCGCAATCGTTACCGCAGGGTTGATATGCATCCCGACACAGGTCCGATTACCCAGACCAGGACCATCAGGGTACCGCCGAAGGCAAACGAAATGCCTAGCCAGCCGGTATCTCCGTACCCGGACAGGAATCCCTGTAAAGTGGCCACAGAGGTTCCGATGAATACCAGTGTGAACGTGCCAATAAGCTCACCCAGGTATGCGCGCATGAGCGACTCCTTCCCGTGAAAGTGAGTAAGAGATAACACCTTGTCTGCGTCAATTTGCCCTGGCCATCGAAAAGCTTGATTTTCTGACTTCTCGGTGATACGCTTCGGAGTCGAAATTCGCGACTTCAGACCCGATCCGAGCCATCTTCTGGTCTACAGTGTTTCCGTTCCCCTCAGCGTCAGCTCTGGAGCCGAACAATATAAGACGCCCCGCCGTTCCGGGCGACAGGATGCGACCAACCATGCACTACACAGAACTCGACACCCCCGCCCTGGCCATCGACCTCGACGTCCTGGAAAAGAATATCGACGATCTGCAGGCGGCTTGCGACCGCCTTGACCTAGACCTGAGGGTGCACACCAAGACCCACAAGACGCCCGCCATCGCCCACCGGCAACTCGCGGCAGGCGCCATCGGCATCGTCAGCCAGAAGCTGGGAGAGGCCGAGGCCATGGCCTCAGCCGGCATCAGTGACATACTCATCCCCTACAACATCGTAGGCAGACCAAAGCTCGAGCGCCTGACCCACCTGCTGAGGACGACGGAGGTGACGCTCACGGTGGCTGCCGACTCGGCCGCCACCGCACAGGGGCTCTCCGCCCAGGCTGTCGCCGACAGCTGCTCCATCCGCGTTATCGTGGAAATGGACACCGGCAGTGGTCGCTGCGGGGTGCAGTCTCCCTCCGAGACCCTGGGGCTGGCGCAGCTCATCGACGGGCTCCCTGGACTGGAATACCGCGGCGTCATGACCTATCCCAGCAGCGAGCGGGTGCGGCCCTTTCTCGACGAGGTCCGCCACCTCATGGATGGGGCTGGACTGCCCCTGCCGACCATCAGTGGAGGCGGTACCGGCAGCGAGGAGATCTCCAAGTCTCTGGGCTGTACCGAGGCCCGCATCGGCTCGTACGCCTACGAGGGGATGACCCGTGTGGGCAAGAGGGAAGACCTCCATCCCTCGCGCTGCCCGCTGAGATTGGTCGTTACCGTGGTCAGTACGGCACGGCCGGGCCAGATCATTGTCGACGCCGGTCAGAAGGCCTTCACCAGCTATCCGCCAACGCCCTACGGCTACTGCATCGAGCATCCCGAGATCTGGATCAAGGGAATGTCGGTGGAGCACGGGCATGTGGACACTTCCGCATCCGACCGTACTTTCAAAGTGGGCGATGTGCTCTCCTTCATCCCCCAGCACGGCGGCATGACGACAAACCTCCACAACCGAAGTTTCGCCCTCCGCGATGGAGAGGTGGAGGAGGAGTGGGAGATCGCGGGAAGGGGACGGGCCCAGTGAGAGGCCGCCGAACAAAGAATCAACTCGCCAGATCGACGGGATATCTGCAGTAGAACCACGCCCTGAAATCCAACCGGGGGCGCTAGGAGGCGTCTGTCTGATGGAAGTGAAGTCGCAGATCTTTGATGTAGAAGCCGCTACCTTCGAGGAGACCGTTATCAAGGGTTCCTCCGACCGCGTCATCGTAGTGGACTTCTGGGCGCCGTGGTGCGGCCCCTGCAAGACTCTCGGCCCGGTGCTGGAAGAGGTGGTCGCTGCTCTGGGCCCGAGCGTGGCTCTGGCCAAAGTGAATGTCGACGACAACCAGGAACTGGCCACGGCCTTTCGCGTTCAGGGGATCCCGGCGGTAAAGGTCGTCATGGATGGCAAGCTGGTGGATGAATTCACCGGTGCCCTGCCGAAGGACCAGATAGAGGCTCTGCTCAGAAAGCACGTGCCGGAGGCGCCCGCCTCGGAGGCGGAGAATCTGGAAGAGCTGATAAATCAGGGGGGGAGCTACCTGGATACCGGCGACCTGGCAAGTGCCGAAGCGCTCTACCTCCAGGCCCTGGCCCAGGATGAAGAGGCCTTCGGCGCTCTTGTGGGTCTCGCCCGGATTCGCCTCATGCAGGGCAGGGCGGACGAGGTCAGGGAGTTGGTGAGCGGCATCGAGCAGGGCAATCTCGAATACGACCAGGGACAGGCGCTGCTGACACAGCTTGAGTTTCGCGGCACCTGTGAAAGCGCCGGGGGGCGTCAGGTGTGCACCGAAAGGGTACTGGCCGAACCGGACAACCTGGAGGCCCGCTTCACCTTCGGATGCTGCGCCGCGGTGGAGGGTGACTACGAGACGGCGCTAAAGGAGTGGTTCGCAGTGGTGACGGCCGACAAGAACTTTCGCCAGGGAGCCGCCAAGGACGCTCTGGTCTCCGTCTTCCACCTGCTGGGACGGAATCACCCCGCGGTCGGCGACTACCCCAAGCAGCTCTATCGCGTGCTCTACTGATCTTCCGCTGGAACGCCGCCTACCCGTCCTACTGCCAGACGACCTGGCCGGGACCGAGGATCTGCAACCGCTGACCCTTCTCGGCCAAACGCGCGTTGGGATAACCCTCTTTCGCCCGCCTGAGAACCTCCGGCCTCGCCGACTGTTGATAGTGGACTAGCGCCAGCGAGATCGTTCCCGCCTCGTTGGCCACCCGTGCCGCGTCCTGGGGCCTGGAGTGCAGGTAACGCTGCAGTCCCCCTACCTCGCTTTCGGGCGATGCGGCCGCCTCGTGGATGAGGACATCGCAGCCCTTGGCAAGTGAGACCAGGCCCTCGTGATAGGCGGAGTCGCCGCTGAAGGCGATGGAGCCGCCCGTCGCTGTGTCGGTAAAGCGATAGCAGCGCGCGTCCAGCGGGTGGAAGGCCCTTCCCACATCCACCTTCAGTTCTGGCAGTTCCAGCAAGTCCCCCGGATAGACGCGGTGCACCTCATGCTCTGGCACGCATTGGGGGTCCCGTTCCGCTTGCAGCATCGCACAGGCGGCGTCGCGGATCGCCGGCAGATCTCTGGTGCCATACAGTTGCAGGACGGGGGCGTTCGGCCTGGCCTGAGCGCGATTGCGATTGGCGAAAAAGAGACCTGGCAGACCCAGCGTGTGGTCCTGGTGGCAGTGGGTGATGAAGACGTGATCGATGTCGGTGGGCGCCACGTCGTGTGACTGCATGCTCACCGCGGCGTTCCACCCCGTGTCGATGAGAATATTCCCGTTTACGACATAGCAGGCGGTTTCCTCACCACTGCCAAGCGAGGCCCCGGAAACACCCACGAAGATGATGTCGAGAGCGATAGCTTTCTCCCTATAGGTAGGATTTCTTGTCTCTCCAGGGGTGCTTCAACACTTCCTGCCAGTTCAGCTCCGTCCCCCAGCCCGGCGCCGTCGGCACCCTCATCATCCCCTGCTCCACTTCGGGCACCTGGGTGACGATCTCCTCCTTCCACGGCACGTCGTCGACATCGATCTCCATGATGTGGACATTGGGCACAACGGCGCACAGACTGGCGCCCATGAAGGAGGACAGATGGCTGTAGTAATTGTGGGGCGCCACGTTGAGCTGGTAGACCTCGGCCAGGTCCGCCACCTTCTTGGCCTGGGAGAAGCCGTTCCAGGGGATGTCGACCATGAACACGTCCGCGGCGTGGAGCTCGAAGTAGGGGAGGAAATCCCGCATGTAGTAGAGATTCTCCCCCGTGCAGATGGGGATGCCGGTCGACTCCTTGATATCCCGGATCGCCCGCGGGTCGTACATGTCGATCTCCAGCCACATGAGATCGTAGGGCTCCAGCTCCCGGGCGATGCGGATGCACGCCTCTGTCTTGAAGTTGAAGTTCAGGTCAAGACAGATGTCCACATGCGGGCCGACGGCTTCCCGAAACGTGGCCACCAGTGACTCTATCTGGCCGATGAGGCGAGAGTCCGCTGTCTGGTCGGTGCCGCCGGGCCCGCTGCCGAAGCCGGGAAAGTAGGCGGTCGCCGGATCTCCTGGAATGACGATGTTGGTCTTCAGAGCGGTGTATCCCCGCTCGACCACCTCCCTGCCCAGAGCGGCGATGTCCTCCATGGTCCGCAGCGGCGGTGTCCCCAGCAGCTCTCGGTGCAGGGCACGACTGGTGCTGCAGTGCGACCAGTACACCCGCACCTCCTCCCTCGTGGGCCCGCCAAAGAGCTCGACCACCGAAATTCCCAGCTCCCTGGCCTTGATGTCGACGAGGGCGCATTCGATGCCGGCGATGCCCTTGGCGGCGATGCCGCCAGGACTCTGACGCGAGCCCCTGATCATGTCCCAGAAGCGCATCTCGTAGGCCCGCGGGTCGGTGCCCAGCAGCAGAGGCTTCATGTCTTCCACGGTTCCGGCCACCCCCCACGGGTTCTTGCCGTCGCTGCACTCACCGTAGCCCGTGACCCCCGTATCGGTCTCTATCTTCACGAAGATCCACGGGCGCCAGCCGGCGTCCATCACGGCGCATTCGATGCTGGAGATCTTCATGGCTGGTGGTTGGTGTCGATCGGCGACTCCTCCGAGTCGACGAAGCGCTCCATGGAGTTGT
>PBRM01000045.1 GCA_002725915.1 Gemmatimonadota bacterium
CCTTTGCCACCATAACCCGCGTCGATGAGGACTGGGTTGGTCTAGATCACGGCATCGAGGCCGATTACAGCGCCTCGGAGGAGCCCTGTCTGACCACGGTGTACCCCCTCGTTTTCGGCCACGGGATCTTCGCGGCCGCCGTGCGCGATCTCAGGCTGGAAGGGAACCGTCAAGAGAACGAGAAGGGAATGGGCGGATGCCGCGGCGGCGCCGTCTACTTCGCCAAAAGCCGCGACCTGGAAGTAACCGGTGTCGAGGAGCGTGACTACTACGGCGAGGGGTTGAGCTTCCAGATGTGTCGGGACGTGCGCATATTGCGCTGCCGCTTCGACGACAACACCGGCAACGGACTGCATCCCGGGGCGGGCAGCACCAACGCCCTCTTCGAGGGGTGTGTCGGATCGGGCAACCACAAGAGCGGCTTCTTCTTCTGCGTCCGCGCCAATCACATCACGGTGCGCGGTTGCACCTTCACCCGAAACGGCAGCGGCATTTCGATCGGCACTCGCGACTGCTACAACCACATCGACACGTGTGCGGTGGAGGACAACAGCGGCCCGGGTGTGTTGATACGCAAGAGCCCCGCTCCTACCGAGGTGCACTCCTGTCTCGTCAGCGACTGCAAGATCGCCGGCAACGCCACCAAGGGCGGTCGGGGACAGGTGGAGATGGTCAGCGACGCCCACGATCTGGTCTTCGTCGACAACGAGGTGGCTGGATCGACTCAGCTGAGGAAAGCGGGATTTTTCGTCGAGTCGAGCGTGCGCAGGGTGTTCCTGGAGGGCAATCGGATTGCGGGGTGCGGGCCGGACGTGGACGCGAGCGACACCAGCCTAGCTTCGGAGCGACCGTTCCTGGAGTGCGGTTACGGCAGCGCCCCGGAAGGCGCCTTCCTTCACCTCCCCCGGCTGAAGCCCGGGGGGTGAGGGCCACTCTCCAATCGCCTATCAGTGGTGGAAGAACCTCACTCCCGAGGCCACCATCACCATGCCGTACTCATCCGCTGCCGCGGTGACCTCCTGATCCATCACCGACCCACCCGCCTGGACGATGTATTCCACCCCACTGCGTCCGGCGCGGTCGATGTTGTCCCTGAAAGGGAAGTAGGCATCTGAGCTCAACGCCACCCCCTTCAGGCCGGCGAGCCACTGGGCGCGCTCCTCCTTCGACAGCCGCTGAGGCACAGAGGTGAAGTTGGTCTCCCATGCCTTCAACTCAGCCGGGGTCGCCTCTTCCTGCAGGAAGAGGTCGATGGCATTGTCCCGCTGCGGTCTGGAGAGCCCCTTTCTGAAGGCCAGGTCACGCGTCCGGCGATGCTGTCGCAGGTACCAGGTGTCGGCTTTGCCGGCGGCGAGGCGCACGCAGTGGACCCGCGACTGCTGACCGGCACCGGTGCCGATGACCTGGCCGTCCTTTGCCAGGCAGACCGAATTTGACTGCGAGTATTTCACCGCTATGGTGGCCACGGTGAGATCGCGCACCGCCTCCGCCGACATCTCCTGGCGCCGGGTGACGACGTTGTCGAAGAAGCTCCGGTCGGGGACAAAGTCGTTGCGCCGCTGTCGAAGCGTGAGGCCGAAAACCTCTCGCATCTCCTCTGCACCCGGCTCGAAGGCAGGGTCGATCCGCAAAACGCGGTATTTCCCCTTCTTCTTCCTCCTCAAAATGTCCACCGCCATGGGCTCGTATCCGGGAGCGACGACGCCATCCGACACTTCCCTGGCGATCAGTCGCGCTGTGGCCTCATCGACGGTGTCGCTCAGCGCGATCCAGTCGCCATACGAGGCCAGCCGGTCCGCTCCCCTGGCGCGAGCGTATGCGGCCGCCAGAGGCGACAACTCGGCCGGCGAAACGAAGAGGGCCTCGCCCATGGTTTCGTCGAGCGCACTGCCTACTGCGGCGCCTGCGGGACTGACGTGTTTGAAGGAAGCGGCGGCGGGCAGGCCCAACGCCTGCTTCAGCTCCCTCACCAGCTGCCAGGCGTTGAGGGCGTCCATCAGATTGATGTAACTGGGCGCATCATCGGAGACAACTTCAATGGGGAGATCGCCGCCACCAGCAAGGTAGCTGCTGGCCGGCGACTGGTGGGGATTGCAGCCGTAGCGCATGAACAACTTCGACATCGGTCTCTCCACGTTGGCCAGGCCTCTGGGCGCCAATGACTCCCCGCTGGGGCGGAGCTGGTTGACATCTCATACGGGCGCGCACTATTGTAGTATTGGGCGCGGCGTCCGAAGCGCAAACAATCGGCACAATGTACCGCCTCCGCAAGGAGGCGCGCCTCCGTAAAGGGCGCTGGCCCAGCACTGTATCAGGAGATCGAGTGAGAGAGATGTTCAAGGGGTGCACAACGGCTATCATAACGCCCACCAGGGCCGACGGCAGCGTCGACCGCGACGGCCTCGACCAGCTGGTGGAATTTCAGATCGCCAACCATATCCAGGGAATTCTCGCCGTGGGAACCACCGGGGAGAGCCCCACGCTCCTGTGGGAGGAGCACAACGAAATCATTGAGAGAACCTGCAAGTTGACCAAGGGCAGGTGCCTCTCCGTAGCCGGCACGGGCAGCAACTCCACCCGCGAGACGCTGAGCGGGAGCGAGCACGCCGCCCACGTCGGGGCCGATGGCGTGCTCCTGGTCGACCCGTATTACAATGGCCCGAGCTCGTTGGAGATTCGCCGCGAGTACGTGGAGCCAGTGGCCGCCGAGTTTCCGGACATGCAGGTCATTCCCTATATCATCCCGGGACGCACCGGCACGATGATGCATGCGGAGGACCTGGCCATCGCCTTTGAAAGCTACCCCAACGTGTCCACGGTCAAAGAGGCCACCGGAGATCTGGAGAACATGGCCAAGACTCGCCGGCTCTGCGGCGACGGCTTTACCATCATGTCGGGAGACGACGACAAGACGGTAGAGATGATGAAGAGAGATGATATCCGGGCCGCCGGAGTGATCTCGGTCATGTCCAACGTGCTCCCGGGGCCGATTCAGCGCCTCACCGAGCTGATCAGCGCCGCTGACTTCGAAGCTGCCGACAGGCTGGCCGACAACCTCCGACCCCTTTTTGGCTGTGTTGGAGTTACAGTGGAGGAGGAGACCTCTTACGGCTCGGTGCCGTGCAAGTTCCGCAATCCCCTGCCGGTCAAGTCGCTCATGAACCTCCTGGGGATGCCCTCCGGGCCCTGTCGGCGCCCATTGGGCAAGATGACTCCGGGGGGGATGGAAGTCCTGGTCGGGGCCGCGCGTCAGGTGTTGGCGAACGACCCAGAGCTGCTGGCTCCTATCGCCGAGTTCTTCGGCGTCGACGTCGAGGAAAGGCTGAGCGATTCGAAGGCGATCGAGGCGCTCACCTACTGCTACTGATATTAGAGGCCACAGCTTAGCAGAGCGGAGGACGCGAGCATGACCAACGTGGTCGTATGCGGTGTGGGTGGTCGAATGGGGCAGCGCCTGGCCCAACTCGTTCTCGAGAGTGGAGATCTGGAGTTGGTCGGGGCCACCGAACACCCTGGACACGAGGCTGTCGGCAGGGCGCTGGGTGACGTCGTGGGCGGCGACAGGCGGGAAGGGGACCGGGCGGTGACCTCGGACTTGAACCAAGTGGTGGGCCGGGCCGATGTCGTCATCGTCTTCACCTCGCCGGAGGCTACCCTGACGGATGCGGCCGTGTGCAGCCGGAGCGGCACCGCCATGGTAGTGGGCACCACCGGCTTTTCCGGTGATCAGCTGGCTGAGTTCCAGAAGGCGGTCGCCGGCATCAGCTGTGTATTCGCCCCTAATTTCAGCACCGCCATGAACGTCCTTTTCAAGCTGGTGGAGGAGGCGGCGCGGATTCTGGGAGACGACTACGACGTCGAGGTACTGGAGGCCCACCACCGCTACAAGGTGGATGCGCCCAGCGGTTCGGCGCTGCGGCTGGCCGAGAGGGTTGCGGCGGGGCTGGAGCGCAACCTTAGCGAGGTGGTGGTACACGGGCGTCAGGGAGAGGTGGGGGAGCGCACCCGCAGAGAGATCGGCATGCACGCCATGCGACTGGGCGACATGGCGGGAGATCACTCGGTGTTCTACGGGGCGCCGGGAGAATACCTGGAACTGCGGCACCACGCCACCAGCCGGGACTCTTTTGCCTTGGGAGCGCTCAGGGCGACGCGTTTTGCCGCCGCCACCGAGCCCGGCCTTTACGACATGGCCGACGTGCTCGGACTGCGCTGAGGGGGAGAGAGAACTCTCCGACTACGTCGAGGGGGGGATCGTGCGCTCGGCGCTGGAGCGAAAGAAGGGACGCATGGTCCGCAGCTTGTCGCGCAGGCGCGCCGCTTCTTCGAAGTTCTCAGCCTCCACCGCGACATTGAGATCCCGCTCGAGCTGTTCCCGCCGCGACAGGGGTCGCTCGGTCTCCAGCTCTTCGTACCAGTCGCGCAGGAAGGTGAGCTCCGGGATCTCGTCTTCCATGACGTCGCTTTCCCACTCCGCCACGAACGCCTCTATCCGTTCGATCCCCGCCCGAACCTCCCGCAGGGCGGAGCGGTAGTTTTCCTCGTCGAGGGAGAGCATGGCATTCGCCCGCGCCTGCATCATGATGGCGTGGGGGTAATACTGCTCGAAATACCACTTGACCTCATTGCTGTCGGCGTGATTCTGGACCAGACCGAAGATCTCGAGGTTGTGGCTCGTGTCGGCTACAACGGCGGCGTAATCCTCGAGGTAGAACATGCTGAGATAGCGTTGATAATACTGCCAGGCCTCCTGAAAGAGGTCCTCGCAGGCGTCCTCGTCCAGAGCTTTCTCCGGGCCGTCACCCTCGCCGCCGGCCCGGTAGTACTCCAGCAGCGACTCGCACCCAAAGGGGCGTTGGCCGTCGGGTCGACCCGATGTTTCCAGTTGGAGCATTCCCATGTCGATGCGGATCTGGAGTTTCTCGGAGCCGTCACGCGCGACAATGCGCCGAGCCACGAGCTCGTCGGGATCGAAGGGCCAGCTGCTGAGCAGATCCCCTATGTCATATCTCATGGGTTCTTCTCTGGGAGGGAGAGGACGATGCGTTCCAAGGCACACTCACTACAGGTCCCGGAACACATCCAGAATATAGCGCAATCGCCAGCGGTCCGCTACCTGCGGCTCACTCTGATGCTGACTACGGCAACGCCGATGACAAGGGCGATGACGCCGCCGATAATGAGGGCATTGCGGATGATGTCAGCCTGCGCCTCCACCCGGATAGTGATGTCCTTCTCCTGCGACTCGATCCTCTCGTTGCCCTCGTAGCCGACGGCCTCGACGCGGACGTCGTACTCGCTCACCCCAAGGTCAGGGGGCGGCACGAGGGTGATGTTGACCGGTTCCTTGTCGCCGGGCAGGATTTGGGCAATGGTGTCCGGCTGCGTGGTGTAGGTCCAGTCCAGCGGCGGCGTCAGGACGAGGTAGACGCCCTCTACCTCCAGGGTGCCGGTATTGAGGAGGTCGACGCGGACCATCACTTCCTCTCCCGTCTTAACCTCCTGGTAGCGGTTGGCGATGATGGCCTCCAGCGCTGCCTTCCCCCGGGGGATCAGCTCGAAGCGCTCCTTGTCCCCCTTGATGGAGTTGACCTCTTCCAGCGGCACGGGTCTGTTGCCGTACTTCCGGTTGAGCTCGCCAATCTGCAAGAATCCCTCCTGGTCGGTGATGAAGACGTAGAACTCGATGATCTGGTCCACGTACTTACGGCTCAGTTTTTCCGGGATCTGCAGCTCTAGCTCCAATTGCTGCCGCGTTACCTCCTCGCTGAACTTGACCTGGGTGAGATTGGCGCTTGTGGCCGGGTCGCGGAAGGACGGATCGATCTCGTGAGGTAGGTTGACGATGGCCAGCCTGAAGGTCTTCTCATCATCTGCCAGCCGCTCGAGAATCAGGTCATAACGGATGCGATCGTTGAGTCCTCCCTCCTGGGAGAACTGCACCGAATTGATCGAGGGGATATCCTCGAGCGACTCCCGTCTCAGCACAATGTAGTCGTGCTGCTGGTCGTCCAGCATGTCCATGGCGATCACCACGGCGTCCTCGTCCTGCAGCAGCCGGAAGGTCAGGGTGGTGGTCGCCCCCAGCTTCAGAGAGGGCACCGTCATCTCGTAAGGCTCGGCTATGACCACTCCGGACATAGGAGACTCCAGAATGGAGACCTTGATGTTTTGCACCTCCAGGAGCGGGCGGATCTCCGCCGCCGTTCTGCCAGGGTTCAGGAAGACGGCCTGGTCCAGGTTGGAGGCGTTCTCGATGGTGATGTCCACCTGGCGCCTGCCGTCCCTGGTCCGGTATTTGACGGCTTTCCGTATGGTCAGGTGAGTGGCGTCCCGGAGGAAGTCCAGGCGTGTCCGCTGCAGTTCGAAGACGGCCTGCTGGTAGTCGAAGTTGGCCTGCTGATAGGACCGTTTGGCCCTGTTCAGGTAACTGAGGGTTTCGATTTTATCCTCATAGAGATCCTGAATCGCCTCCAGGTCGCTCTTCCTGTTCTCCATTTCTAGCGAATCCGAGGCCACCTCCCACTGGGCGGTGCGCAGCTTGATGGCGTACAGGCGCTCCTCTTTGGTGCGCAGGTCCTTGGCCGCCGGTGCCATGGCGGCCGTCAGCAGGAGGAAGATGAGGGAGGGTATGGCGACGCCGGTCATCTGCGGCTGATCTTGATGCTGGCCAGGCCGATGCCGAAAACCAGCAGGACGAGAATGCCGATGAGGATGGTGTTCCCCGCTATGTTGGAGCGGGCACCTACGTGGATGGTAATATTCTTCTCGAGGCTTTCCACGTTTTCGTTGCCAACCTGTCCCTGCGCCTCGATGCCGAGTTCGTAGTTGCCGACGGCGAGGTCGTCTGGGGGCTGCGCCTTTACCAGCAGCATCTGACGTTCGTCGGGCTCGAGGACCTTTATGAGGGGGGGCTCNGCCTCGGCCTGCCACTCGTAGGCCACGTCCAGAGCGGCNTTTATATTNTGCACCGCCACGGTTCCCCGGTTGAGGAATTCGACNCGGATCTCCAGATCCTCGCCGACGTTNATCTCCTTGTAGCGGTTCGANACCAGCACCTCCAGCTTGCCGATCCCCTTCGGGANCAGCTCCAGTTTCACGTAATTGGANTTGAGGAGTTTCACCTCCTCCTCCGGCACCGGGTCGTTTCCGTAACGTGCCTTCAGGTCGTTGATTGAGCCGTACTCACTCGGTTCGGTGACGAGTGCGAAAAACGTGCGGGTCCTGCCGACGAACCGGCGGTCGAGTTTTTCGGGAATCTCCAGCTCAAGGGCTAGAACAACCTTGGATTTGTTCTCGTCGAATTTCACCTGGTTGACCCGGGCCCCGTTGTCGACGAAGGCGTAGTCGATACGTGGCAGTCCCACCACCGCCAGCGCGAAGCTCCGCTCTTCGTCCGACAGCCGCTCCAGGGTCAGGTCGAAGCGCGCCGTCTCCTGCAGCTCCCTGGTCTGCGAGAACTGGGCCGAGTTGATACTGGGTAGCTCCTGCTGACCGCCCTTGCGCAGTATGACCACCTGGCTCTCCTCCAGGTCGAGATAGGTCAGGGCTACCTCTACGGCTTCCTCATCCCGCAGCAGCCGGTAAGTGAGGGTGCGGCGCTCGCTCACATCCAGAGAGGGGATGTGGATCTCGTAAGGCTCCCCCACCACGGGTCCGTATTTCAGCGAGACGTAAATGTTCTCCACTTTGAGAAGCGTGTGGAGCTCGTCCTCGGTGAGGGAGGGATCCACCAGCAGGGCGTCGCGGGTCTCGGCCGAGTTCTCGAGCACGATGTCGACTATCGCGCGGCCGTCCTCGGTCTTGTATTTTCGGGCCCCGCGCACGACGATGCGGGTGGCGTTCTTGAGCAGGTCGAGCTTGGTTTCCTCCAGCATGATCTCGGCCTGCTCGTACCTGAGCACGGCATCCTTGTAGCTGTTCTCCGTCTCCCGGTAGGTCTGGAGGGCGACGAACTGTCGCTCGAACAGATCCTTCGTCGTCTCCAGCTCCTGCCTCTGCGTCTCCATGCTGGCTTTGCGCTGCTCCAGTTGCATGAAGCGCTCCTCGAGCTGGAGCTTGCTGAGCTGCTGCTCCCGCGTCAGCGTCCGCTCTTCCTCTGTCCCAGCCACCGCTGCCAACAGCAGCAGGCAGCCGACGGCGCGGACAACGGTACAGACGCTCATTCTACGTAGCCCATGAGTTGGCGCAGGTTTCCCTGCCGGGTGATATAGGTCTCCTGGTTTCTGAAGAGCGACGCCTGATCCCTGAAGAACTGCTCCCGCACGGACTCCACCTTGGCCTCGTCTGCCTGACCCTTGTCCATCAGCACCTGGCTGATTTCCAGCCTTCTTCTAGCGATCGTCACCCGCTTCTTTTGAATCCTCTGCTCCTCGTCAGCCTCGAGCATAGCTTGATACGCCTGCCGGACCTGCACCTCCACGACCTCGCGCCGGTCGCGCAGATCTACCAGAGTGGCCCGCATCTGTGCCCTCTCCCGGGCCTCCTCCCCAATGCGGGAGGCGCCTTCGAAGATGGGTATCCGTGCCTCGACCTGGGCGAACCAGCGGGTGTCGCCACTCAGCCCCGACGCCGGGTCGCGGTCGTCGAGCTCAAAATCAGATCCCAGATTTAGCCCCCAGGTCCGGTTCTCCTTGTCCACGCTCACGCGGACGTTGCGACGGCCGTCCTCCAGGCCGGCGTCGAGCGAGATGTCGGGTGCATACTGCCAGCTGATCTCGGCTACCACCCGCTGTTGCTCCTCGAGCAACTCCTCCCGCAGGGAGATCTGCACGTCTCGAGCCAGGGCGATGCTGACGGCTTCGTCCTGGTCGAGAGTGAAGGGGGCCAGCTTCCCCTCGACGGAGATCTTCGTACCGATAGTCTGGCCGATGAGCCGCAGGAGCTCGGTCTTGTTGTTGAATTGCTGCCGAGTGAGCCGGTTAATCTCCAGCTCCTCGTTGAGGACCTGGAGCTCCGCCTGCAGCTTCTCTTCCTCCGAAGCCAGTCTCTCCTCGAAGCGGGCCTGCTGGCGGTCGAGGATGTCCTGGAAGCTCTTTCGCAACTGTCGCCGTGCCTCGATCTGCTGGTCCTGCAGGAGGATGAGGTGAACCAGTTCCCACACCCGCGCCGTCACTTCGTGCACCTTGTCCTGATAGTCGTAGACGGCCTTGCGCAGATCCGCGCGCAGCTGGATCTCGCGCAGGGCGTCCGGCCCGAATTCGAACAGTCGCTGTGTGAAACGGAGCTGACTGGCCAGCTGCTCGTCGGTGTCGCCGCGCAGATCGGTTCGGGAGGCGTCGTAGTTGGCGATCAGATCGAGCTGCGGCATGAAGCGGGACCGAACCACGACCCGGTCGCCGCGCACGCTCTCGATCTGTTCGCGCGACCGGATCAACTCCCGACTGTGCTCCATGGCGGAGGCCAGACAGAAGGGCAAGGTGAGGGGAACTTCATCGGCGGCTGTCAGAGCTGGCAGAAGCAGGGGAAGGAGCCAACACGCGAGAGCGCGTCCCAGCCGCACAGCGACAGCGGCCGGCGTCCTAGCGGAGTGCTCTCGCCACGCGCCCCAGGTGAGGGCGCCGACCAGCCGGGAGGCACGGTCAGGGCAGAATGTGCCCATGCATTCGTGATTCAAGTAGGTAGGGTCAGAAAATCAATAAATTCCACCAATATTGGACTCAACGATAGAGGACGAGGTGTACTTTGTCAAGAAGCTTGACGGCAGGCGGCACGGCGATCTCCTGGTTGGGAGAGGTGACAATGTTCATATTAAGCGTCCCTCTACCTGCGAGAGTCTAACCAACAATGATCTGGTCTTCCCAAATGGACTGCCTATTCACCATCCCTCAACGAACGGCCTTTCCATGCTCGCGCTGCTGATCGCCAAGGAAATGAGGAGTCATCTCCTCAGCTATCGCTTTGTCCTCACCCTTCT
>PBRM01000046.1 GCA_002725915.1 Gemmatimonadota bacterium
ATCTGGGGGCCGAAGCGGATGTCCCCCACTCCCACCTCTCCTGGGTGGGCGCGATGGAAGTCGGCGTGAGCGCGCAGGAAGCCGGGAGTGGCCGTCATGTCGCCATCGAGGAATAGAATGATCTCCCCCATGGCGGCGCGGATGCCCTGGTTGCGTGCTGTGGCGCGACCACGGTTGACCTGTTGCCGAATGACGACGAGGTGGAAGGGTGAGGCCAGCTCGGCCCAGGTAGACGGATTGAACTCCGGGGAGCCGTCGTCGATGACGATGATTTCGGCTCCAGAGGCGGGAAAGTCCTGACTGGCCAGACTCCGCAGGGCCTCCGCCAGCAGGCCGGGAGCGCCATGAGTCGGTATGACAACACTGAGGAAAGGACTCTCACTCATCTTCGTCACCCCTGCCGGGAGAGAGGAGGGAAGAGTACAGAGCGACCAGGTGCTGCGCTTCCTCTTCCCAGGTGTACGACGGAGCCGCTTTCAGGGAGGCGTCGCTGTACCGCTTTCTCAACGCCGGGTCGGCGATGAACGCCCGCAGGTGTTGCCCGATCGCCTCGACATCTGCCGCGTCCACGACCTCACCCGCTCCCGTCTCTTCCACCACCGCGCGGATTTCGGGTGAGTTGCTGGCCAGGATGGGAAGCCCCGCCTGCATGTATTCGAAGAGCTTGTTGGGCAGCGAGTAGTAGAAGCTGTTGCCGCTGGGCTTGATCAGGCAAAGCCCTACGTCGGCCGAGCAGGTGTATTCGTGGAGCACCGGGAATGGCACCCGCGGAAGAAAGAAAACCCGGTCCGTCAGCCCGGAGTCGTCTACCTGCTTGCGGAGTTGCTCCTCCACGGGTCCGCTGCCGACGAGAACGAGGGCCGCCGAATCCACCGTAGCCATGGCGGAGATCTGCTCGGAAAGACCGTTGTCGGTCAGGAATCCGCCCTGATAGAGGAGGATGACGCAGCACTCGTCCAAGGCAAGCTCACGGCGAATGCGGTTGCTGAGCAGGGGTGGCCGAGAAGGAGGGAGGTTTCGCAGGATGGTGATGTCGCCCAGACCGTAGCGCCGGGCCAGAATGCCGCCGATGGAGGGGCTGACGGCGATGGTGCGGTCGACACGGGAAATCAGATGTCTCTCCAGCCAGCGCCAGAATGCCCGGATGATGCCGCGCCCGACCAATGAGGCTTGCTCCGTCCACAACTCATGAGAGTCGTAGACCAGCGGCACCCGGCACCGCCTTGCGGCGACGGCTGCCGGCCACAGGGAATCGAGGTCGTGGGCGTGGAAGACGTCCGCCGGTACCCGTCTCAGCAGCCGGCCGGCACGCAGCCAGAAAAACGGATAGGAGATTCGCAAGGAGGTCGTGGGGTCGACGGTGATCAGGCGAACATCGAACTCCTCCCACTCTTCGGGGAGCACCTGGCCATCGGTTAACCGATCTGAGGCGACGATGGTGACGGTGTGGCCGACCTCGCGGAGTGCGACGGCTTCCCGATAAACGCGGAAATCGAAGCTGAGATCGCCGAAGACGACCATGCATATGTGCATGGCAGGAATGGGGTGGGGTAACCGATCAGCGACGCGGTCTTGGGGGAAGCGGCGGATGCAGATCGAGAAAGGAGCAGTCCTGGGGACAGCTCCTTAAATAGCGAGTGTGGCGATCCTGGGGTGCGATCGCTGACCTGAAACGCCGAGGTTCCCAACGAGGCGACGTGGGGAATTAGGGAAACTCAACGCCCGAAAAGGGGTATTCGAACTGTTCGGGATGGCGACTGCTAAGTTGCGCTTAACAGACCGCCACACACGACTGTAACAACGTGTAAACACAGCTATGATAGATACAGCCGTTCTGGCAATTCGCGGCCGTCGAAAGCGACAGCGGGCCCACTCGATTCGTCTCGCCCTCAAGCCCCTTGCCGGAGGGTGCTGAAATGTACACTTCAGCATCGGTGATGTCAAGAAACCTGGGCCAGCGCTGAATTGCAGTCCGCATCTACGTCCGCGGTCCAGACCGACTTTCGGACGAAACCCAGCACTCTCTAACAGGAATTGGTCCGCTGATCAGCAGCTGCCAGTGGCGCCTGGCCCAACTCGGAGTACTACCAGTCCCTGAGCGAAAATTCGCCGCGCTCCAAGGCCAGTTCCAGCTCCGCGTGGAAGGAGCTGTCCAGGTAGCTGGTAATTTTCCACCCGGCATCGTCGCGGATGAAGTAGCAAAAAGGCGATTCCCGGGAGAGGACCGTGGAGGAGTCGAAGAGAAGGTAGGCGATGCGGGCATTGATGATACGTTCATCGGCGATCTGGCGCTCTGTGGCCCGTTTCTGAAGGTCGCTCCGGGATCTGTTCCACTCGTCCTTCCAGCGGGAGATCTCGCCGGCGTACTCGGCATGACGGTAGCTGAGGCTGAAACACTGCCACAACGCCTCCACATCTTCGGCCTCCACCGCCGTGACGTAGGTCCTGTAGGTAACGGCGGGTGACAGATAACGACGGTCGTCCCCCTCACCCCCGCACTGCCATACCCACAAGAGGGGGATCAGGCAGAGCAAGTGGCCAAATCCGGCGCTGACCACGCTCACTCGGCCCGATCGCCGCAACCGGCTTGTTTCCGCGAAGTGCGACCGTTCGACGTGCTGCGCGCGGCCACGGCAAATTCTAGCGGACGGGGAATGTTCCGTGATTGGATCCTCGCTGAAAAAGGCAGTAGGCGGTCGACAGGGCAAAACGGTCAGGGCGAGAAAGAAGGGAAAATGGGTGAGCGTCGCAGCTGTGGCCTGTAGGTCAGGCCCTCGTCTTCCTGACGAGACGTTCTATCTGATCGCGGAGGTGAGCCGCCTCCTCATACTCCTCGCAGATCACGGCTCGCTCCAGCATGCTCTGCAGCTGGCTCAAGGTGTCTTTCCGGGACATCGGGTCCGGTTGTTCCTCAACGACCTGGGCCCCTCCGACCACTCTCTTTATCGCCAAAGAGGCATCGACTTCGGCCGTTTCGGCTACAGTCACCTCGCTGATGCCGGGAGGCTCGATTGGCTGCTGCGACCCATCCTCCGCCACAATCTGCGACTCGAGCTCGTAGAAGCGAGAGATGGTCTGTTCCACGGCGCCGTTGTCGGGACTGGAAGATATCCCCGCCGCACTCAACAACTCGCCGGCTACGTGGATGGGGGCCTGAGCGCGCAGCGCCAGGGCGACTGCATCGCTAGCGCGTGCGTCTACCTCCCGTAGTTGCCCCTCCCTTTCCACCACCAGGTTGGCGAGGAAAGCCATGTCGCGGACGGAATGTATGACGGCACGACGAACGGGCATGGCCAGATGTTCGAGCATGGAGGTGAAGAGGTCGTAGGATATGGGCCGCAGAGGTTCGTCTCGTCCCAGTTGCATTTGGATGGCCGCGGCTTCGAATTCGCCGATCGCGATCGGCAATAACCGGGGCATGGCGGGCTTCTTTTCGCACAGCCAGAGGATGGGGTTTTCCGAACGCAGGCAGGGGGCAACTTTGACGACCTTCACCTCTACCAGAGCAGGCCGCCGTTTGGGTTTCTTCTCCGCCATCACGTCCCCTCCCCCAACTCCTCGGCGGCCGGTTTCTCCAACAGAGCGATGCGATCTCTGAGTCGGGCCGCCTCCTCGTAGGCTTCCTCGGAGACTGCTTGGGCCAGACGCTTGCGGAGCAGGTCGAGCTCGCTCAACTCGGTCTGTGACGGCGAGGCCAACAGATCCGCCAGTGAAGTCGATTCCGATGAGGAGGCGTTCACCACTTCTTCCTCTTCCTCCAGCTCGGTGCTACCCTCTTCATCCAGGACGGATTTGGCGGCGAAGATGGGCGCGTCGGTGCGCACCGCAAGGGCGATGGCGTCGCTGGGTCGCGAGTCGACGTTAACCGTCGTGCCGTCGGCGTTTTCGAGGTGCACTTCGGCGTAGTAAATGCCCTCGTGCAGTTCGGTGATCGCAACTCGGCGGATGCTGGCTTCTGCTTCCTCCAAGAGCGAACAGGCAAGATCGTAACTGAGGGGGCGAGCTGGGCTCTGATCGTTGTGCGCCAGCGAAATGGCACGGGCCTCATTGGGGCCGATGACGATGTGGAGGTAAGCCTCTCCGTCCTTCTCCTTGAGGACTACGCGATGGTAGGCCTTGGAGCTGATCTGGACCCCCTTTATTTCCATTTCTACCATGGCAGAAGATGTGCTCGGGGAACTTCAACCGCCTCCGGCAGGGAATATAACATGACCGCGAAAGCGGTGTCAACCAAGTTTTAAGACCGAGAAATCATGGGATATGCACCCACTGATTCAAGCGCAAAAGTGACGCTCTCGTCTACTCTATCTCGTGTGTCTTCTGGCTCCTTCCACAGCATCTGGGGCCTGCGGGCAACACGTCCTTCACGCGGCAACGTCATAACTGGCCACGCCGGATCTCGGAAGCCAGTTTCCGCATTTCCTCAATGCTTTGATTCAGGTCCTTTTGACGGCTCATCAGGTGCAGAACGTACCCGAAGAGAACGGCCCAGAAGGCGGTGTAAGCGGCAAAGAGATAGGTTAGATTCGAACTTTGTTCCACGGGGGTCTCCTCCTTTCATCGGTCGGAACGAAAAAGGACTCCAGATCTCTGCCATCGCCACCGTAGGAATCAGGGATCTGCACGCACGCTTTCTCGCACTAGTGCTCGAGAACTTTCCGGGGCGGGCGCCAAACACCGCCCGGTCAAATTCGTTGACCAGGGCCCGTTGACCAGGGCCCGTCGATCTGGGCCCGTTTGATCAGGGACCGTCATCGCCGCGCTCGCCGTCCAGCTCTTGGCGGATACGGTTCAACGTCTGGCTCGCCAGTTCCAGTTCCATCCGCCTCTTCAGGAGAAACAGAAACAGGCTGCCAACCGCAACCAGACTCACATAGCGGGCCACCACCATCTCCGGCGCCAGCTCGACCTTCTGCGGGTGCAACTGCTGGTCGGCCGACCACAGATTGACGGAGAAATGTACCAGCGGCACGTTTACGAAGGCGACGATTCCCAGCACGGCGGCAAAGCGACGTGTCTGCTCCACCGAGCCGGCTGCGTAGGCCCGCACCATCAGATAGGCGACGTACATCAAAAAAGTGATGAGCATGAAGGTGAGCCGTGGCTCCCAACGCCAGAACACACCCCAGATGGGCCTGGCCCAGAGGGGTCCCGTGATCAGCACGATAAGAGCGAAGATGACGCCCAGTTCGGCGCTGGCTACCGCCAGCCGGTCCCACCTCTCCTCTCGCCGGCGCAGGTATTGAATGCTGGCGAGAAAAACGAGGGAGAAGGCGACCAGAGAGCAGATAGCGGAAGACACGTGGAAGTAGAAAATGCGCTGTACCAGACCCATCTGACCTTCGGTGGGGGCATACAGGAACACGGCGTAGAGAGCCGCCACCATGGCCGAGAAGACGAAGAAGGCAAGGCCTGTGGATGCGAGTCGCGACAAGAGCGGGCGTCCCCTAGTCCTCCAGGACCTGGTCGAACAGCATGAGTGCGAGAGTGGTGAAAACGATGCTGTACACAAGTAGAAAGCTCACGGGCTCGGTAAGAGATCCGGGCCAGAAGGCGCCGGTGGTGCTGGGTCGCGAGTGTTCGAAGACGATGGCCGTGGCTTTCACAGCCCAGATGAGCGCCGGGTAGATCATGGGCAGCACGAGAAGTGGAAGCAGGAACTCCCGCAGCCGGGAGTTGCTGGACATGGCGGCGAAGAGCGTCCCCACCGAAGCCAGGCAGGACGCACCCAGCGTGAGAACGGCGACGAGAGGAACAAGGTACAGACCGGGTGAGAGGTTAAAGAACAGGCAAAAGAATGGCAAGGAAAGCAGCTCTACCACAAGGAGGAACAGGAGGTTGCCCAGCATCTTGGCCAGGTAGAGGCTGCTGTGGCTCACCGGGGCCAGCATCAGGGCGTCGAGGCAGTTGTTGTCTAACTCGGTTGCGAAGGTGTGGTTGAGGCCGAACAGTCCGGCAAAGACGAAAGCCGACCACAGGACGCCCGGCCCGATTTCGTGAAGCGCGGAGCCTCCCAGCTCGAAAGAGAAATTGAACACCAGAATAATGAGAAAGACGAACACGACCATGGGGCCAAGACGTTCTCGGCTTCTCCATTCGACCCGCAGGTCTTTCCAGAGGATGGCCACCACGCCCTTTATCATCTGGATTCCCCGTAGCGCATCGAGTTCCCTCTCACACTCCCTGCAGGTGAGAGTCGCACAGGGCCTGCAGCTCTTCCAGGCTGCCTCCCCGCCAGGCCGAGTCGCAGCACAGCCGACCCCGCTCCAACACCGCCACTCTGTCCACTAGATCGACCACTTCGTCGACGCGGTGAGTGACCACGACAACGGTGGTCTCTCTCCGCGCTCGCAGGTCGGTGAGACGCTGGCTGAGAGCCTGGGAGGCGCGCCGGTCGAGTCCCTCGAAGGGCTCATCCAGCAGCAAGAGTCCCGGTCGGTGGAGGGTTGCTCTGGCCAGCGCCAGTCGCTGCTTCATCCCTCTGGAAAGGGTGCCCACTGGAGTATCGGCGCGAGCGCTCATGCCGACGTTGGCGAGAGCCGCCTCCGCCGTCTCCCGCCGATCCTCTAGGCCGTACAGACGGCCGCAGAACAGCAGGTTCTCTCTCGCTGTGAGGGTGTCGTAGAGCAGGTTCTTATGGGAGAGAAGGCCGATTTCGGCGCGTGATTCCAACGAGGAATGAGGCGGCTGGCCGTTTACCAGCACCCGCCCCTGAGTCGGCCGGATCAGCCCTGCCAGTATCCGCAGAAGGGTGGACTTGCCCGCGCCGTTGGCTCCGGCCATCAGCAGCAGGGCGCCGGCTTCTATCTCCAGATCTACGCTGTTGACGGCCGCCAGGGCCCCATATCGTTTGGTGACCTGCTCCAGGCGTACGGCCCCCGTCGTCATTCCTGGCGGGCTTTCTCCAGGAGCTGATACACCGCCACCGCCTGGCCCATGAGGCGCTGCCGCCGGCGACGCTGGGCACCGGCTTTCCGATTCTTGTGGCCGCCGCCGCGCTCGATAGCGGCCAGCTGCGAGAGTAGGACCTGTCGGCGTTGGTCCAGCTCGGCTCGGCTCGCGTCGGGACCGACACCCGGATCCACCAGCTCGACGATTTCCTCGGTCCCGTCATCTCCAGATGCCAGCGGTGTCGGGGAGCGGCGGGAGAGGAGGGAAGTGGCGGCGACAATGGCCAGCCCCAGCCCAGACCACTTCAGGACCCAGCGCATGGGTCGAGTGAGTGGAAGGGATATGGAGTCCGACTGCCCCGGCCGCAGGTTTTCCAAGCGATACAGGTGGTATTCCCTCTTCTGAAAGGTGATGGTTCCCCTGTCGATGAAGGGGGTGTGCAGGTGGATGTCGGACGGGTGGACATAGACGTCCAGCACATCGGTGGGATACAGTGCGCTGTGCACGTACTCTCCTGGGAAGTCAGCGGCCGACACCATGAAGGAGAAGCCGATCTGCGATGTTCCCGGTGCCAGTGGCTGGGTGTCGAAGAGGCTACGGGCGTCAGCGCGTGCGAACTCCCCCGAGTGGCTCTCCAAGCCGAAAGCACCCTTGGGGATTCGGAACTCGGTGACCAGCCGTTCCACGCCGTGCCCGGTGCCCACAAAGGTTCGCTCCCCGGTGTTGTCCACGTGCAGGAGCTGGGTCACTTCCAGGGTGCCGGCCTGCAGGGTCAGGATGAGGTGCTCGGCCATGATGTGGATGTCGTCGGGGTCGTGCGTCGGCTCGAATACTTCGAGGACGACTTCCCGCTGCTCGCCCACCTTCAGCAGCGAGCTTGGATAGGGCACGCCCCGATAGAATGCGGTGAGTGTGAAGGCGAGGCCCGATTTTAGAAAAGGTCCCGAGAATTCGAAGCGGCCATCCTCATCGACCGACTTGCGCAGGATTTCATCGACGCCACCGCTCTCTCCCAACACCGAGAAGGAGACATCTACATCGGTGACGGCTAACTCGTTGATCGGGTCGACGACGTACCCTCGCACCGTGTCGGCAGCCGAAGCCGAGACCAGCACAGCAGCTATGAGGGCGGGCAGAAAAAGAAGGCTCACGGATCGGTGCGGTCCGAGACGAAGCGGTGGCCGCACTCGGGGCAGAAGCGGTGTTCTTTCAGGCTGGGAGCGCCGCAGCCCGGACAGGCAGGGGAACTTTCGGGCACCCCTCCCCGCTGCAGGGCCGCCACGTCTCGTTCGATCTGCCATACGACCGAGCTCTTGCCATCTGTTCGACGCTCGAGCTGGTCGAGCTGGGCGAGCACAGCTACCGCTTCGCGGTCGAGGCCGCGGCGCTGACTGGCGTAGTCCTCCTCCAGCACCTTGTCCAGTGACCGGTCGAAGTCCAATTCCTTGATGGCGGCGTACAGCTGATCCCGTTTTCGAAGAAGCTGCATGCCCAGCCGCCCGCGATCCGACTGGATGGCCAAACGCCCGCGGCCGGCGACGAGGGGATAGCCGGCAAAGGCGAAGGTGATCAGCAAGATCGCCGCGCAAGCGACGGGCACCAGGTAGGTCACGAAGCGCTTTCAGTTTTCGAATGCGTCCAGGTCCCGCTTCAGCTGCTCCTCGTAGCTGGACCCGGTACGGTCGGCGGCAGACGCAGGCGAAGGGGGCGCCACAGTGGTCTCGGGCTTCGGTGCGCGCCGCCTCCAGGAGACCAGAACGGAGCGCACGACAACGATGCCGACCAGAAGGATAGCCGCCGGCGTGAGCCAGCCAACGAGGCGGTAGCCGCCCGGAGGAGGCTCGGCAAGGACCATCACTCCAAAGCGGGCGACGAACTCCTCGACAATCTGTTCCCGTCCCTGTCCTGCCGTCAGGGCGCGCCCGATGGCTTCGCGCTGAGGAACGGCGAAAGCCGTGCATATGCAGGTGGCCAGAGACTCGCGGGGGCAACTGCCGCAAAGGCAGACCAGGTCGGACGCCACCTCCTTGATCTGCTCGGGTGTGAGTGAGGCTTCCGGGGCAGCTTCGGCAGCATGGGCGGGCGGTGGCAGTACCACGGCGGAGGCACATGCGAAAGCGAAGAACCAGAGGATCAGATGGCGCACCAGGGCCATCTCCTACGAGGGGACAGTTGAGCCGACCACGCTCTGGCGAATAGCGAGGGCAGGATCTCGAAGTGAGGCGCGATCCGCGGCCGCCAGGCTGCGATCGCGGCGAGTGGGCCACATGGTCCACAAGGAGCTGAGCACGAAGAGGATGCCTCCGGCCCACACCCAATTCACCAGCGGGTTGAGGTAGATCTGAAACATGGCGGAGCCGTCGCCGGCATCCCCCACAAGGATGAGGTAGAAGTCCTCCCTGAAGGTAGAGTAGATGGCGACCTCGGTCGTGTTCTGCTCGCTGCTGTGGTAAAAGCGGCGCTCCGGCAATAGGGTACACAGGAACTCGCCCTGGCGGTGGAGGGACAGGGCCGCTGCCGAGATTGTCACACCTGGCTCTTCGGAGTGCGCGAGGGTTTCAAAGGTGACTTCGTAGTCGCGGATGCGCTTGGTCTCGCCGTAGCGGAGAACCATTTCCCTGTCGGTGCCGAAGGCCTGTCCCGTGAAGCCCACGAAGAGAAGAATAATGGACAGGTGGACGACATACCCGCCGTACCGGCGCTTGCTCTTGGCCAGCAGGCCGGTCAGAGCCCGAAGGTAGGACTCACCCGTGCTGTGGTGGCGTGAGCGCATGCCCCGATAGAATTCGAGGCCGACAGAAGCAGCCACGAAACCGCACAGGCCCAGAGAGATGATGGCATAGGCGTGCAACTCGTACAAGAGCGCGGCCGCGCTCGCCGTCACTGCGGTTGCGGCGATCGGAACGGCAAAGTTATGCTTGAGACTGGCCGGGGAGGTGCGGCGCCAGGCGAAGAGGGGGCCGGCGCCTGTCAGCAGCAGCAATCCCATACTGAGCGGAGTGATGACACTGTTGAAGAAAGGGGCGCCGACGGTGATCTTGTCCCCCGTGAACGCCTCCGAGAGCACGGGGAAGAGGGTGCCCCAGAGCACCGCGAAGAGAATGCCGAGCAGGATCCAGTTATTGAGCAGGAAGGCGGTCTCGCGCGAGGCCAAGGACTCCAGGTGATTCTCCGATTTCAGCTGCGGCAACCGAACCACCAGCAGGCTGATGGCGATGAGCGCTGTCACGGCCATGAAGACGACGAAAAAAGGCCCCACATTCGACTGGGCGAAGGAGTGCACGGAGCTGACCACCCCGCTGCGCGTCAAGAAAGTGCCAAAGACGGTCATTCCATAGGTGAAGAACACGAGGATCATGTTCCACACCTTCAGCATGCCCTTGCGCTCCTGGATCATCATGGAGTGAAGCAGGGCGGTGGCTGCCAGCCATGGCATGAAGGCTGCGTTCTCCACCGGGTCCCAGCCCCAGTATCCCCCCCACCCCAGCTCGAGATAGGCCCAGGCACCGCCCAGGAGATTGCCCGCTCCCAGAAAAGTCCACGGGATCAGCAGCCAGCGACGGGCGGCGCGCAACCACGAGTTGTCCAGATGCCCGGACATGAGAGCGCCCATGGCGAAGGCGAAGGGGACCGACATACCCACCATACCGGCGTAGAGTATCGGGGGGTGAATGGCCATGTAGGGATGCTGGAGGATGGGATTGAGGCCCCGGCCGTCAGCCGGCGAGAACGGGAGTTGCTGAAAGGGGTCGGTGACAAACAGGTTCAGCAGGCAGAAGAAGAAGGAGTACCCGGCCAGTCCGGATACAACGTAGGGCATAAGGGCCCGGTAGCGGTAGCGGTTGAAGAGAACGACCGCCGACGAGTACACCGATAGCACCCAGCCCCAGAATAGGACCGATCCGTTCTGCCCGCCCCACAGGGATGCCACCACATATTGGATGGGCATCGACAAGTTGGAATTCTCGTATACGTACTCGACCTGAAAGTCGTGGGTGAGGATGGCGTACCAAAGACTGCCGACCGACGTCGAGAGCAATCCGAACACGGCCAGAACAGCATTCTCGCCGCTTCGGATCAGGCCCTCGTCATCCCGCCGAGCACCCAGTATCGATGCGAAGACGGCGTACCCGGCCATCGCCAGTGCCAGGCACAGAGCGAAGTAACCGACGTCGATCATATCAGATGGATGACGATCTCGTAAAGAGTGCGCACGAAATCTCGGTCCAACAGCATCTACCCTCAAGCTCGCAGTATGGGCACAACATCAGCAGACGAGATCGTTTTGAAAGACCTATCCCGATTGTATGTATCGATGGTCGGGAGGGCGAGCCGGGGTCAGGCAAGTCTAAGACCGCCCCTCCTTATTCAGCGCCTCAACATGGTCGTCGTAGCTCTTGCCCTCGTATTTGGAAGGGCATTTGGCGAAGACGAGGTCCGCCTCGAACTGATTCGCCTGCGTAAGGCGTCCTTCCAGCACTACCAGTGCCTTGTCTCTGAAGGTGTCGGGCAGGACGGCGTTTCCCGTATAGCGGACCTGTAGGGCGCGTTCGCCGTCGGTGACGGTGAACGCGGGGCGATGCCGGTACTCATCCCACTGGATGGACCCGTCAACCACGGTACACCCTCCTAGCTGGATGCGCCGATCCCTCAGCTCCGAGTTGGCGGCCTGGGTCAGAAGCATGTCGAGGGTGAGATGGCGCGCAGACGATTGTCGAACGCCGCTGATCAACAAGAAGACCAGACCCGCGGTTACGACAACGGAGCCGACAACGAATTTGTAGCGCATACAGGAGTTACCGCCATAGGGGTTTGAGGAGTTGAGCAGTATACGGTGTAATGTCCTCAATTGGCCAGTGCTTGGCAAATCAACACCGGTCTCGGCCACTGGCACAGATCGGGAGGATAGTGTCGGCGCAAAATCTCCTGGCCCGCCGCTCCTCTCCTCCTCCACCAGGACCTCGGCCTGGGCGAGAAGGCGACAGCCCTGTGGAGCCGTAAGGCACCGAGTACGGCAGCGTGATGAGTCCTGCCGTGGCATCGGCGCTCACACCTGGCCAGCGATTCCAATCCGGCACGCACTCCGTCGTCGTCCTTGGCCCCGGTTGCCTCCACGAGGGGGGTCTCCTCGCCGCGGATCCGGCACATGGCGCGAGGGGGGCAAAAGCGTCCGCACTCTCTCGCCCCTCAAACCTCGAAGTATTTTGGGAAACTGGTGAGGTTGCGGCAGCCTTCCGCCTCCACCACCACCACATCCTCGATGCGCACGCCTCCCAACCCCTGGTAATACAGCCCCGGCTCAACGGTCACCACCTGTCCGACCTGAAGGATATCTCGACGTTTGCCGATGCTGGGAGCCTCGTGAATTTCGAGGCCCAGGCCGTGTCCGGTACCGTGAAAGAATCCCTGCATGCGCCCGTTTCGCTCTCCCGTTTCAAAGCCTCTGTCGGTGAAGAGTTCTTCAATGGCCCGGTGGATGTCGCTTCCGTCGACACCGGCCCGGATGCGCTCCAGCGCGAGTTGCTGGCCTTCTTCGACCGCCCGGTACAGGTCGCGCTGCCGGCTGCTGGCCTCTCCCTTCAGAACGGTCCGGGTAATGTCGCCGAAGTAGCCGGACTCTTCGGAGCGCGGGAAGATGTCGAGGATGATCGGCTGGCCAGCCAGGAGGGGGCCGCTCCCCTGTTGGTGTGGATCGCAGCCATCCTCGCCACAGGCCACGATGGTATGCTGGCCGGTGCAGTCGTCCGCAAGCAGGCTCTGGTGGATGAGGCGCCGCACTCCCTGTGAGGTGAGAATCTGGCCGTCTGCCCCCACGAGCCGGTCGTGGCTATCGACAGCGGCGCTCCGAATGATCTCGATGGCGCGCTTCATGCCGCGCTCCGCTGCCACCAGGGCTTGAATGACGGCGTCGATCTCCACCGGTTGCTTCCGCGATCTGTGGGCGAACAGGGGTTCGGCCGCTACCTCGAGACGGAGGCCGGCCTGGCGCAGTATGTCGGCGGCGCCGACCGGAAAGTCAGCCGGTACCTTCATGGTCCGCACTTTCAGCTCCTCCAGCAGCATCAGGAGGGCACGGTAGCGCCTGGTCGGGTAGTCCTCCTCGTCGGCCGCCTCGTCCAGACGGTCCGCTGCCAGCTTGTCGTAGCGGGATAGAGAGAGGACTTCGTCAACCCGTGCCTGATCGCGGGCGCGGTCCAGTTCGAGATCCCCGATGAGGAGGTACTTTGCCCGGTCGGTCTGCAGAAAGACGAAAGGATCGGGTGCGCTGAAGCCGGTGGCGTAGAGCATATCGGCGCTGCGCTCCGAGTCGCCGACAATGAGCAGGGCGTCGGTGCCGTCTAGATCGAGCATTCCTCAACCCCTTTATGGAACGAGCGTTGGCGGCTGCTTTATCCTCGGATTCTCAAAGCGCGCACGTCGATGCCCCGGTCGCGGCGCCAGAACCAGAACAGGGCCGACTTGCCCGCCTCCAGGCGCGACACGAAGCGGACGAACTCATCCATTGTGGAGACGCGGTACTGGTCGACTTCCGTAATCACATCGTAGACGCGGATGCCCTTGGCCGCGGCTGGGCTCTCCGACTCGATGTCGACGACGACGATGATTTCCTCGCCGCCGACGAAGCCCAGCTCGGCGGCAATCTCCGAGGTAAACCCCAACTCCAACGCGCGCGCGCTGCTCAGCGTCTGTACGGTGAGGCCCAGATCGTCGATCCGACGTCGACCCATCTCCCGACGGAAATCCTCTTCCCGTTCGCCCAGGATGAGGGAGATCTCCCGTTTCTCCCCCTGCCTGGTGATGGACAGAGTCAAAGCGTCGCCCGGGCGGCGGCTGTAGACGACGATCTGCACCTCGTTGGGGTGATTGACCTCCACCCCGTCCACGGCCAGCAAGACGTCGCCGCGCAGGATTCCGCTGCTGTTGGCGGGAGTATTGGTGTGGATGCTGTCCAGGTACACACCGCGGGCCGTGTCCATCTCCAGGCGGTCCATCAGATCCTGATCGATTTCCAGCATGTCCACTCCCAAGTACCCGCGAACGACTCGGCCGTGCTCGAGTATGTCGCTCATCGCTTTGCGGGCCAGGTCGATGGGCACTGCCAGTCCGTAGCCGATGAAGTATCCGGTGCGCGTCGAAATAGCGGTGTTTATGCCCACCACTTCCCCCCGCAGGTTCAGTAGAGGGCCGCCCGAATTACCGGGGTTGATGACGGCATTGGTCTGGATGAAGCTCTCGATGCTGTGGCGGGACTCGATCACGTCCACTTCCCGGCCCAGGGCCGAGACGATGCCGTGTGTGAGTGTTGCCCCCATCTTGAGGGGATGCCCTATGGCCAGAACCCAGTCCCCAATCTCGAGCTCGTCCGAGCTGCCCAGGTCTGCCGCCGGCAGCCCCTCGGCGTCGATTTTCAGCACGGCGATGTCGATCAGTGAATCGAAGCCCACGACCTCGGCCGGGAAGGAGCGCCGGTCAGACAGAATCACGCTGATGTCGTCGGTGCCCTTGACGACGTGGTGGTTGCTGAGGATATAGCCATCGTCGCTGACAATGGTGCCCGAACCGACGCCTTCCTCCGGTTCCATGGGCCGGTGGAAAAACGGACGGCGGCGGCTGTTGGCACGATTTCCAGAGGTCTCGACCAGCACGACGGAAGGCTCAGCCTGTCGATAGACCGCGCGAAAGGCCAGGCCCAGACTCTCCAGCTGGTCCTCGCCGGAGTGAGCGTGAGCGCGGACGGGAGCACCGGCCAGGACACACATCACCAGCAGCAGGGACGCCGAGGCGGCGCCGGGTCGTATCGATGCCAGGAGCGGTTTCACTTTAGACCGTATTCTTCCAGTTTCCGGTACAGGGTCCGCACGCCGATGCCGAGGATTTCCGCGGCGCGCCTACGGTTGCGGCCCACCTGCTGGAGGGTTTCCTCGATGGCTTCCCTCTCCAACTCCTTCAGCGACCTGACGCCCCCGTTGCCGTCGGTCTGGAGCTCTATCTCCGTAGGGGTGAATTCCGGCTCGGACACGTGCTCGCGCGCCGGGAAGATGGGCCGAGGTGTCCGCGCCGAACCGACCTCAAACCGGTCCTCGACGAGGCCGCGCAGGTCCGCCACTTCCCGCTTGAGATCCAAGAGGGCAAAATAGATCAGCTCGCGCTCTGACTGGTCTGGCGTCTTGTTAGTGGCAACGGGCAGGTGGCGCTCGGGTGGCGGCGGCTGCTCGAGGTGGGGCAGCAGGTCAGCGGGCTCGACCGGTCCCGTCGGGCCCAGAAAAGCCAGGTGCTGGACGAGATTGCGCACCTCTCTGGTGTTGCCCGGCCACTCGTATTCGAGCAGGAGGTCCATGGCGGCCGGTGAAAAGCCGCTGTATCGCGCCGAGGGTTCCTCACTGACCTGCTGGACGAAGTGGTCGAGCAGGAGAGGCAGGTCCTCTCGGTGCTGTCGCAGAGGGGGAAGGTCCAGCTCGGCGACCTTCAAGCGGTGATAGAGGTCGCGCCGAAACGCCCCCTCGGAAACGGCTATCCGGAGATTCTTGTTGGTGGCGGCGATGATGCGAATGTCAACGGAGATGGCTTGGTTGCCGCCCACGCGGGTCACCTCCCGCTCTTCCAGCACGCGCAGGAGCCGGACTTGGGCAGCCAGGGGCATTTCGCCGATTTCATCCAGGAAGACAGTGCCTCCATCGGATTGTTCGAAGATGCCGCGGTACTGGGATCTGGCGTCGGTGAACGCCCCCTTCTCGTGACCGAAGAGCTCATTCTCGATCAGGTTCTCCGGAATAGCGGCGCAGTTGATGGCCTTGAAGGGATGACTGCTACGGCGGGAGTAGTGATGGAGCGCGCGGGCGACGATGTCCTTGCCGGTACCGCTCTCCCCCGTGATGAGCACGGTGATGGGTGTGGGTGCGATGAGGAGAATGCGGTCGCGCAGCTCGAGGATCGCATCTGAGCGGCCCACTAGGCGTTGGTGCAGAAAACTTCCCTTCTCAAGCAGCTCTTCCACCCGAGCTGCCAGTTCCTCAGCCGAAAACGGCGCTTCCAGCACCATTTCCAGGGGGCTCCCCCTTGAGACACCGTGCCAGTCTCGCGCCGATCCGGAGGCCAGCACGAGGACGGGGAGCTCGCGGTGATCGCCCAGGGCAGCGGCGGCTGCCTCCAAGGACCGGTTCGGCATCGCCTGGTCGATGATGACGAGGTCGGCGCCGCGTTCTACCATGGCGGGCAGCATAGCCGCCTCCCGCACGTCGACGAGGTTGAAGCGGGAGCNTTCCAGCGCCTGGCGGCAGATATCTCTGAGACGCGGGTCCTGGCCCAGCAACAGGATCCGNCGTTTGGCGGNGGTCGTGGANCGAGCCGNAGGTCTCAGTTGGTGCCCCCTCACTGCANCTGCCGGNTTTCTTCGCGCAGNATGGTGATAGTGCGACCTTTGCAGACGATATAGCCCTGTGTTTCCAATCTCTTGAGAACGCGAGACACCGTCTCCCGCGTCGTGCCCGACATATTGGCCAGTTGCTGCTGGGTGGGCAGGTTGGGGATGTGCAGTCCCTCCGTCTTTTCCTCTCCCTGTTCGTTGGCCAACTGCAGCAGGGTTTCGGAGATGCGACTGGTCACGTCCAGCAGAGCCAGACCTTCGATCTTGCGGTCGGTCTTGCGCAGGCGGGTCGCCAGCTCCGCCAGCAGCGCGATGGCGATTTTCGGCACCCGGTACAGGAGCTTGAGGAAGTCGCTCCTGTGGAGCATGTAGAGCCTCGCATCGGCCATGGCCACCACGTTCGCCGATCGCGGCTTTTCGTCCAGCAGGGCCAGCTCCCCGAACACGGCACCCTCTCCCAGAAGAGAGAGGATTACCTCCCGTCCATCTTCGCTGACGATGCTGACCTTCACCTGTCCGGTGTGAATGATGAAGAGGGCGTCTCCCTCTTCCTCGGCCAGGATGATGACCTGGTCCTTGGAAAAAGAGCGGGTGACCGTCACCGAGGCAATCGCTTCCAGTTCCTCCTCTTTGAGTCCTTCGAAGAGGGGGACCTTTCGCAAAAAAGAATGTTCCATTGTGCGATCCCTTTCAAAGGGTGGAACTTCACTTGAGTGATGGACTGTCACCACGCGGCGATTTGCCGGGTGGGGCAGGCGCTGGAGTTGCCCGGGTGTGTGCGGCACGGTCGGCGTCGGCAAGTCAGAGGAGCGGACATGCGCTACTGGCCGGCCGCCGTGCACCCCGGCTCGACGACCCCCTGTGGCGACGTCTGTCCGTCCCGCTGCACTAGTTCGGCAGTAGATTGAGGCGCTCCAGGGCCCCCCTGCCGAAGGCGCTGTCGCTGCCCTCCCGCTGGACGATGCGCTGGTAGACCTTGGCAGCCTGCCCATACTCCGTTAACTGCTCATAACATTGGGCGCGTCTGTAATCGGCCGAGGTGACCCACATCGCGGAGCTATCGGCGCCGTGGTAGCTGACCTTGTAATAGCTCTCGATCGCCTTCCTGTACTGCGCCATGCTCTGAAACGCCTGTCCGATGGAGAACCGCGCCTCGGCAGCCTCGTCCCCCTCCGCCCACTCCAGCACCTGTTCCAGATAGGCGATGGCCTCCGTATTCTGCCCCTTTTCCAGCAGGATGGAACCGATTTTCAGCTGGACGTCATTGGCACGGGGGTGATCGGGGTACTCCCGCAGCAACCGCAGAGCGGTCCGATGCGCCTCGTCGTACTCGTAGGTTTTCTCATAGCACCGCAGCAGCATCCAGATGGCACCTCGCCTCTGCTCCAGGGCCCCGGAACCCTCTAGGGCCGCGCGGAAATAACGGGCCGCCTGCAGATGGAGGTCCAATACGTCGTAGTGGTAGTGGCCAAGCCGCAGGTGGACCTCGGCCGCGTGCGGGCTGCCGGGAAAACGATCGACGAAGTCCAGCTGTGCCGCCAGGGCCGCGCCCGCCAGTTCCTCGGCCGGATTGATGCGATTCTGTTCCCACAGCGCCGTGGCCGCAAAGTAGGCGGCCGCAACCGCCGGCGCCGACGCCATGTGACGCAGAGTCGCGTCGGTCTCCTCGAATTCGGCCAGCGACATCGGGATCTCCGGGGCGTCCTTCTCGATTTCGCGGAAGAGCTTCAGGGCCCTGTCGAATTCCCGGTGGCGCAGTCGAAAACGCCCCTCCTCCAGTCGGAAGACCAGCGGCCAGGGCGAGTCGTCCCCGAAGCGTTTGGAGAATTTGTCCGCCGCCCTGCGCGCATCCTTCAGTCGGTCGAGGCGGAACAGAGCCAGGGCCCTGCGGGCGTGAACGGTCCGTCCGCTTTCGGGAGACTCTATCAGAGGGGAGTACATCTGCACGGCGTCGCCAAAGCGCCCCCCCTCGAAGAGGATGTCACCGGCGAGTCGTCCCGCTACGGGGGAGAGTGGACTGGCGTCGAGTCGCCCCAGCTCCTCCACCGCATCGGTCGATCGTCCCACCTGCGCCAGGAGCCGGGCCCGCGCTAAGTGCATGCTGTCAGCTGTCGCTGATTGAGGGCGCGCTGTCAGCAGCCGCGAATAGAGATCCAGGGCCTGGTCGAATTGGCCGTTGCGGTGCAGGGACTGGGCCAGCTGGCGGCGGAGCGCGCCATCGCTGTCGGCTTCCGGGTCAGAGTCGGCCAGAAAGCGGTAGAGCTCGATGGCACGCCCGTATTCCCCCAGCTCGAAATGGGCGCGCGCCAGTTGCTTCTGAACATCGCGGCGACGCGGGAAGGCGGGGTAGGCCATCAGCAGTTCCTGGAAGCGTGCCACCCCGGCGCGGCGCTTCTCCTGCTTCAGCAGGGCGTGCCCCAATTCGAACAGAACCGTCGGGATCAGCGAGCTTCCCGGGATGTCGCGCAACAGGGCATTGAGGGAGTCGGTGGCCGCCGTCACATCTTCGCTGGCGCGGCAGAGGGCCAGTCCGAACCGGGCTTGCGGCACCAGGGGGCTTTTCGGGTACTTCCGTTGCAGCTTCCGGTAAGCTGTCGCGGCTAGGGCCAGCTGCTCGGAGGCCGACCAAACCCGTCGGTCACTCTCCGGCGTGTGTTCGGTGTCCGCTCCGGTCAGCTGACCAGCGGAAGGACGCTCCGACACGCCGCGCGAATCCGCTCCTGACCGCTGCCCGGGAGCGCTCTCCGCCAGCCGCGCGGCGGTCGTCTCCGCCTGTTGGCGCCTGGCGTTGCCTAGCTGCAGCAGGGCCCGTGCACCGATGTCCATCTCCAGTTCGCCGCTCTCGCCGTGCAGATCGAGGAAACCGGTGAGTCCTGCTACCAGTATCCGCAGCTGGCTCGAGTCGGTGGCCGCCAACTCCGCCTCGGCGGTAACCAGGCGCAACTGCGCCCGTCGGCTCCACGGGCCCGCCTCGGCGTCGGCGAGAATGCGAAACTCCTGCTCGGACAGACGTCGCAGCGAGTCGGCCTCCTCGGTCAGCCCTTCGAGCTGCCGCTGGCGGGCCAACTTGCCCAGGCTTTGGGCCAGATGCAACTGGGCCTCGGGCGTGGCCGGATCATCCCGGTATGCGGCCACGTAGGTCTCCAGCAGGGCCACCGCGTTCTCGTAGTCGCCGTGGCGCCGCAGCGATTGGGCCAGGTCGAACCGGACGCTGCGCGTCGAGTGCCCGCTCAGCATGTCGATGATGGCCTGGTGCAGTTCGCGGTTCCTGCCGCGGGGGTCCAGAACCGTGAACTCTTTCAGGTGCTCCACTCGGTCGGTCGCCTTGCCGATATGGAGATGGCCGGGGAATCGCTCCAGAAAGCTGCCGTATTCGCGCAGGGCCAGGCGATAGGCGCCGGCGTGCTCGTAAGCTCCTGCCAGTCCGAAGCGGGCATCGGCTGACAAGGGTCCGGAGACAGAGGCGAGAGACTGGAATAGCTCTACGGCCTCCTGGTGATACCCAGCCGAGTCGTAGACCTGGGCCAGATCGAGGCGCACTCGCTGCTGCTGCTGGACGGGTTCGGGGAACTCGCCCACCCCGATCGCGGCGACGAGGTCCAGGTAGCTGCGAAACCAGGTGGCGGCGCGAGAGAGGTCGCCCCGACGCCGGTACAGGGCAGCTAGCTCACGCCGAGCCACCACCGACTGGGATGTAATCGCCGCCGCCGAGACCGTCTCCAGAGATTCGCCTGCACCCGCGGGCAGATCCAGCTGACCCGAGTTTCGCGCCGATGGGAAAGAGGGGTGAATCAGGTCGAGGAATAGGTTTACGGCCTCGGAGTAGCGGTCGGTGTGGCCGTAAGTGACCGCCAACCCCAGACGGGCGGCGTTGAAGCCGTCGGCGGCGGGGTCAACGTCTCCGACCAACAGCGACTGATAGTCCTGCCGGGCGGCTTCGTAGTCGCCGCCCTGGCGGAGTGCGTCGGCCAGTCCCAGGCTGGCCTTCGATCTCAGTCGGGGGTCTTCGATGCGGTCGCGGGCCCGGCGGAAGGCATCGGCGGCGCGACCGAAAAAGCCCCGGTCGTACAAGTACATCGCCAGATCTACCCGCGCGCTGTCGGCGTGCTCGCTACCGGGAAAGGCGACATCCAGCCGGTCGAAGGACTCGCGGGCTTCGTCGGGCCGCTCCAGAAACAGGAGTAAGCGGCCCGACAGCAGCAGGGCGTCCCTGGCCAGGTCGGATGCCGGTGCGCGCGTGGAGATTTCGGTCAGCAGCCGCTGCGTACCCTCGCCGTCGCCGGCGGCAAAACGGAGCTGGGCGAGGCGATAGCGGCCGGACTGGGTCTGGGGATGCGAGGAGTAGTCCTTCAGGAGTCGTCGGTAGACCCTCGTGGCCTCGGCCAGTGACTGGGCGGCCGTGTAGGAGCGGGCGGCTTCCAGCAGGGCCTGAGGGGCGAAGTCACTGGCGCTGTACAGATGCTGTACCTCCTCGAAGGCGGCGGCTGCCCGAAGGTGCTCCCCCTCCTGTTGCAGGCAGTCGGCTCGTTCCCGCCGGGCCTCTAACGAGCCGATGTGATCCGGGTGTTCGAGATAGAAGTCCTGGTAGGCGCCCACGGCCTGAGGACAACGCTCGCTTCGCGCGTATGACCGCGCCAGCATGAGCCGCGCATCGGCCAGCTGCGGGCTGAGCGGGTAGTTGCGGATAAACTCGGCGAACAACCCCGCGGCAGTGGCGTAGTCCCCGGTGTCCCGGTACAGATTGCGCGCCACCTGGAAATCGTCATCCGAACCCTGGGGCGAGGCGTTGCCGGTGAACAGGAGTATTGATAGGGCTGCTGGCAGGGCATAAACGAGAACTGGCGCCACCCAGGGTGTCGCTCGGCAAAACTGCCTCACAGGCTGCCTCACAGCGGAGAGCGCTCCCGTCGGTCCAGGATCCGAACGGGGTGCAAGGAGGTGGAGTACACCACTGCAACTGCTATATTAATCGGCAGTACAGTATATGAACCAGAATCCGGGCGGTCAAGAAAATGCAGGCCAATAGAGCCACTACGACAGCGACAGCTGCCGTTTTGACAGAGACGGCGTACGCCAAAGTCAACTTGGGGCTCAAGGTGCTGGTCAAGCGAACGGACGGGTTCCACGAGATTCGCAGCATTCTCCAGAACGTCAGTGTGGCCGACACGCTCCACTTTCACCCCGCCACCACCTTCCGCATGAGTTGCTCTGACTCCGCTCTTTCCACCGGCCAGGACAATCTCGTGTGCCGGGCCGCGGCGCTGTTCGCCGACGCAGTGGACCAGCGCGAGGGGGGACCCAGCTATCGCATCCACCTGGAAAAGAGAATCCCGATAGGGGCTGGGCTTGGAGGTGGGAGCGCCGATGCTGCCGCCGTTCTCAGGGGTCTCAACCGCCTGGCCGGGCAGCCCCTCGACCACTCTCAACTGCATCGACTGGGTGCCGAGCTGGGCTCGGACATCCCGTTCGCTCTGGTCGGCGGCACGGGACTCGTCCGTGGGCGCGGAGAGATCCTGGAGCCGCTGCAGTGGGTGGGCCTCCCCTGCCACTACGCGCTGGTGTATCCCGGGCTCGAGGTGAGCACCGCGTGGGCCTATGGGCAGGTGGAGTCTGGGTTGACAGAAGCCTCAGCCTACCTTACGTTTATCGATTCTTTGCGCGGCGGGCGCGTAGACGGGATGAGGTTGAGGCAGGTCCTCGAAAACGACCTGCAGGCCCTCGTCGAACGAGCCAATCCCATCGTCGCAGTAGTGGGCTCGCAGCTGATGGCTGCAGGCGCTGTTGCGAGTTCCATGTCGGGCTCAGGCTCGGCTGTGTACGGGATTTTCGATGACCGGACCGCTGCCGAAACAGCAGCTGAGAAGCTGAGGGCCGCGGGCTTCCGGTCTTTTTGTTGTACGGCCGCCCTGTAGGGCGCAAAGCTCACCCGTCGCCAGCGGGGTGCAGGAGTCCGGCGGCGAAACTTGGCTTTCAATTGCCCGGTCGTTCAATTGGTAGGACAACGGATTTTGGGTCCGTTTATCGAGGTTCGAATCCTCGCCGGGCAGCCAGAAGATATATTCCTCAACGTAGACTGAGTCGGTTGGAGACGGTCATGGCGGTAAAAATGCAGATTTTTCAGCGCGAGGAGATCGCGCTGGCGCTCCAAGAGCGGCAGGAAAAGGGAGGTGGTTCGGTGGGTAGACTCCGACGTCTGGAGAAGATGCTGCCCGGCATCGTCTACGGCTGTCACCAGGAGCCGCTAAGCTTCAAGGTGGAGGCCAGGTCGCTGGAGCGGGCCCTGAGTCAGGGGGGGCAGAACGCCATCTTCCTGCTCCCGGCCGCGAATGGGCAGGACGTCGAGCGCACCGTGGTGCGGGAGATTCAGTATCACAAAGTCTCCGGGGACATTCTACATGTGGATCTGTTGCGCATCGACTCAAAGGCGGAGCTCCGCGTCCAGGTGCCCATCGTCACCCGCGGCGAGCCGGAGGGTGTGCGCACGAGCGGTGGCGCTCTGCAGCAGACCTTGAGTCGCCTGGAGATGCAGTGTCTGGCCTCGGAGCTGCCGTCCCGTGTCGAAATTGAGATTTCCGATCTCGAGATCGGTGACAGCGTGCACGTGGAAGAGCTCATCGAGCAGGATTCCCGTATCAGCACCGACCCGGAGGTCACCATCGTAAGCGTGCTGGCGCCGCGTCTGACCGTCGACGAGGAGATTGCCCTGGCGGCCGAAGAGGAGGAAGTCGAAGAGGTCGAAGGCGAAGACGCCGAGGGCGAAGCCGCCGAGGGCGAAGAGGCAGCCGCACCGGAAGGCGAAGGGGAGGCGAGCGGCGGAGAGTCGTCTTCCTAGGGAGACCGCAGGGGCTTGCACGTTGTCGTCGGTCTGGGGAATCCGGGCCCGCGTTACGCGGCGACCCGACACAACATCGGCTTCGCCGTGGTCGATCAACTCGCTGCTGCGGCGTCGGTCCCGTGGCGTTCACGCTCGTCCTCCGGGGCCGAGAGTCAGACCGCACTCCTGGACGATGGAGAGACTCTGCTGGTCAAGCCGCATACCTACATGAATCGCAGCGGCGTAGCCGTGTCGTCGCTGCAGAGGGAGCTGGGGTTCGACACGGGTCACGTACTGGTAGTTGTCGACGATTTTAATCTGGAATTCTCCCGTCTGCGGCTGCGTCGGGGAGGCGGTGACGGCGGCCATAACGGGCTGGCCTCCATCCTCGAGGAGCTGGACAGTGGGGAGATGCCCCGCCTGCGCGTCGGTATCGGTCGGGTGCTGGCCGGCGGCGAGGACATCGACTTCGTGCTCTCCGAGTTCGGACCGGGGGAAGACGTAGACGGTCTGATACACCGGGGTTGCGAGGCGGCAGAATGTTGGATCCGGGAGGGGATCGAAGTGGCCATGAACCGCTTCAATTGCCAGCCGTCTCTGTGACACATCGACGGGTCGTTTCCCGAAACGATTCCGCGCGCTTAGAAAAGGGATGAATATGGAAGTCTGGTCTACGGCAGCGCCCTATCTGGGGATAGGAGGTCTGCTGTTCGCGTTACTCATCTACCGCTTCATCGTGAAGCAGGATGCCGGAACTCCCGTGATGGTGGAGATCACCGAGGCCATTCACGAGGGCGCGATGACCTTTCTGAAGCGGGAATATACCATTCTGCTCATCTTTGTCCTGGTCGTGTTTGCGCTGCTGTACGCCGGGGTCGGGTCGCGCACCGCAGTCGCCTTTCTGGCGGGAGCGGGTTGCTCCATCGCCGCCGGGTTTTCCGGTATGAAGGCCGCCACCCGGGCCAACGCGCGCACCGCACAGGCCGCCAGCGAGCGCGGCCAGGGACCCGCGCTTACCATGGCTTTTGCAGGTGGCGCGGTGATGGGTTTGGCCGTCGCCAGCCTGGGTCTGGTCGGCATCGGCTTTCTGTGCACCTTCTACGGGGTATGGGAGGACGCCGCCAATGCCACCGTCATCAGCGGCTTTGCCATGGGAGCGAGCTCCATCGCCCTTTTCGCCCGTGTCGGCGGTGGGATCTTCACCAAGTCAGCCGATGTCGGGGCCGATCTGGTGGGCAAGGTCGAGCAAGGCATTCCGGAGGACGATCCCCGCAATCCCGCCACCATCGCCGACAATGTAGGCGACAATGTCGGTGATGTGGCTGGCATGGGCGCCGACATTTTCGAGTCCTACGTCGGTTCCGTCATTGCCACTATCGCCATCGCCGCGACGGCGTCGGCAGCCGTTCTCGGCACTCTGGCGCCGGGCGTAGCTGAGGCCCAGGCGAGAGTGGCGGCCATGCAGTACCCCCTCTTCGTCATCATGATCGGCTTGGTGACCTCCCTGGTCGGGGTGGGAAGCGTACGCATCCTGCAGAACATTGACCCAGGGGCAGCACTTCGGTATTCCACCTTCGTTTCGTCGGGTCTGATGATGGCCGGCGCGTACTGGCTGGCAGGCGCTCTGCAGCTGGACTCGGGGGTTTTCTGGGGGGTCCTGTCGGGCAGTCTCGCCGGCATCGCCATCGGACTGCTGACCGAATACTACACCGGCGGCCCACCCATCCGCGCCATCGCCGAAGCTTCCAAAACCGGATCGGCCACCAATATCATCACCGGACTGGCCGTCGGTATGGGGAGCACCGCCCTGCCAGTCCTCGGAATCGTCCTCGCCATCGGGCTGGGGTACCACTTCGCCGACCTGTACGGCATCGGTGTGGCCGCGGTGGGAATGCTGGCCACTGTTGGCATTACCATGTCGGTGGACGCCTACGGTCCCATCGCCGACAACGCCGGAGGGATCAGCGAGCAGGCCGGGCTGGGGGAGGAGACGCGCAGGATCACCGACAGTCTGGATTCGCTGGGCAACACCACCGCCGCCATCGGCAAGGGTTTCGCGATCGGCTCGGCGGCGCTCACCGCGCTGGCCCTGTTTTCAGCCTACACCTCGGCGGTCCGGGCGGCCAGTGGCGCCGACGTCATCATCGATGTGACTACGCCCATTGTCGTGATCGGCCTCTTTATCGGCGCCACGATCCCCTACCTCGGGGCGGCTCTCACCATGAACGCCGTGGGCAACGCCGCGTTCAAGATGGTCGAGGAGGTGAGACGTCAGTTCCGGGAAATTCCGGGTATCATGGAGGGCACCGGCAAGCCAGACACGCGGCGCTGCGTCGACATCAGTACGACGGCCGCACTCAAGGAGATGATCCTGCCCGGGCTGATGGCGGTTCTCGCACCCGTTGTGGTGGGTTTCCTGCTGGGGCCGATCGCCCTGGGTGGAATGCTGGCCGGAGCCACGGTGAGCGGTGTTCTCCTGGCGCTCATGATGGCCAACAGCGGCGGCGCCTGGGACAACGCCAAGAAGTGGATCGAAGAGGGCAATCTGGGCGGCAAGGGGTCCGAGCCCCACAAAGCCGCCGTGGTCGGAGACACCGTGGGGGATCCTTTCAAGGACACCTCGGGACCCTCCATGAACATCCTCATCAAGCTGATGTCAGTCATATCTCTGGTGCTGGTGCCGCTGTTCGTGCAATACAGCCTCAACCTGTTCTGATGTCGTCTGGTGATTCGCGTCAGACAGCCAAACGGAAAGAGACAGCATGACGAAGAAGTACGAACTGGTCTGCATCTTCGACCCCCAGTTGGGTGACGCCGCATTCGAACCCCTGGTCGAGAAATACGAGGCACAGCTCAAAGCGGCGGGGGCGGAGATCGTCAACATCGATCGCTGGGGCCTGCGAAAGATGGCCTACACTTCGGCGGGTTTGAAACAGCGCCAACAGGGCTTCTACGTCCTCTACCAGTTCACGGCAGAGTCTGACTCGATGGGAGACGGCCTGCTGCACGAGCTGAAGATGGACGAGGGCGTCCTGCGCCACCTGCTGGTCACGGTGACGGGGGAGTTCCTTCGCGTGCCTCAGTTGGCACCGGAGAATGTCTCCAGTTACCGGCCCGAGCGCGACTTCCGGGGAGGCCCCGGCGGCCGAGGCCGCTTTCGGTCCGACCGGGACCGACGGCCGGACAGTCGACGTCCCGACGACCGGCGGCCGACGGGTGACCAACCGGCGGAACGTTCGAGCGAGGACGGGTCCAGTCCCGCGGAGGGTGCGCCGGCGGCGGATGTCTCCACCGAAGGCGCCGTGGACACGGCAGTCGAAACAGCGCCCGCGGGTGCCCCTGACGCCGAGTCCTCGGAGTAGACCCTCGCCCGGAGCCCGGAGGGGGTCGCCTTCCGGTCGCACCGGCGCGGACCGACACTGGAGGGGGGTTTTCGCTCTCGACCGATGCTGCTGTTAGGGAGCCTGGCGCTGACGGGCGGAGTTGCTTTGGCCGTGCTGGCCCTGCTTTTAGGCCGGAAATACGACATCCGCAGTGTGGCGCCCATCGCCGTTCTCGCCCTGGCGGGACTGACGCTCACCGGCATTCTGGGAGTGCACAAGGCGCCGAATCTGGTCCTGGCGCCCCTGTTGGGGTTGATTATCGCTTTTCAGATCGGTCGGGGACGGGGATACGGCCAGATTATCGCGGCATCGGCGTTGCCAGGGCTGCTTCAGGGCCTGTATCTCATGCTGGCCGCGTCTCAGGCGCCGATGGCTCGGGAGGAACTGGCCGCGCAGGTGTTCTCCCAGCTAGAGGAGATGGGTTTTTCGACTTCGGGCGATGAGGGGGAGATCACGCGGCAACTGCTGGTCTCGCTTCTGCGGCTGGAGCCGGCCATGGAGTTCGTTGCCGGGCTGCTGACGGCGGTGTTGGCGTACGGCCTGGGGCAGCACGCGGCGCGACGGCTGGGACTGGCCTTGCCGCCGGCTTTGCCGATGCGGCAGTGGAGGCTGTGGGACCAGTTGATCTGGGTGCTCATCATCTCCATGGCCGTGATACTGATAACCGACGACGGCCTCTTGGACGACCTGGCCGTCAATGCCCTGGTGGCAATGGTCGTCCTCTACGCGGTGCAGGGGTTGGCCCTGACCCGCTTCTACATGTGGCGCATGCGGGTGCCTCCCTCCCTGCAGCTGCTCTTCTACGCTGTGCTGTTCTTCGCCTCGGGCGTGAGCAGCTGGCTTCTGGCTGGTGCCGGGTTGTTGGACACGCGGTTCGACTGGCGGAGTCTGGCCCCGGAGGAGAACGGAAAAGAGGAGATCGAAGGACAGTGAAAGTCATTCTACTGAAAGACGTGGACAGTCTGGGTCAGGCCGGCGAAATCGTACAGGTCGCCGACGGCTTTGCGCGGAACGCTCTTATTCCGCAACACGACGCCCTCATCGCTACCGATGTCAATGTCGCGCAGTACGAGTCGCGCCGACGCATGCACGCCGCCGCCGCCGATCGCGAGCAGCGCGGTGCCGCGGAGCTGGCGCAGACACTGGAAAAGACCTCTATCACGGCCCAGGTAAAGGTCGGCGAGGGCGACCGGCTCTTTGGCTCGGTCACCGCGCAGAACATCGCCGACCTGCTCAAGGAGCAGGGTCACGACATCGACCGCAGAAAGGTCGATCTGGACGAACCGATCCGTTCTCTAGGCGTTTACACCGTCACTCTCCGCCTCCATCCGGAAGTGACTGCCACGGTGAAGCTGTGGATCGTCAAAGCGTGACGATCTCGTTAAGCAGGGCCGCACTTTCGCCCATGCACGAGATTGTTGTAGCAGGGACCAGGTTCCAGCCAGGTACAAGATGGAGTAGGCGAGATCGGTGATTAGGACTTGAATACGACTGGATCATGAGCGAGCGGCCCACTCAGCCCCTCTCCTCTCTCAGGCCCAGGCGTCGGCTATAGATCACGGCGGGGTCATCCTCCTCCACGCCTAGGCTTTCCGCACCAGATCATGGCGTGGTCACCATGAGAACAGCTCTTCTCGCCCTCTCCTGTGCCGCCGCCATGGGCTGTGCCCAGGTGGATCCACCCGGTCCGTTCGCACAGGTCGAGGAGAAGGTGTGGCGAATTGTCAACCGCTCCGCCACGGGCCGAGACGGCATATTCCTGCAGGCCACGCTACGCAGCTTTGCATACGAGATCGCCAACTTCTACGCCAATGCGGAGAGGGAGGGCCTGGATCAGGAACAGCTGGAGAGCCGACTCAGCCAGTTCATCTATGGATTCGTGGACAGCGACTATCCCATGGAGGACGGCACCGACATCAACAGTCTGTACTTCCAGTACCTGATCTATGTGAACCCCTCCTTCGACCCTGGAAATCCCATTCAGAAACGGGTCTTCAACGTTTGGCGCGGCGATTATGTGCAGCGACTGCTAAAAGCGGTCTACGATGTCAAGTTTCCCCTCCTGCGCCACCAGTACGACGAACGCTGGGGGGTTACCCTGTATAGCCGTCTCGCCTTCGACGTCTACCTCGACAGCGAGGAGTCGGAACTCAGGCCGCGGATCGACGACATCGGCAGTCGCACCTTTCTGCAGGACGATGAGGGGAACCGCTATTCTCCCAGCGGCCTGGCCGGCCCCTACCCGCACGAGTACTTCCGCCCGAAGGATAAGATCCTGAAGCGGAATGCGGTGTACAGATTGCACTTCCCCAACCGCAAGGCCGACCGCCAAAGCCCTATTGTCGGCCCGAATTCGGAGTACGTGGAGCTGGTGATCGTGGGGCTGGGCGAGGAGCCCGAACGGAAAGTACGCTGGAAGCTGCCGCTGGAATACCCGAAGGTGGCGGAAAAACGGCTGGCTCCAGCGGCGGATAGACAACAGCGGGACACACCTTTTCGCAGAGTGCCCTCGGTTGGGTCCTCGGCCGGGTCGGGCTGACTCGTTATGACATGTCCGGCGAAACCGAGTATCTGACAGGAGCGAATTAGAGCGGGAGCGGCTGGGAGCCTGGTGGTCTCCGCGGACTTCAAATCCGTAGCGGTGTTGCGAGAGTAACACTGGGTGGGTTCGATTCCCACACGTTCCCGCCATAACAAAAACAAGGGCTTGCGCCAGTTTCAAAATTCGCGCAAGCCCTCTCTATTTCGGCGTCGTGAGGGCAATATCCCCTGTTTGTGCCAAAAGTGTGCCAATTGTCAATTACATCTTGGCTAGGTAGCGGAGCACTAGGGGCCTCTATGCCCGTCGAGGTTGTTTCGCGGTTTCTTTCTTGTCCACTACAAGTTCTCCTTTATGTGAGCCAAATAATTTTTCATGTAATGATCTTCAATACTTTCATGAAATAAATGTGCCCAAGTACTGCTAACCAAACGGCGCTCTGCATCATGCTCTTTTAGATAAACAAAGCGCCTCCCCTCGTGAAGGACAATTTCTGTACCCAAAGTGCCGGTACTCTCCATGAAGGGCCGAAACAATTGTGAGTGGGGGGACTAGTGGGACAATATCCTCGTTATCCACGACACGAACTAGCGGGAGATGCCTAAATTTCGCCATGCCCTCAGAGTTAGTTACCTTGGGCTGGCCAAATGTATAGCACGTCTTTAAGGTGAACCCATCAGTGTCTAAATACATCATCAATATAGCCGCTATTGCCGCGCCGAGGCTGTGGCCTGTCACGTGTATCTCATACCGCGGAATCAGGAGGTTTCGAACCTCCTTGTAAAAGGCCTCAGCTGCCGCACCAAAACCATCATGCAAGAAGATCGGTTTAGCTGCGCCGAGAGCGGCGTTCAACATTTCGACATTACCGTAGTACTGCGATGCGTCGATCTCGCCAGCGTTCCGAATTTTC
>PBRM01000047.1 GCA_002725915.1 Gemmatimonadota bacterium
CAGGTCGTGATCACAAGCGCCTCTATACGCCGCTACCTCGAGGGCGTCGGCCTGCCGGCTGAGCCACTCCTAATCGGCCCAGCGCAACCCCGGCCGCAACAAAGCCTCGACTTCACCGCCTGAAGAATTCAAACAGCAACGCCGTATGCCACCGCCCGCACGATGGCGCTCTGCGCTTAAGAACACTCCTCCGACCCTATAGGACCCCTTCCCCCCTGCATCCACGAGCCCTGAATCCTGCCAGGCACCGCTGCGCACTGTGCCGGGCACTTCTGGCACATGATTGCACACAACCGCTCTCCAATCCATTCCGAAATCCTTGACCAGACCTCGATAATACCCTTTATAAACACTATACGTCACCCGTCCTCGACTGAGGCTGCGCGAAGGAGGTGACCTGGACCGGCTCCTTGGCGGCGTGGGCGGGGACTCATCTCCTGGTCGATCTTGGATGTCTTGTTTGAGAGAGTGCTTGTGACCTGCTGCCGCGCCCACCAGTTCCTCCCACCCTTACACTTTCCACCGTGTTTTCACGCGACAATGGGCGAAAAAGAACCAGGAAAAAGCAAGGCAGGGGATGAGCGCGGGCCCGCAGCCGTCGGCAGTGAGGCTGGAGCCGCTCCGCCTCTCGGTGACGCATCGGACCATGGCGCTTCGAGGGATTCGCTGGAGTCGACGCTGAGACAGGAAACGTTCGACATGTTGCGGCCCATAAGTCTGGGGTGCGCGATCCTCTGGATTCTGTTCATCCCATTCCACCTGGCCGATTTGCTCCCGGAGATCAGGACACAGGTGATAGTGTTGGACGTTCTGATGTTCGTGATTCCGCTGGTGCTCTACGCCGCATTGCGCAAGGACGCGGTGTCCGTTCTATGGACCGGCCCCGTAGCGGTGTTCCTCGCCTCAACCAACGCGGCAGGCGTCTCGGTCGTCTACTGGCTGGCCGGACAGGATTTCCAGAGCTTCTACATCGCGATCATCATCATTGCTGCGGGGAGCCTGATCCTGATTCTGATGACGCGCTGGTTCATGGTTTCTTCCGCCATCGCTCTGGTTGCCTGGGCCTTTGTGGCTAATCATCACGCGTCAGGCAGTGAACTGGTGAACCTGAGCTTTCTGCAGGCGGCGGCGATCCTGGTTGGTGTGACCACTCATATCACCCGCACTCGCTTCACCAGTCGGATCTTTGCCTATCAGCAGCGCGACAAAGGGCGCGAGGCTGCTCTCCAGAACCTTCTCGCCGAGACCGAATCGGCTCGCCGCGAGTTGGATCTGCGCGTGGCAGAGCGTACCCACGAATTGCAGGGCGCATATGACGACCTGAGAGTGCAGGTCGAAGGTGGTGCCCGCCTCGAAGCAGAACGGCGATCGCTCGAGGACGAGTTGCACCACGCACAGCGTCTGGAGTCGGTGGGACAACTCGCGGGCGGCATCGCACACGATTTTAACAACTTGCTGACCGTTATCGGCGGCAACATCGACCTTGTGCTCGAGTTGGCCGAAACCCTTGATGATGCCTACAGGGCCTGCCTGGAGGATGCCCGCGGCGCGGCTGAGCGTGCCGCCGAGTTGACAACGGAGTTGCTCGCATACAGCCGCAAGCAACCTGTCGTTCTCGCCACCCTTCAGCCCGTGGAAATCATCCAGGGCATGCGCTCGATGATCGAGCAGGCTGCGACCGAGAACATCGACCTCGAGATAGCGCTGGGCCCGATCCAAAGCAGCGTCCGTGCTGGTAGAGGTCAAATCGAGCAGGTCGTCATGAACCTGGTCCTCAATGCCTGCGATGCCATGCCTGGGGGAGGGAAGCTGAAGCTCGAACTCGACGAGGTGGACCAGTGCCCGATCGCTCCGCCCAGCGTAGGTCCCGCGCGCCCGTTCGTTCGGCTGCGCGTATCGGATACAGGCTGCGGTATGGACGAGAAGACCCAGGAAAAAGTCTTTGAGCCCTTTTTCACCACCAAGGACTTGGGCAAGGGAACGAGGCTGGGACTCTCAGTGGTCCACGGAATCGTCAAGCAGCATGAGGGCCATCTGGCATTGGAGTCCACGCCAGGCAAGGGCAGCACCTTCTCGGTCTTCCTGCCCGGCGCCACGGAGGGAGAGACCCACGAGGCCCCTGGGCCGTCGCTGCGCCTCCACGATTCCACCGCACCGGTGCCGGCTTTGACGATTCTTCTCGTCGAAGACGAGGCGGCCGTTCTTCGCTTCACGAAGATGCTCCTCGAACAACTCGGTCATCGGGTTCTCACCGCGGAGAGTGGTACGGCGGCACTCGGCGTTGCCGGGAATTTCGAGGGCGAAATCCATCTGCTGCTCACCGACGTCCTGATGCCGGGCATCAAGGGCGCGGAGCTCGCCGGTAAGTTGAAGTTGGTGCGACCCGCGACGCGCGTTCTCTATGTCTCCGGCTACACAGATCCGAAGGCCGTGGAGGATCTGAATCTCCAAGCGGACATGGCGTTTCTCCAGAAGCCGTTCACGCTGCAGAACCTGGGCGCGAAGATCCGGGAGCTGATGGCCTCCTAGGCGATCGATCATGCTTTGCCTGCCGGGAAACAGCATACCCAATAGGCCGAAAGCGGACCACGCGTCGTACTCCGCGGGCGCGGCGGCGTGCGATGCATCCGGTGTTGGCGCGGCGGCACGCGATCTTTCAGATTCGCGGGCGGTACCGGCCGGCGACGTATCCGGTACCGGAAGGGTGGGTGACGGCATGGTGCCCGGCCCGCGGAGCTGCGCACGCATCGAGGGGGAAATCCGATAACTGCGAGTATCCTCTCCCACATACACCCGTTTCAACCCACGGCCAGCGCGGGACGGTCCCGAGGCGGTACGAATATTGCCGCGAGCAAGACAGAGGCAGCCGCAACTCAAAGCGCTCTGAGGCGACGATGCACGAAACTTCAAGCACCGCAGATCTGGCCGAACCCTATCCGAATTCCGAGATCACTTACGCCCAGGAAGATCGACGCAAACGCGTGAAGCTTCGCGTGCTGGTTTCAAGAAACCCTCGCATGCAGGCCGTGTTGGCACGACTTGACCGTATCGCCGCATCGGATGCCACGGTGCTCGTGCAGGGGGAATCGGGAACGGGAAAGGAGGTGATCGCGGAGACGATTCACAACTGCAGTCACCGCGGCTCTCGATCGTTTGTGAGCATCAACTGTGGAGCGCTTCCCGATGGCCTACTGGAGAGCGAACTCTTCGGGCACGAGAAAGGCGCCTTCACCGGAGCGTATCGGCAGCGGGCCGGGAAGTTCGAGCTCGCCCACGGCGGTACCCTGTTTCTCGATGAGATCGGCTCGGCAGACGAGAAGACCCAGCGCCGCCTGCTCCGCGTGCTGCAGGAGCATAGTTTCGAGCGGTTAGGCGGCACCCGGACGCTGAAGGTGGACGTGCGGGTGGTTGCGGCCACGAATGCGAATCTCAAGACGGAAATGAAGGAGGGCCGCTTCCGAGAGGATCTGTACTACCGCCTGAGTGTGCTTCCCCTCGATCTGCCCCCTCTGAGGGAGCGCCGCGAGGACATCCCTCTTTTCATCGATCACTTTCTGGAAGGGGCCGCCTTGAGCAACGGGCGCCAGGGGATCGGCATCCTGCCAGCCGCCTCGGCTCTGCTGGCGGCCTACCCCTGGCCCGGGAACATCAGGCAACTGGAAAATGTACTGACGCAGATGGTCGTCATGGCGGGCACCGGGCCGCTGGCGAAGTCGGACATACCGGATGAAATACAGGACTGGCGCGACGACGAAGTGCTGCCGGAATCGACAGCCCTCTCCTACTGGGAGGCCAGAGTGCGGTTCGAGCGCAGCTTCCTGTGCAGGGCGCTGCGTCGCCACAACGGAGTGATCGCTCACGTCGCCGAAGCCATAGGCGTGTCGAGAAAGCATCTGTACGTGCGCATGGACCAGCTGGAAATCGACTACGGTAGATTCAGGCCGGCGCCCTGAGAGACGCCCAAAATATTCGCTGAATTCCGTGCCGGAGTGCTGTTGCGGCCTAGCTGCCGGAGCTGCTACAGATCTGCGACACCGCGGAATTTCTGCATTTGCTGCAGCAGGTAGTCGTACTGGTCGCCCTCCTCTGGTTCCAGCTCGATGGCCAGGGCCATGATGGCCATGGCACGGCGGTGTCGACCCTGGAGGTAGAGCACCTCGGCGTAGGTGTCGAGGTAGACGACGTTGTCCGCGTCTGACTTGACTGCCTCGCGGGAGAGGTTCTCCGCTCTGTCGAGCTCGATGCCCTCCTCGGCGTAGGCCCAGGCCAGATTGTTGAGGATCAGGGCCGGCGCCGAGCCCTCCCCTTCGAGAGCTCGTTCGTAGTACACGATTGCCTGTTTGCGACTGCCCGCATCGTAGTAGGTCCGGGCGATGCGAACGGCGGCCGCCACGGCGTTGTCTGCCCTCGACAGCGCTCCGGAAAGGACCTCATCAGCCGCGCTGGCGTGTCCCTGGAGCAGATAGCACTCGCCCAGCGCCAGACCCAGAAGCAGACTGTCTTGGTCGAATTCGCGGGCCTGTTCCAGGATTCTCGCCGCGTCGTCAAAGCGCTCCAGGTCCATGTAGGTTCGTCCCAACTGCGCCCGGGCAAAGAGACGAGGCTCCCGTTCTACTGACGAGTCGGCCTCGGCCACGGCTGCTTCCAGCAGCGGCAACGCCTCTCCGTTTTCGTCCAGGCGCAGGTGAGCCCATCCGAGGCTCGCCCGCACCTGCCAGTTGCCGGGCAAGTCATCCAGGAGGGATCGGAAGGTATCGCGCGCCAGATCGATGCGACCCTCCTGGATGCAGATATCGCGTAACGTTGCGTACAGGCTCGGAGCCTCGGGGTCGGTGAGGATGGCTGTGCGCAGCGAGGCGACGGTNTCATNCNGGTGCCCCAGGCCCAGTTGAGCCAATGCGGCGATAACGTGGGGCGTGGAGTCGTCCCGGTCCTGACGCGCCGCTCGCCGGGCTTCNAGCAACGCCCGCGAGTAGAGCTTCTGCTCCAGGAAGTGGAAGGCCAGTTGTGCGTGATCCACCGCATCCAGCCCGCAGTGGTTTTCGATGACGAATACTCCCAGCAGGGCGCAGCAGGAGATGCTGCTGGCTGTAATGCGGGAACTTTTCATGGCAATGTCAGAAGTCGTGACGGTGGGTGTANATGTGGAGGAGAAGGCCCAGGGCGACACAGTTCGTCACCAGGGATGAGCCGCCGTAGCTGAGAAAGGGGAGGGGAAGGCCGGTAACGGGCATCACACCGATGGTCATTCCNACGTTGACGAANACGTGAAAGGTCAGCATAAACGCCAGTCCGATGGCCAACAGGCTACCGAAGCGGCTGTTGGCCANCGCGCCTATGTNCANCGCCCGCCAGATGACGAGGAGGAAGAGANAAAGCACGANTACCGCCCCGGCGAAGCCCAGCTCCTCGCCGATGACNGAGAAGATNAAATCGGTGTGGGCCGCCGGCAGCCATTTGTATTTGGTCTGGGTGCCCTGGAGGAACCCCTTGCCGGTAAGCCCTCCCGAGCCGATGGCAATTTTCGACTGGATGATGTTCCAGCCGGTGCCCAGGGCGTCNCGTTCCGGATCGAGNAAAGTGAGGATACGGGCCTTCTGNTACTCCAACAGAAAATCNAGCCATAGATACACCGATATGAGCCCAGCCGAGAGGTTGNCCGCCAGCANGCCGAGGGTGACCCAGAGGCGGGCGANCAGGAGCTGTACCGCCGTAGAGCTGAGGATGATGAAGATGGCGAAGACCACAGGGGCGTGATCTTTCCACAGGGGCTCGAAGGAAAACACGACGCTCAGCATGGGGGAGGTGATGAAGAAGATGTGATGGCCCCTCATTCCGGCCCAGTAGAGCATGGGCAGGAGAACGGCNCCGAAGGAGACCGCGGTCCCCAAATCGGGCTGCTTCACTACCAGGCCCAAAGGCATGGCNGTGATGGCGAGGGCTACCAGTACTGAGCGGACGGTGTTGACCCGACTGGCGCTGCAGTCGCCCAGGTAGCGAGCCAGAGCCATAATGGTGNCGACCTTGGCGAATTCGGATGGCTGCAACCTGAAACTGCCGCCCGGACCCAGNCTCAACCAGCGGGCGGGNTCCCCCGTCCCCCACGCGAGCACCGCGACCAGGAGGAGGAGACCACAGACGTACAGAGGATAAGCGAGGTTGAAGAACANCTTGTCGGGGNTGTANACCATGGCTGCGGCAANGAGCAGGGCAACGANGCCGTACACGGCCTGGTTCTGCCANACGTCNGACTCGATGGCGGCACTGTAGATGACGGTGACGCCCAGGAGAACCATGGCGGCCACGGTCACCAGCAGCAGCAGATCGAACTCGCGGGAAAGTCTCACGTGCCGCTATTCTCGGAAGGGGCCCCGGGCGCGGCGTCGCTGGCCCGAAGCGACACCGGCGGGTTACCCTCCAGATGGTGGGCGAAGTAGGCCTCCAGCACTNGACGCGCTACCGGNCCGGCGACCGCGCCGCCGCCGCCGCCGCGCTCGACCACCACGGCCACGGCGATCTCGGGGTCGTCGTAGGGCGCAAAGGCCACGAACCAGGCGTCGTCATTCTCCGAGTTTGGGACCTGAGCCGTGCCGCTCTTGCCGGCGATGTCGATCCCGTCGATGCGCACTCTTCGACCGGTGCCGTGCTCCCCGTAGATGACTCGGTGCATGCCGCGCTTGACGATATCGAGGGTGGCGGGCGAAACGCCGTCGAGCGGTTGCAGCGGGGGGGCGCGGCCGTAGAGGTGGGGGGTTACGAGGAAGCCGCCGTTGCCGAGAGCGGCCACATACCGGGCCAACTGCAGGGGCGTGGCCAACATGTCCCCCTGGCCGATGACGAGGTTCATGAGGTGGCCGGTCACCCAGCCGCCCCTGTGGGCGTAGTATTGCCTGGAGGGCAGCAGACCCGCCTCCTCCACCGGGAGGAACCGAATACCCGTGACCTCTCCNAAGCCGAACTTCTNTGCGCTTTCCCGCCAGGCCTCCACACCCAGTNNCTGAGCCAGGTGGTTGAAGTAGATGTTGCAGGAGGCCTCNATGGCNTCGAGCAGATTGAGCTCGCCGTGCCCGTCGCGGTTGAAGCAGCGGAATACGGTGTCACCGACNCGCAGCGAGCCGGCGCAGGCCTCGAAGGTACTCAGAGTGTCGGTGATCCCCGCCTCCAGAGCGGCTACGGCAGCAATCATCTTCAGCGTCGAACCCGGGGGGTAGAGGCCCTGAGTGGCCCGGTTCAACAGCGGCTTGGCCTTGCCGTTGACAAACCGCCTGCGCTCCTCCTGGGCTTGATAAGAGACGAAGACATTGGGATCGAAGCTCGGCTTGCTGACCATCGCGAGCACCGCCCCGGTTCTCGCATCCAGCGCTACGACGCTGCCGGACAGCGTGTCCGGCAAGGCGTGCTCGGCTGCTCTCTGCACGTTCAGGTCAAGGGAAAGTTTCAGCTCCAGTCCGGGGACAGCCGGTTGTTCGCCCGGTAAAGGGGATTCATCGCTGATGCGGCGACCTAGAGCGTCCACCTCGTAGTAGCTTAGGCCGTCAACTCCGCGCAGGCTGTCTTCCCACACCTTCTCAATGCCCGTCTTGCCGATGTAGTCGCCAGCGGCGTAGCGCTTGGCCCTGGGCGTGGCCAGGTCGTCTTCCTGCCACTCCCCCATATAGCCGATGACGTGCGCTGTCAGAGATCCGCTCGGGTAGTCGCGGCGGGGCTCGATTTCGATCTGCAGGGGCCAATCGGGAGAGAGGCGCTCCTCGACGATACAGACGGACTCGAAATTCACGTCCCGCTTCAGACGCATCGTGGGTGAGGTCCTCGAGGAGTAGGTGGCCTTGTCGTCGATCGCCTCTTCCAGGGCGCTGACGGCCTCGGCGTCGCGCTTTGCCGTCGAGGAGATGAGGAATATGGTGTAGGAGGCTCGATTGCGGGCTAGAACTGCCCCATTGCGGTCGACGATGCGCCCGCGGGGCGCCCTCACCGTCTTGTGGGTGATGCGATTTTCCTCAGACTCCCGATGGTACACGGCGAAGGTGGCGATCTGAAGGTGAAAGAGTCGCAGCAGGAGAATGCTGAACAGGATGGAGACGAGGACCAGCAGTCCTCGCAGTCGATGGGTCCAATCCTCTTGCGTGACGGGGTACATCCGCGAGCCCGATCAGATGGTGAGGTAGCGTTGCCGCGCCTGCGCGGCAGAGATCAGCACAGCGCCCACCAGACCAGTGTAGAGGGCGCGGCCGATGCCAAAATGGAGCCAGAATAGCGGCACTTCCGCCATGCTGAGGCCGCTGAAGCCGATGCAGTAGACGAGGTCGTGAAGGAGTACGGCGGTACAGATGAGGAGAACCTGCACCTGCACCGTGTCGACCCTTATGCCGGTGCGACTCACGCCCACACCGAAACCCACGAGAGACTTGGCCAGGGCATTGAGCCCCAGGTCCTCCGGCGAGCTGGTGTCCTGCAGAAAGCCGACGCAGAAGCCGAGCATGGTTGCCTGAGTGTGTCCAGTGGCAACGGCAATAAATATCAGCACCAGAAGGATCAGGTCCGGCTGCACGCCATGCAGCTCCAGGTGGTGCACCCACGTGGTCTGGAGCAGAAAGGCCAAAGCGAGGTAGAGAATATGCCTGACGACGGTCAGCATGACCCTCTTTCTCCTATTCCTCGCTCCGGATCCTCAGCGTCATGCCGGTGAGCAGGGTGGAGGAGACGCTCATGTTGTTGGTCTGGGCTATCTCCTCGACCTCGAGGCCGAATCTGCTGGCGATGCTGAAGAGGGTATCACCTCTGACCACCTTGTAGACCTGGAAGTCGGTCTTCCGCCGACCGACAATCAGCTCCTGCCCAGCGAAGATAGTATCGCCCTTCAACTGATTCCACTCGGTCAGCTCCCGCAGCGTCACCCCGAAGCGGCGGGAGATCAGCGACAGCGACTCACCGCGCACGATTTCGTGAATGACGTCCTCCCCCCCTCCCTCCCCTCTTTGAAGTCTGGGAGCTGGCCTCTGCTTGAAGGCGAGGAGGGTCTTAGGTTTGACGCGGAGCTCCTCGCCCGGTCTGATCAGGTCACCGCGGCGACCGTTCCATCTCTTGAGCTCGTCGACGGTGACGTTGTAGCTGCGGGCGATCCGGCTCAGGGATTCGCCGCGACGCACAGTGTGCAGCGCAGTCGCCCCGCTCCCTCTCCTTTCCGCCATCGGGATGTAGAGCTTCTGACCGGGGTGGATGAGGTTGCGGTTTGGCAGACTGTTGGCGTCAGTAATGATGCTCACGTCAATTCCGAAGGCCTCGGCGATGGAGGAGATGTTGTCGCCGCGCTCGACCTCATACGAGATGATTTCCGGCTTGTCCTGAGCGGGCAGCCGGTCGTAGCGACGTTGGAAATCGGACCCCTTTCCCAGCGGCACGTGCAAGGTGTAGCGGCGGCCGGGCGGCGTCATACTGTGGATCAGCTCCGGATTCAGCTCGCGGAGAGCGGCCAGACTTATTCGCAGGCTCTTCGCGGCCGCCTTGAGGGAGACGTAGTCAGTCAGCTTGACGCGGTCGAACTGCCGCGGCGCGTCCATCTCAACTGGGTCGAACCCGAACTGCTCCGGATCCTTCGAGATGATAATGGCTGCCATGAACAGGGGGACGTAATTGCGGGTCTCCCGCGGCAGCTCGAGCTTCCAGAAGTCGCGACTGCCCGCCTTCTCCATGGCGCGGGAAACCCGCCCCAGCCCCGAGTTGTAGGCGGCGGCGGCCAGTCGCCAGTCGCCGAGCCTGGCGTACAGACCCTTCAGGTGTCGGGCCGCGGCGCGAGTGGACTTGAACGGATCGCGGCGCTCGTCAACCCAGTGGTCGATGCGGAGCCCCTCGAGCTGCCCCGTATGGCGGATGAATTGCCAGAGGCCGGCGGCGCGGGCCCTCGAATAGGCTCGGGGGTTGAAGCCGCTCTCGATCATCGCCAGGTATACCAGGTCACTCGGCAGTTCTTCGTCGCGCAGGATTTTTGCGATCAAGTCCCGGTAGCGGCCCGAGCGCTTGGTCCAGGCTGCGAAGGTCTCGTGCCCCCGAGTCTGGAAGAAATGGATACTGGCGGCCACAGCGGCGTTGGCGTCTATGGGCACACTGCAGCGGGGGGTCAGCTGGTGTATCCGCACGATCTGACTGGCATCCGGGGGAAGGTCCTCGATCTTCTCCTCCGACATGCCGCGCAGCAGCAGCGACAGGGGGCTGTTGGGGGAGAACCCCTCCAGATGCGGAAGCAGCGTCAGATAGGCTTTCTCTACCGAGGTCTCGACTCGACGCAGCGCGCCCGAAGCCGCCAGCTGAGAATTCGCCAGGGAGTCCTCCTGTCGGCCGGATGATTTTTCCAGGCTCGGAGGGGGTTGCAAGTCAGCCCTGTCCGATGCGACCGGGGTCATAGTTTTCAGGTAGGGGCTATCCTGCAGAGAGGCGAGGATGTGGAAGGCGTGATCCAGCTCCCCACGCGCGCCCTCGTGTCTTCCCCCAGATCGTTCATCGAGCGCTCGCAGCAGGTGCCAGCGAGCCGTCAACAGGGCGCTGTCGAAATCCCGACCCGGGCCGGGATCCACGTAGAGGGAGTCCTCGACCACCAGGAGAGAGATGGGGATCGGCGTTCCACTCCATCTAGGAGCACAGGCGCCCATCTGCAGGGCGGCGAGGAGGAGGGCCATGCGGGCAGCTGTCACTCCGCTTCCTCCTTCGGTACTAATACCACGGCGCGAACCTTGAGGGCTTTCTTGTAATTCCGTCTCTTGATCTGTTCAAAGGCCTCCTGTGCTTCGGCGTTGCTGCGGTAGTTCCCCACTTCCACTTTGTAGTAAGGCTCTTGGAAGTCAATAAAAATGTCGGCGCGGTCCAGCCGGCGCATCGTCTTCAGTTTCATCCGCTCGGCCTCCGCGAGGGAGAGGAACTGGTCGATGAGCACGCGCCAGCCATCGGTTTCC
>PBRM01000048.1 GCA_002725915.1 Gemmatimonadota bacterium
TTCTTCCTCGGCCTGATCGTCGGTCGCGTGCTCATCAGCGGGGGCTGGCTGGTCGTCGACTACATCAGCGGAATGGTGGGAAACCCGATCTTCTGGATCTGAGTACCCTTGATTGCAAAGATCTTGGGTTCTCCACAGCCTCGGGGGAGATATCAGCTGTCGTTTTTCCGCCGACGAAAACTGCTCTAGGTCCGACACCGGCGTCCTGTGCTCGTGAGTCGATCGGCGTTCGAGACGGTGAACCCGTGTACAGGCAATGACGGCTCATGTCCGCCATTGCTAGTGAGCCAGAGACCCCTCCTGTTATAGCAGCTTTTTCAGATAGGTGACGGCATCGGCGATGCTCTGCGGCCCGAGGTGCTCGGGAATGATCACTCCATCGTAGCCGGCCTCTGTCAGAGCGCGAACGCAGCGGGCCATGTCCACGTCGCCGCTTTCCAGGGGAACTTCGTCGTGGTCCCTGAGGCAGGGACCTGTCCTGACCTGGTTGCGGGCATGAGCGAAGAAAATCTTCTCCATCCCCCACGTTTCCGCCGGAGTATGGGGGTCCTCGCCAATCAGGCACATCCCCTGGCAATAGGTGACGCCATTGTTGGGGCTCTCCACCGCATCCCAGATGCCGTGAACGACTTCAACTGCCCACAGGTGACTGGCCAGCCGCAGATTCACCTCGTCAGCGACAGCCACCACCTCTCTGAAGAACCCGAGGACGGCATCCCAGTTTTCCTCACCCGGCATTACCATGAGTGGTCTGCCCTTATGGTATTCGTCAAAGTAGAGGAAGCGGTCCAGGGGATAAAAGAGCGCCGTGTCGATGCCAGATTGACCCGCGGCGCGAATGGTCTGGCAGAGCGCCGCCCGCTCTGCTTCCTCCGTACCGAGCACAACCCCCTGCGATGGGACCGGTAGTATCATCCCCGACACCTGAATATTTCGCGCTTCGAGCTCTTCTCCTACCGGTTTGAGCTTTTCCGGCGTTATGTAGCCACGCTCATCAAACCCCGGAACAGACGCGGCGCCGAGGAAAATCTCGTTCACACCTGCAGTGCGACACTGCTCGACGACCTCATCAGCGCTGCTGTAACCGATATGAATGCCTATTCTCATCTCATCATCTCCGAACGCGGTCGGACGTGTATGGTATCAGTGCTCATGGGAGAGATAAAAGAGACTTTGTCGATAGTCCCGGCAAGAGGGGCAGCCCCTTCCAGCGCAGACCGCTCGCCAAACAGTGCCCGGCCATCGCCGACGTACGTCGGGAGCAGGAGCCTGCCCAGCCAGGGTGTGGGCCGCCCACTGGCTCGACGGATTTCCGTACCGCATCGACGTCGGCCGGATTAACCATAGTGGGCTGTTCTGTCGGTGCCCGGTACTAGCGACGCTGCCATCATTATCCTTCCTTCATTTCAAGGCGAAGCCAGCCAGCCGGCAGCGTCACGGCATCGGTACCGGTCGCGCATCCTCCGTGTGAATGCTCCAGTCCGCCAGGTGGCCACGCATCGTCGAGATGACGCCGGCGTGTTCGGGCAGATGCGCAACGTTCGTCAGTTCCCAGGGGTCTCTCTTCATATCGTAGAGCTCGTCCAGATCCCCCATCGGGTCGTGTACGTACTTCCACTCCCGCGTGCGCGCCATCTTCCGCCTCCCTTCCGCCTCGCGCCACTGCAGCGACTTCATCAGCGCACGGCGCCCGAACGGCTGCTCCATCTGCTCCAGATCTGCCATCGTAAAGGCGGGGCCACCGGCTCCGTATTCGCTGAAGGTGACCTCCCTGCCGGGCGCGTCGGCGACCACCGACGGCAACGGCTCTCCGTGCATCGAGCCTGGCACCTCCAGTCCCTGCAGGCCCAGCACCGTGGGCACGATATCGATCAGATTCACGGGGCTGTCTTCACGCACGCCACCGGCGACCTGTCCCGGCCATGACACGATGAGGGGAACGCGCGTCAGGCAGTCGTAGAACACCCCCCCTTTGCACTGCATGCCGTGCTCGCCCATAAAGTCACCGTGATCTGAGCAATAGACGACGATGGTATTCTCGCGAAGATTCAGACGGTCGAGGGCGGCGGTGATCTGCGCCAGGCCGTCGTCGAGGAACTTGATCATTCCATAGTAAACGGCCTGCACACCGAGAATATCCTCCCGCGCGTCGTCGGCGAAACCGAGGATACGATTCAGCACCCGATTGCGTTCGGGCACCGTAGCGGGGTCGTCGAACTCGTCCTGGCGCCAGGGCGGCATCTCAATACGATCAGCCGGGAACATGTCGGCGTACGACTGAGGACAGACCCAGGGTTCGTGCGGATCGGGGAATGACACCCACAGGGCGAAAGGATCGTCGCGGTGTTCTTCAAGAAAACGCACGGTCTGACCGGCGACGAGCCCCGTGCCACTGTCCTCCAGCGGGGTGCCGTTGGTCGCATAGGAGAACCGAGGGCTTTGTGGGACCATGTTCTTGCGTGCCGCATGAGCGGCGTCGATTCCGCCTCGAGGGCGAAACCACTCCATGCCCCGTGTTATCGGCTCAGTGATACCGCCGTGGCCGACTTCACACCAGGTATCGAACAGCGCAAGGTCCCGATCTGTCACGAAACAGTGATTCTTGCCGATGAGGCCGTTGTGGAATCCGGCCTCTTTCCAGACCTGGAAAGCATGTACGGCACCCGGCGACATCAGGGTCTGGTTGCGACGGCCTCCGTGTGAGTGCGGAAACTGGCTCGTCCACAGGGATTGCCGCGCCGGCCCACAGAGCGGGTGTGGTGTGATGGCGCAATCGAACAGCACGCCATCATCCGCCAATGCTGCCAACGCAGGCGTCTGGCAGAATGTGTTGCCCCATAGATGGCTCGATGCAGCCTTCTGCTGGTCGGCCATGATGACGATGACATTCGGTGGAGGCTGAGGCATCTATTTGCCCTCTTGACTTTCTTTGAGTAGATGGAAAAGGCCCAGCACGCCGCGGCCGGCTGGATACAGCGCCGGGCCGATGATGTCGGCGGTGCCCGGAGACAGCTGCCTCATCCCCTCAGACTCTCAGTGGTAGCCGTGCTTCTCGAAATAGCGCTGGTGGTACTCCTCGGCTCGGTAGAATCGGGGAGCGGGAGTTATCTCGGTGACGACGGGATTGGCGAACCGGCCGGATACGGTCAGGCGCTTTACGGAGGCTTCGGCCGCAGCCTGCTGCTCGGGGGTGTGAAAAAACACGGCTGATCTGTACTGGCTGCCCATATCCGGCCCCTGGCGGTTCGGGGTCGTGGGGTCGTGGGTGTTCCACAACACCTCCAGGAGCTGGTCGAAGGAGACCCGCGCGGCATCGAATTCCACTTCGACCACTTCGGCGTGTCCGGTAGTGTCGGTGCATACCTCTTTGTAGGTCGGGTTTTCGGTGTTGCCCCCCGCATAGCCGCTGGCCACGTCCGTCACTCCTGGCACACTGCGAAAGGCGGCCTCCACTCCCCAGAAACAGCCGGCGCCAAAGGTTGCAATTTCCTTACTCATGTCGCTTCTCCTTAGGGCGCCGGTCAGTCTGTCTGAACGCGGCGCTCAGAATGTGGCCGGATCTGAGGCGGTCGAGCGTCTCGTCGGCGCTGTGCAGCGGGAATGTCCGGATCTAGGTGCGAACCGGAACTCTGGGTGCTGTGGAGCAAGAAACAGCCCTCCTTGCGGGGTGGAAATGCTCCCTATGACGGTGGTCCGTGCCAGGGCACACAGAGCGAGGCGAACTGTTTCAGCGCGCCGCTCTTGACTACGATCGCATCCGGCCGGAGAACCGTGCTGTACATGGTGAGCAGCGATATCAAGTCCAGCAGGGAGCGGTAGCCCGACAGGCCGGACATGTCGATATAGATCTTCGTGAAGTGTTCACCGAGGTCGAGCGCGGCGAGAACGTCATAGGCATCGAGGACGGCGAACTCGAGCTCGGGGTGCTCCTGTCGGGCGCGCTCGATGCAGTCGGAGCTGACGTCGGTGCCGATGACTTTGCGGCAGTGGGGGGCGAGGAAGACGGTGGTGGTGCCCCACTCGCAGCCAATTTCGAGTACTGTATCTTCGGCATTGACCCAGGTGGGAATGGTCTGGCGGTACTCGCGCACATTGCGCGTGCCGATGAACTTGGTCTTGAGTTTGAACTGTCTGTCGTTGGCCATTCAGTCAGTCATTGGCGTATCCGCTACCGCCCAACTCAATAATCCGCGACTGAGCCGTCAGCCAGCCGGTTGTCCGGCCACTGGAATGGGCGGGGCGGGGCCGACGCGATTTCGACGACTCTTGCTTCGTTCACCTCGACTCCCAGTCCGGGGCCCTCCGGCAAAGAGACGTAACCCTCCTCATCCATCTGCCACGTCTTGCGGGCGATCTCTTCCGGCAGGACGTCGCTGTAGCCCTCGTGGATGAGGAAGAAGGGGACGGAGGCGGCCACGTGCAGGCTGGCGGTGAGTCCCAGGGAGGACATGGTGCAATGGGGGGCGATCGGCACGTGGTGGGCCTCTGCCAAAGCGGCCACCTTCTTCATCTGACTGATGCCGCCGCCGTGACCGCAGTCCGGCTGCAGTATATCGATGACCTGGGCCTCGAGAATCTCCCTGACTTCCCAGATGGTGCGGTCCCGCTCCCCCGTGGCCAGGGGGACGGAGGCGGACTGGCGGAGCTTGCGCATGACCTCGATGTTGCCCGGCACCCAGGCCTCTTCGAGAAAGAGCAGCTCCTCGGCGGCCAGGTGGCTGGCGAATTGCTTGACCAGCGGCGCCGGCAGCATGCTGTGGGCGTCGAACATGACGGCGCCGTCCGGCCCGACCTTCTCCCGGGCATCGCTGACGCGTTTGAGCAGATCCTGGATGTCCGCCGGGGTGCCGGCAAANGGCTTGGGNCCCCCGGGCGAAACCTTGATCGCCNTCGGGCTCGGGTACATCCAGACCTTGTCGCGCACNGGNCCTCCCAGGAGNCGGTACACGGGAACGCCGTANAGNTTTCCGGAGATGTCCCAGAGNGCCATGTCGATGGCGGAGATGACGTGCGTCATGAGCCCGCCGCCTCTCAGGTTCCGGTGGGATCGGTAGAGGCGCTGCCAGTGGTGCTCGATGCGGGTGGGATTCTCCCCCATGATGATTTCGGAGAGGGACTCGGCCAGAGCGCAGGCGACAGCGGTCTCCATGTTGTTGATCTCCCCCCAGCCGGTAACGCCCATATTCGTCTCGATCTTGACGTATCCCTTGGCGCCCAGCGGAAAGGTCTTGAAGGCGGTGACGCGGATCTGAGAACCGCGGTCTTCTATGTCGGCGGACATCTGATTCTCCGGGTGGTTTTGACGAAGATGGGGACTTACGGCGTCGGTGCGTCTTCCCTGATTAATCCCTCTCGCTTGAGCTCCGCCCACAGGTCGGCGGGAATCGTGCGTCGGTAGGTCTCGACGTTGGCGGACACTTGTTCGGGCCTGAGGGCCCCCGGAATGATGGCGGCCACACTGGGGTGGGCGAGGGGGAAGTGCATGGCGGCGGCGGCGAGCGGGGTGTCGTGCCGCTCGCAGACCGCCTGGATGCGCCGTGTTTTTTCGAGGATCTCGGGCGTTGCGGGTGAGTAGGCGTAGTAGGCGCCCTCCACGGGCCCAGTGGCGAGGATACCGGAGGCGAAGGGGGCGCCGATGACGACACCGACCTCGCGCTCGACGCAGCGCGGGAACTCGTCATCGAGCACACCCTGATCCAACAGGGTGTAGGGCACGGCGACGATGAAAAAATCGAGGTCCACCAGGTCGAGGAACCTGGGGATCATCGGCGCCTGATTGATCCCGGCCCCGATGCCCTTTATGCAGCCGCCGGAACGCAGCTCCTCGAGGGCACGCCAGCCGCTCGTATACAGCTGTGACAGGCACGCCGAAACACGCTCGTCGGTGATGTGAAACCAGTGATAGAGATCGTGGATGAGCAGCACGTCTACGGCGGGGAGACCGAGTCGCTGCAGGCTGTCCTCCCACGATCGCATGATGCCGTCGTAGCTGTAATCGAAGGCGAAGTCGAAGGGCAGTCCGCCGGCCCACAGACCCGAATCGAAGCTGTCGGGATGGCGGGAGGCCTTGAATACGCGCCCAACCTTGGTGGAAAGGGCAAATTCCTCGTCGGTCCGCTGGCGCAGGAAGTGCCCGACGCGGTGCTCGCTAAGGCCGTAGCCGTAGAACGGCGAGGTGTCGTAGTAGCGAATGCCGGACGCCCAGGCGGCTTCGAGCGTGGCCTGGGCATCCGCTTCGCTCACTTTCTCGAACAGCTCACCGAGAGGCGCTGTCCCGAAGCCGACTTCGGAGACGACGAATTCCGTGCGACCGAGTTTGCGCGTCGGGATCGGCGGCGACTGCAGCTGGCTCATGATTCAAGCTCCTCGATTGGGGTTGGACGGCAGGCCTGCATACGCCCACGAAGCAGCTAGGTGAAATGGGAGATGGGTGGCAAAGAGTGAGGGATGAGAGTGATCAGAATCGCAGGGAAGATAGGCAGGGCGGGCGGATTCGATCAAGCGGGATGACCCCACGGCCGAGCTGCGTCAGCTGCGTTCACCGGGCGCTTGCCCGCCGCCGGAAGCAGCGGCCCGCGACGGCTCGACCAGCCCGCTGGTTCACCGGGCCGGGGGGTGCGCACGATTCCGGGACAGCCGCCTATGCCGGCGGCCGGCCATCGCCGCCCATGACCGCTCTCCAGCCACGATCAGTACGGGCATCGAGAACTCACTTTCTGCGCATTCCCCTGGTGTAGACCTTGCCCCGGATGATCTTGTGGGCCGGTTTGCCGCCAATCATTTGAAGGCGGGCGAATTCCTGACGGCACTCCGGACAGCGGAGATCTCCGCGGGTGCGGTCCTCGACGATTCGGTCCGGCAAGCACTTGACCAGACCACCGGTCCCGCCCTTGTGGTACTTGTACAGGAGGTGGCGGCAGCTGGCGCAGTGGATGGCGATGGTGCGGAATGCGGTCAGAGGATTCCCCCCTTAGCCCGTTTCGGATGAGCTGCTGCAGATCCTCCATCGAGCCGCAGGCGTCCAGTGCATCGGGGTCCAGCCACTGCTGTAGCTCATCGTCGACGCGGCGAAAGACCGCTGGCAGAAGCACGCGCTCGACACCGGACCTCTCAGTGAGCTCGTCCCGGAGGGGAACTCCACTGGCGTGCCCAGTTCGTTGAGGAATCGCTGCCAATCTCTGCGCATGCCGAGAGAGGAGAAAGTGATGGCGCAGAGATGCAGGAATAAGTTGCGAAAGCGTCTTGTGGGCGAGATCGGCCAGGGCGTTGAAGACGCCGCTTTCGGGGCTGTAGACGAACTGGAGCGCCGGCTTCGTTGCTCAAGAGATTCTTTTCAGGTGATCCTCTGAACGATGCGCCCGCTGGCGCGCTCCTTGAGGATGCGCTTGGTCTTGCCGTCCGGCATGCGTTCCTCTTTGATGACCACGTAGACGCCCTCGATCGTCTCCTCCGCTTGATCCTGAGGAGTCTCTCCGTCGCCGCGCCATTCGTCGAGTTCGACCGGCTCCCAGCGCTTGGACTTCGCCGACAGGTAGCAGGCGTCGATGATGGCGTTGACGACATAGCCGTCGTAGAACGTCTCCATGGGCTCGGTGCCGTTGTCGATGGCGTTGAACATGTCGATGAACATGTGAGTGTAGCCGAGCTCGTGGGCCTCGTCTCCCACCGGGAACAGCCATCCGGTCTCACTCTCCGCCTTCTCGGCCACGTAGCCGCCCTGGCCGACAGCCGTGAACATCTCCATGCCGGTTCTCAGGAAGTGGTCGAGCCAGATCGTGCCCTCGGTGCCCGAGACCTCGTCCCGCAGATCCATGCCTCCCCGGAAGGCCCAGCTGACCTCGAACTGTCCCATGGCTCCGCTCTCGAAGCGCACCAGGCCAATGCCGTGATCCTCCGCCTCCACCGGATGGACCAGGGTGTCGGCCCAGCACATGACTTCCACCGGTCTGATGCCCTTGCCCACAAAGTTGCGGATGATCTCGACACAGTGGCAGCCCATGTCGATGATGGCGCCGCCGCCGGCCTGCTCCAGGTCCCAGAACCAGTCGCTGTGCGGCCCCGGATGGGTCTCGCGCGATCGGACCCAGAGGACCTTGCCGAGGGCGCCGTTCCTCACCGCTTCCAGCGACTTCAGCGTTTTGGGCGGATAGACGAGATCTTCGAGGTAGCCCCCGAAGACAGCGGACCGCTCCACGGCATCGCGCATCTGGCGGGCCTCAGCCGCGGTGCGCCCGAGGGGCTTGGTGCAGAGCACCGACTTACCGGCCTCGGCTGCGGCGGTGACGGCTTCGAGGTGCAGGTTGTTGGGGAGTCCGATGATGACGGTGTCGATCTCCGGGTCGTTCACGGCCTGGCCCAGATCGGTACAGGTCTTCGGGATCCCCCACTCGCGGGCGAACTCCTCGGCGCGGTCGGCGGATCGGGAGCAGACCAGATGGACTAGGTCGCTTCCCCGGCTGCCGTGCAGGGCGGTGGTGTAGAAGCGGCTGATAAAGCCGGTGCCCAACATGGCGATTCTGTGTTCGCGGTTCATGCTGTTCTCCCTCGGGGCACTGTCGCGCAGCGGTCGGCAAGTCAGGCGCTAAACTTGCGATCCCTGGACGGACGGGGCAAGGGTCGCCACATTAGCAGCGAGGACGCCTGGCGAGGACGCACCGGGGTATCGGGTGGGATTCTGCTCAAGAGCGACTCCATAGCATCCTACATCGAGGATCTGTGCACCGGCGTGATTCAGGTGGATTCCTCCCTGGCGGCAGGCGTGGGAACGCGGTTACCGGCCTTTTCGCCATTGACGGGATACGACCTGACGCACCTGGCCGCCCACGTCGATTTCCTGCTGCCAAAGATCTATCTTTGGATGGGTGGCGTGGACGGTCTACGGCACGGTCTATCGCTGGGTAACCGCCCTGAAGTCCTTCGGGAACCCTCATCTCCGGTCTCGTGTACAGGCTTTTCGGCTTCGCGCTGCCGGCGACCGACAGCCTGGCGGAGATGACACAGCACATCGAGCCGCGGTTTCGGTGTCCTCTGGAGCCGGCAGCTGGGAAGTTGCGGCGAAGCATGGAACTGCGTGACGAATTCGAGGCACCAGCGGACAGCCTGTGAGGGGGGGGCAAGCCCGACTCCATCGCCTCACAAAGGAGAGAGAACCATTGAAACAACGTATCGACGAACGCGACTGGTCCGCCCTGACCCTGGGGGAACGAATTCGGCAGATCGAGGTAGAGGGGTACCTGCTGCTGCCCGACCTGCTGAACGCCGATCACCTGGCGCGGCTGAAAGCGGAAACGGACGAGCTCGAAACCACGCCGGTGGACTACAGCGTCCATCAGCGGGGCCGATCGAATCTCCAATTCGTCGGGGGGGTGCTCACCGACCTGGTCGCCCATCCGCCCACGATCGCTTTCCTGCGCGAGCTGCTGGGGGAGGAGATCATCCTCTCCCACTACGGCTACGCGCGCTCCGAGCCGGGCCACCCGGGGATCAGCCTGCACACCGACGGCCAGCCCTTCGGCTCGCAAATCTTCGGGTACGAGGGCAGCGTACCGGTCATGGTCCGGGTGCTCTACTACCTCGACGACCTGACCCCCGATATCTCCCCGTTCCGCGTGGTTCCGCACTCCCACCTGGCCATGCACGCAGACGGAAACCCGTATCAGCGCTTCGAGTCACATCCGGAGGAGGTGATGGTGACGGCACGGGCAGGCGCCGCTATCCTGATCAACCACCGGGTTTTTCACGGCAACTATCCCAATACCGGTGACCGGCCGCGGGGCATGCTGGCTATAGCCTACCGGCCGGCGTGGGCGGGGCCGGTCGACAGGGTGGATGACTGGGATCCGGGGGAAGTGGCGAAGCTGCCGGACGCTGTGCGGCCCTTCTTCGGTGGCCGCAACACCCGTCTCTGGGATTTCGGCGGCGGCAACAAGCCTGCCAACATGGCCAGCGAGGCGCCGGGGATGAATCCGAGTCGGTGGGCGCGCGAGTGAGGGAGCCCGGGTAGCCGCATGGCAAGAAAAAGCAGTCGCCAGCGACGCAAGCAAGCGAAGAAACAAGGTGACGCCCCCCAGCTGTTGGCCGAGGCGCCCAGGTCGTGTCACGGGCCGTCGGCGGGATGGCGCGGGGCATGTGGCAGGAGGCGGGGGCAGCGCTGGCT
>PBRM01000049.1 GCA_002725915.1 Gemmatimonadota bacterium
TGGCGGATGCCCGCTCACTACGGCGATGCCGGCTCCGAGTACGGCGCGGCCTTGCGCGGCGCTGTCATGCGCGACGTCTCCCACTGGACGCGGTTGTCCCTGACCGGGGCCGACCACCTCGACTTTCTCCACCGCACGACCACCAACGACGTCGTTCACCTCGGACCCGGAGAGGGCTGCCCGGCCGTGTTCGCCGACAACCGGGGACGCATCGTCGAGCTGGTCGACCTCCTCAGGGCGACGGAGTCGACCACTCTGGTCGTGGCGAGTCCGCCAGCACGAGAGCGCCTGCCCGCCTGGATAGACCGATTTCTATTCGTCGAGAAGATCGAAGTGGAGGACCTCACCGGGACCACCGCCATGGTGGAGATCTGGGGACCTGGGGCCGCAGCGCCCATTCGGGCCACACTGGGCGTCGATACAGATGCTGTGGAGAATTTCCACCTTCTGAGCGCTGCCGGCGCCGGCGGTCCATGGGTCATCCGCTCGGATAGACACCACGGCTGTGCGGGCGTGCGGCTGGTGGGAGAACCGGCGGCGATTGCCCAGCAATGGCAGGCGCTGCTGCAGCGTGGAGTCGCGCCCCTGGGAGAGGAAGCAGCAGAGATGCTGCGGGTGGAAGCTGGAGTTCCGGCCTTCGAATTCGAGCTCAACGACAAGCACAATCCATGGGAAGCTGGTCTCGAAGACGCCATCCACATGGACAAGGGCTGCTACATTGGTCAGGAGGTCATCGCCCGGCTCGACACCTACGGCAAGGTCAAGCAGCGACTGGTGGGGCTGAGAGTGCAAGACGGGCCGCCTCCGGTGCGCGGCGCCGCCGTCATGGCTGGAGACCGCCAGGTGGGAGAGGTGACTTCCGCCACCCTCTCTACCCGGCTGGAGAGCGTCGTCGCTCTCGCCTACCTGCGCAAAACCCACTGCGCGCCGGGCACCCACCTGGTGATCTCATCCAGCTCCGCCGAGAGCACCGACATCGCCGCTGAGGTGATCGAACTGCCCGTTACAGCGGGAGCATGACGCTCCCCGCCCCCGAGCCGCCCCATCACTATCACCGCAAGGTCATCCATATCGACATGGATGCCTTTTACGCCTCGGTGGAGCAGCGCGACGATCCGAGCCTGCGAGGTCAGCCAGTGGTAGTGGGCGGAGACCCAGAAGGCCGCGGTGTGGTGGCCGCCGCCTCCTACGAGGCGCGCGCTTTCGGCATTCATTCAGCCATGCCCATGAAGACCGCAATGCGCCAATGTCCGCGCGCCATCCGCGTCCCCGCCGACTTCGGCAGATACCGCCGGGTCTCTGCCGAGCTTCACGAGATCCTATACCAATACACCGACCTGGTAGAACCCGTCGCTCTGGACGAGGCCTATCTGGACGTCACCTTCAACAAGTTGGACATACCCTTCGGGCAGCGTGCGGCCAGGATGATCAAGGCCGACATACGCCGGCAGCTACGGTTGACCGCGTCGGCCGGGGTGGGCCCCAATAAGTTCCTGGCCAAGATCGCCTCCGACCTGAAAAAACCGGACGGCCTGGTGGTCGTTGCGCCCGGAGCTGTCCACGACTTCCTGCGCGAGCTACCGGTGGCGAAGATATCTGGTGTGGGAGAGGTGACCCGACTCCGCTTGCTGGAGATAGCGGTGACCACTGTTGGGGAGCTTGGCCAAGTGCCCGAAGAGGAGCTGGTACGACGCCTCGGAAAAAGAGGTGCGCGCCTACACCGTCTGTCGATGGGCATCGACGACGACCCCGTCACTCCCGAGCGCGAACCCAAGCAGCTCAGCAGCGAGACCACCTTCACTACCGATCTGTACGATGCGGGAGAAATGCGCAGCGCGCTGAAGCAGCTGGCTGAGGGATTATCAGGGCGCCTGCGACGTCGGGGATTGAGCGGCCGAGTCTTGACGCTAAAGGTGCGGTATCCGGGTTTCGAAACGGTAACCAGATCACAGACGCGACCCCTCCCGGAGGACCGAGGTGCTCCCCTCCTGCGCAGGGCCTGCGAGCTTATAGAGCGAACCGATGCGGGTCGGCGCGGCGTTCGGCTGCTCGGACTGGGGGTCTCGAGTTTTGGCGGAGAGGAGAGTCGGCAGCTGGATCTTTTCGAATAGATCTGCCAGCCACCTCTCTCTCCCCCATCCCTCTCAAGCCGCCGTCAGCATCTCATCCCTGGTGGAGTTCTTTCTGGTACAGTCCCACGCTGTAGAACTCGTACGACGCCGCCTTGTCCGGGAAATCCACAACGTGCACGGTGAATCGCGCCGGCACACCGCAGTCCGGCATGTGGTCTCGGAAGAAACCGCTGTAAGCCGCGCCGTACTCCTTGTACAGACGCTTCTGTTCGGCGGCAAAGCCCTCGGGGTCGGCTATGGGATTGGGCGTTTTGGGCTGCGCGGCAAAGGCGTGAACCTCGATGAAATCGATCTTGGATATGGAGTCGCAAATGCCGGCTTCCTGAAGCCATTTCTCCCAAGAGCGGAAGACCAGCCCAACCTCCACTTCGGGTTTCATCGTGTTGAGCTCGTCCAGACCGAGGACGCCTGTCGCAGAATGGCCGCCGGTGAGCCCGGCGAAATAGATCTTCAGATCGCCGCCATCCAGTTTCTCCGTCACCAGCGCGGACAGGGTGGGGTGATCCCCCCCAAAGTAATAGGTTAGACGTCCACGCTCCCTGATGTTGAATGCCATTGCCTGCCTCCTCTCTTTGGGTTGGGTGTTTGCAGTATGGCGGTGAAGGGCCTAAGCCCCTTTAACAGCCCGTTGATAAAGTCGCTTGCTGGCGAAATAGGCCCTGGCGGTCGAGGTCAAAGGCCTNCCACCGGCCNCGTAGCGTGAATGGGCTTTATCAACGGGCTGCAAGCATTGACGGCGCAGACGTCCCGACAACGCCAGACTACAGGGCCTCCACCAGAATCTCGGCCCAGTGGCGCGCCCGTTTGCCGGTGGCGTCGGCGATCTGGTGCCGGCAGGAGGTCCCCACGGCGGCGATGACCGCCCCTTCACCCGCCGACCGCACCGCTTTGAAAAGTCGCTCCTCTCCTACCTTCATGGATATGTCGTAGTGCTCCTTCTCGTAGCCGAAGGCGCCGGCCATGCCACAGCACCCTGAGGGAATCTCCTCCACCTCGAAATTAGGCGGCATCCTCAACACCTCCAAGGTAGCACCAACTCCGACCAGGGCCCTCTGGTGGCAGTGGCCGTGCACAAGCACGCGCCGGCGGCTGTTGGTGAAGGCAATATCCAGTTTGCCCTCTTCCTTCAGGGAGATCAGAAAGTCCTCCAACATGGATACCCGGTGGGCCACGGCACGGGCCTTCGGGTCGTCGGCTAGCAGGTCGAGATAGTCGTCGCGAAAGGTGAGAATACAGCTGGGCTCGAGACCGATTACGGGCACACCCTCCAGTGCATAAGGCGCGAGCTCCTCGACATTGTCCCGGGCTCTCTGCTTGGCCTCTCGGAGGAACCCCTTCGAAATCATGGGTCGACCGCAGCAGAGCCGCTTCCGAGGCAGCAGGACTTCGAAGCCCGCGCTCTCTAGGATGAAAGTGGCCGCCATGCCGATTTGGGGCTCGTTGTACTCGGTAAAAGTATCGTTGAACAGAACGACCTTCCCTCGGGTGCCCCCCCTCTTGTGGGATCTCTTGAGGAACCAGCTCGAGAAGGTCTCCGAGGCCAGCGCGGGCAGGTGACGACGGCGATCGATGCCCAACAGGTGATCGAGAAGCCAGCGATTCACCCGGCTGCGCGCAAGCCAGTTGGCCACCGACGCCACCGGCGACAGCCAGCGATTCAAGCGATCGATGTGGCCGAAAAGTCGCGCCCGAAGAGAATACCCGTGGGCCTCACCATAGTGAGCGAGGAATTCGTACTTCAGCTTGGCCATGTCCACGCTGGACGGACATTCCGCCTTGCAGGCCTTGCATTCCAAACAGAGATCCATCACCTGATGCAGATCCTCGCCGACCAGTCCCCCGCGCAGCCCCCCAGTGAGGGCAGCGCGCAGGGCGTTGGCCCTGCCCCGGGTAGAGTGCTCCTCTTCCAGCGTGGCCATGTAGGAGGGACACATGGTACCCACCAGTTTCTTGCGGCAGTGACCGATGCCGGAGCACAGCTCCGCCGCCTGCTGAAAGCCTCCCTCTCTGTCGAAGCTGAAATGCGTTTCCACCGCCGCGGACCGGTAATCCCCTCCGTAACGGAGATTCTCGTCCATCAGTGGCGCATCGACGATCTTGCCCGGGTTCATGATACCGTTGGGGTCGAACACTTTCTTCACCTCCGCAAATGCGGCGGCGATCCGGGGGCCGAACATCTTCTGAATCCACTCGCTTCTCGCCAGCCCGTCCCCGTGTTCGGCCGACATGCTGCCGCCGTATTCCAGCACCATGTCGCTCATTTGTTCAGCGAAGTGCCTCAGGAGCTGTACACCCTGCGGCTCCTTCATGTTGAGGATCGGTCGAATGTGCACGACTCCTACGCTGGCGTGGCCGTACATCTGGGCGACGACCCCGTGTTCGTCCATCATGGCGCGGACCCGGCTGACGTATTCTGGAAGGGATTCCACCGGCACACAGGTGTCCTCGACTCCTGAAGTGGGCTTGGCGTCTCCCCGCATGCCCATGAGCAGTCCCAGGCCAGCTTTGCGCAGCTCCCACATATCCTTCTGCTGACCGGGCTCGAAGGCGCGAACACAGGCGTAGCCCAGCCCTTTGACTCTGAGGAGACCCTCGAGGCCATCCGCCCGCGCCTCCAGTTCTTCCCGCGACTCCCCGCAGTATTCGACGAAGAGCAGCGCTTCCGGATCTCCTTCCAGAAAACGTCGGCTGGGGGCGTGCTCGATGGAGTTCCTCGTCTGGTCCAGGAGCACCCGGTCGGTCAGCTCCACAGCAGAAGGGTCGGTGCTCAGGATCTGCACATTCGCCCGCAAGGCCTCTACCATGTCCTGGAAGTGACACGCCACCAGTGCCGTATGTCGCGGGCGTTCCACCAGCATGAGTCGCGCTTCCACTACGACGCACAGAGTGCCCTCCGAGCCGACGACGATCTTGCTGAGGTCGAAGGGTTCTCCATTGGAGAGGAGGAGCTCATCCAGATTATATCCCGATACTCGCCGCATGACGCTGGGAAAACGGTCCCGTATCTCATCTGCGTGCTTCGCCACCTGTTGCCGCAGGCCTCGGTAGACAGCTCCCTCGAGGTCCGTCTGTGCCATCTTTGCAGCCAACTGGACATCATCGAGGGGGCCAAACCGCACCAACGAGCTGTCGGACAGAACGGCGGTCACCTCTGCCACGTGATCGATAGTCTTGCCGTAGATGAGAGAATGAGCGCCGCTCGAGTTGTTGCCGATCATGCCGCCCACATTAGCGCGGCTGCTGGTGGCCACATCCGGAGCGAACATGAGGTCGTGGGGTCTCAGGAAGGCGTTGAGCTCGTCCAGGACTACCCCGGGCTCGACTCGCACCCAGCGCTCAGTGGCATTGAGCTCCAGGATGCCGGTGAGGTACTTGGAGAAGTCTAGGTGCAGTGACCGCCCCACCGACTGCCCTGCGAGACTCGTTCCGGCTCCGCGCGGGACCAGGGAGATACCAAAATCCGAAGCCGCCTTCACGACTTGAATTATGTCCTGGACGGTCCTGGGAAGCACGACGCCCAGCGGCTTCATCTCGTAGATGCTGGCATCTGTGCTGTACAGCATCCGGGAGATATCGTCCAGGCGCACCTCCCCCTCAAACCCATCCTTCAGAACGTTACCTAACTCAGATATATCCATGATTCAATCGTAAGAAGCCCTGATAAACGATCTCTAACTCCATCTGCACCCAGCTGGATCCTGATCACCGGGCCTGCACCACAGGAGAAGGAATAGCCTGACCCCCGCGTGAGAATGACGAAGTATTTCGGGCGCTTGCCCCCCCGTTGAGTCAGTACGCGACTAGCGCCAGTCGAACCACATCCGTTTGACGGGGACATCCAAAGATCCGGATTGGCGGTCTGGACCGCAATAGGAAGATGACCTCCCGCAGCCTGGCTTTCACAGCCTGGGGCGGCCATGCATAGTCAGCAGATGTCACCAGGCCCTCTTACGCAGCAGGAGTGGGCTCTCACACAGGGGGTTATCTCAGATGTTCTGACTAAGAGGTGAATGTGCGGCAGTGCAATCCTGTGCGCGATAGCGGGTTGCCCTTATCCAAGCAGAAAAACTGCAAAAAAACGCAATATATGGTTGACATTCTTTTTCATCCACCATATATTGTGACGCACCACGTGGTAATGCGCGCAGCAGAGGGGGCTTCCGGGAGTAAGGGGAGATCGCGGAAGTCCCCCATTTTTTTTTAGACGGGCACCCCCCAGTGCTCAGTTATGAAATCCTAATGGCGAGAGATAATAGTACGTTAGTTACGATATACGACCACTCATTCAAGATCGCCAGCGATTCGGCCGATAGTGCTCATATCCTCAAGGCCGCCGACTACTTGGATCAGATGATGCGATCCGCCGCAGAGAGCGCGGGAAGACGATCCTCCCTCGATATCGCCATTCTCGCCGCCATGGAAGTAGCTGAGAAAGTGCTTGAGACTAGACGGAACAAGGAATCTCTCCTCAGTGAGGCTGATGAGCGAATTAGCGCTTTCACTCGCCAGCTCGAAGAGGGTGATACACCTTCGGCCGACCAGGAAGGCGACAGTATTCCGCCGCCCCGCCCCCGTTTCTAACACCCGTTCGTCCCCGCCTCTCCCTCTTCCGTCTGACCAACAACAGGGTTCCCTGTTCCAGCGCTCAACCTGAGCCCGTTCTATCTCCGGGTGCCTCGAGGTTTCCGCGCGTCGATCGAAACGAACTCTCCATTCGGATGGTGGCACCTGCCGGAATCACTCCGCTCCAGGCCGGCGGCCTGTCTACTCCAAGTGGCGAGCCAACCCAGGGGGCCCGGGATACTTCCGGGAGGTCCAGCGCCTATCTCCCCTCCTTCTGTTCTATTCATACTGGGACAAGATGCGTCGACGTTAATTACTTAGACAACGCGATTGAGCAAGTCTACGGATAAGTCGCATTTCGCTATAATGGCCACATCGACTTCCTCAACACGTTGCTTTTTGCTGTCGCAGAGATAACTTGCCTGATTGGGCGGATAAATCCGAAAGGGCTCTAGCGCCCGGTTCGCAACGCGCGCGACCGAGACCTGCTGTGGAAACCGTCGAGGGAGCGAATCAGGGCCGAGGACGGATCGCGCCACGATTCGGATCCGGACAGCGAACGTAGGTTGACCGAATCACGCCAGCGATTCGGTCAACCATTCAATGGATCGGCGCTCGAAAAGTAGGGGATTCCTGCGACAGCACTCTAGACGGGACGAAGGATCATCGACATTTCACGACCTTCCATGGTGGGCATCTGGTCCACCTTGGCAACGTCTTCGAGCTTCTCCGCCACGTCCTGCATGACCTGCCTGCCGCGGTCCTTGAAGGCCATCTGGCGGCCAAAGAAGCGCATGCTCACTTTGACCCGGTTGCCCTTGCCGATGAATTCCCGGATGTGCCCGAGACGGTACTCCATGTCGTGCTCGGAGATGTTGGCGGTCTTGATGCGAACCGTTTTCATCTGCACGTTGTGCTGCTTCTTGCGCGCCTCCTTCTCCTTCTTCTCCTTGTCGTATCGATACTTGCCGAAGTCCATGATCCGACAAACCGGCGGCCTCGCTTCGGGGGCCACTTCGACCAGATCCAGATCGGCCTGCTCTGCCCTCTCCATTGCCGAGACAGTTTCGATGACTCCCAGCTGCTCGCCGTCCGCGTCTATCAGCCGAACCTGGGGTACGCGGATGGCATCGTTGATTCTGGTGAACGTCTGCTGTTTGGCGATAGGTGTTCTCCTCACTCGACGGGTGGGCGGTTACATACATCAATTTGCGCAGAACGCCAGACGATCGACGCTCACATAATATATACGCTGTGACTCTGACGGCTGCAAGAGGAGGATCGTCCCGTCCCCATCACCGCTCCCCTTGCAGGCTGATGGACTTGCCCTATTTTTCTCTTCAACATAACCCGTCACCAAAGGACTTTGGCAGCGTTGATAAAGTCGCTTTGCTGTCCCATCGTAGCGTAAATGGGCTTTATCAACGGGCAGTTAGGGCTACAGTTCCATTATGAGCGATCGATTCGACGTTTACGGTATCGGCCACGCACTCGTGGATCTTCAATATACGGTGTCGAAGGACACCCTTCAGGCGCTGGGCGTCGACAAGGGTGTGATGACCCTTATCGATCAGACTCGGCAGACGGAGTTGCTCGAGGCCCTGGCCAGCGAATCGGCGAATTCGGCCTCCGGCGGCTCGGCAGCCAACACCGCAATCGCCGTCTCAAGATTTGGGGGAAGCGCCTTTTACGCTTGCCAAGTCGGCGATGACGACTGGGGCCGCTTTTACCGGGAAGACCTGGAGCGAGCGGGAGTGGGGACCAGCCCGGATTGCCGCACCCCGGGGAAAACCGGCCAGTGCATCGTCTTCGTCACTCCCGATGCGGACCGAACTCTGAACACCTTTCTCGGGGCCAGCAGCGGCATGGGACCCGAGCGAGTGTCGGAAGTGACGATTAAGTCGAGCCGGTTCATCTATCTGGAGGGATATCTCCTGACTTCTGAGCTGGGACTGAAGGCCTGCATGAAGGCACAGGAAATCGCCCGCCAGTCGGGCACCGCCATCTCCCTTACCCTCAGCGACCCATCCATCGTGGCCGCCTTCAGAGAGCGCTTCGAGGTCCTCGTTTCCGGAGGCGTCGATCTGCTGTTCTGTAACCAGGAGGAGGCGTGTGCCTACACCGGTGTCGCCGTCCTGGAATCTGCCGTTGCGGCCTTGGCAGACCTCGTACCGGCTGCGTGTGTCACCTGTGGATCCCGAGGAGCTGTGACCTGTGAGGGTGGTAGACGCTTTGATGTTCCTGGTGTCTCCGTCGAGGCCGTAGATACTACCGGCGCCGGAGACTCCTTCGCCGGTGGCGTCCTCGCCGGCCTTACCAGGGGCCACTCGCTAAACCAAGCCGCGGCTCTCGGCACCTACGCCGGCGCCCGCGTTGTCAGCGCCTACGGCCCGCGCCTGGGTCAATCTCTCGGCGACCAGATAGACCGGATACTGGCCGATGCTGGCCCCGGCGAGTGAGGAGCGATTCGGAATGAAGATACTGGTGCACTTCGAATTTGACGATAAGCAGATCGACGCCATGACCCGATTGGTCCGGTCTCACGGCGACCATCAGTTGGTTCGCGTCAAGGAGGAAGAGGAGGCCGTACGGGAAGCGGCGGATGCCGAAGTGCTCCTTGGTCGGTTCATGCCCACCGTGTGCGCGGCCGCGCCGAACCTGCGCTGGATCCAGTCTTTCAGCGCCGGGATGGACAAGCTCCTCTTTCCCGAGATTATCGAGCGCGACGTCGTCATTACCAACATGGCGGGTCTGTATGCGCCTCAGGGAGGCGAGCATGCATGGGCCCTGCTGCTTGCCCTGTCCAGGGGTATAGCCGCCGCCGCGGAGTCCAAGCAGGAGCGCCGATGGGGCGGCGGGAAAGTGGTCGAACTGACGGGGGGGACACTCGGCATCGTCGGTCTGGGCGGTTTTGGGCTGGAGACGACGAAGCGTGCCCAAGGGTACGACATGACGATCATTGCCGTGGATCCGGTCCGCACCGACCCACCGGACGGGGTGTCGGAAGTT
>PBRM01000050.1 GCA_002725915.1 Gemmatimonadota bacterium
GATACGTTCGACCGTCGTCTCCCCAGCCGGCGGGATTGGCGCCTGCCGTCCGCCGCGCCCTGTCCAGGTATCGAAACTCGCCCTTCCCTCACTCGGTCACTCGCGCCAGCGCGGGAACAGCTTGTGCTCAATGTGCAGGAGATCGAGTACCCGAGCGGCCATGAAATCACCCAGATCATCGAATGAACGGGGTTTCTGGTAGAAGGCGGGCATCGCCGGCAGCACCGTGGCCCCGGCTTCGGCCAGGGCGGTCAGGTTCCGCAACTGGATCAGATTGAGGGGCGTCTCGCGAGGTACCACCACGAGGGGTCGTTTCTCTTTCAAGGTGACGTCGGCGGCCCGCTCGATCAGGTTCGAAGACGATCCACAGGCGATCCCGGAGAAGGTCTTGGCCGAGCACGGGATCACCGCCATGCCGTCGGTGAGCACGGAGCCGCTGGCGATGGCGCAGGTGAGGTCGTTGATGCCGTATTCCTCCAGCACGCCCCCGCTGACCTCCTCCCCGTACAGCCGCTGCAGGAATTCCCGCACTGTTTCCTCCCTCCCCTCCCCCATGAACCCGAGCTCCTCCCGCAGCAGAAAGCGGCCGTACTTCGAGAGTATGAGGTGAACGCGGTGCCCTCCCGCCAACAGCGCTCTCAGCAGGCGAGTCGCGTAGAGTGCGCCACTCGCACCGGTGACACCGACGACGACCTCCTTCACATCCGCCATCAACTCCCCTCCTCCCCCCCGCCATCCGCTGCCCGCCCCGCCTCCAGGGCCTGAATAATGGCATCGACATCGTAGACACATCCCCCCCAGGTCCCACCCCCCACATCCTGCAGCGCCGCCCACAGCCGGGTTTCGTCCGGAAGTTCCTCCTCCGCGGCCAGATCGTCGCGTGTCGTGCGCGCGGCCAGCAGGGCGTCTCCGGCCGCGGCCGAGAGTCTCTCCCCCTCGCCGGTGCCCAACAGATCGACGCGCCCCTCGAGTCGTCGGGTGTCGACGACAATCTCCACCACGTCCCCCTCCCGCAGCTTGCCCAGCGGCCCTCCGGCCAGCGCCTCCGGGCCGATGTGCCCGATGCAGGCGCCGGTGGAGAAGCCGGAGAATCGGGCATCGGTGAGCACCGCCACTTTCTCGCCGTACTCGAGGTATTTCAGCGCCGTCGTGATCTGGGCGATCTCCTCCATGCCGCTGCCCATGGGCCCACAGCTGAGCAGCACCATGACGTCTCCGGGGCGGATCTGCCGGCCCTTGAGGGCGGCGATCGCCTCCCGCTCGGCGGTGAACACCCGCGCCGGCCCCCGCAGCCGGTAGACGCCGTCCTCGTCCAGGACCGCCGGGTCGATGGAGGTCGCCTTCACCACCGATCCCTGAGGCGCGAGGTTGCCGACGGGGAAGCAGACCGTGCTCGTCAGCCCTCGTTCGCGCGCCCGATCCGGCGCCATGATGACGTCGTCGGCATCAATGCCGTCGATTTCCCGCAGGACGCCTCGGAACCGCCGGCGACGCTGTGAGCCCTCCCACCAGTCCAGATTCTCACCCACCGTGCGGCCGGTCACCGTCGGGCAGCCCTCTTGCAGAAGTCCGAGGGAGCGCAGGTGGAGCATGACCTCCGGTACTCCTCCCGCCAGGAAAGCGCGGATCGTCGGGTGATACTGCGGCCCGTTGGGCAGCACGTCCACCAGGCGGGGCACCTGCCGGTTCACCCGGTCCCAGTCCTCCACGGTCGGTCGCCGCCTGCCGGCTGCGTAGGCGATGGCCGGTATGTGGAGGATGAGGTTGGTCGAGCCGCCGAAAGCGGCGTGGGTGACCATGGCGTTGTCAATCGCCTCATCCGTGAGGATGTCGCCAGACGAAATCCCCGCTGCTTCCATTCCCATCACCGCCGCTGCCGTACGAGTGGCCATGTCCAGCCATACCGGTTCGCCTGAGGGCGCCAGCGCCGCGTGGGGGAGCGCCAGCCCCAGCGCCTCGGCCACGACCTGCGAGGTAGCTGCCGTACCCAGGAACTGGCATCCGCCGCCGCCCGTGGCGCAGGCTCGACAGCCCAGGTCGTTGACCTCGTCGATGGTCATCTCCCCGTGCGCCAGCCGCACCCCAACCGACTGGATCCTCCCCGCATCCTCCCCCTGCTGGGGCGGCAGGGTGACCCCGCCGGGTACGACCGCCACCGGCAGCCGGCGAGCCCCGGCGAGGGCGACCATCATCGCCGGCATCCCCTTGTCACAGGTGGCCACGCCGACCACGCCCCGCCGGTTCGGCAGCGAGCGTATGAGCCTGCCCAAAACCGCGGCTGCGTCATTTCGGTAGGGCAGGCTGTCGAACATGCCGGTCGTGCCCTGGGTGCGCCCATCGCACGGGTCGGAGCAATAAGCGGCAAAGGGGATGGCACCCAACCGCTGGAATTCCCTCGCCGCCGCCTCCATCAGCAACCCCACCTCCCAGTGACCGGTGTGGTAGCCCAGAGCGATGGGGGTGCCGTCGGCGGCGCGGATGCCCCCCATGGTGCTGAGTATGAGGAACTCCTTGCGGCCTAGTTCAGACGGATTCCAACCCATCCCCGCGTTCTGACTGTAGGCGAAGATGTCGCCACTGGGACGGCCCACCACCTCCTCCTCACTGAGGGGGAGACGCCCCTGCGGGCCGGGGGCGGTGGTGCGAACCTGGAATACCGTTTCGGGCCCGTCCTCTCCCAGGATCTGGCCGAACGAGGGAGGGGGTTGTGGGTCCAGGCTGACTCTCATTGTTCTCGACTTTTCACAGTTGCAGCAGCGGCCCACCGTCGCCCAGGAGCAGCAGATCCGCCAGGGTGAAGGCGAAGTAGCCGACGCTGACGATGCTGTTCATGGTCATGAAGGCGGTATTGACCCGGGTCAGATCCTCCACTTTGACGAGTCGGTGCTCGTAGAACAGAAGACCGGCAATGACGGCCACACCCAGCAGGTAGAGGGAGTTGAGCCCCATCAGATCGGCGACGATGAGCATCAGGATGACCGTGAGAGCGTGCAGGAAGCGGGCCACGTGGAGAGATCGCCGCAGGCCGAAGCGGGCCGGAATGGAGTGCAGGCCCGCCGCGACGTCGAAGGCGTGATCCTGACAGGCGTAGAGGATGTCGAAGCCCGCCACCCAGGCTAATACTGCGAGCCCCAGGACCACTGGCACCGGTGTTACACTTCCGCTGACGGCGATCCACGCCCCCACCGGCGCCAGTCCCAGACTCAGACCCAGCCCCAGGTGGGAGGCCCAAGTGAAGCGCTTGGTGTAGGAGTAGGAGAGCAGGATGAGGAGAGCCAGCGGCGACAGATAGAGACACAGCGGGTTGAGTCGGTCAGCGGCCCACACCAGCAGCGCGGACGACAACAGAACCATCAACCACACGGCCCTGGTCGAAACCACCCCCTGCGGCAGCTCTCGATTACTGGTGCGCGGATTGGCCGCGTCGATATGGCGGTCGGCGAGGCGATTGAACCCCATGGCGGCACTGCGGGCGCCCACCATAGCCAGCGCGATCCAGCCGATCTGAGACAGTGTGACCCCCGACCGAGTCGCCGCCATGGCCGCGCCGCTCAGCGCAAAAGGCAAGGCGAACACCGAGTGAGAAAACTTGATCATGCGGCCGTATGCTGCCACCGCATGCAGGGGTCGAATCGCAATCATGTAAAAAGCGAAATCCTCCTAGCCGAATCGTACGAATCCCAAATCTCCCTGGGTCTGCCTCCTCCGCGCGAGAAAGAATTCGATCCCCCGGACGAGAGGGACGAAGTCCTTCTCGACTACGGCGCATAGCTCACCGTTGAGTCAATCCCTCGATAAGCTCCGGTCGGTCGTAAAAGCGGAGCTCCGGCTCCGCCTCGATGACCCCGTGCACGCGGGCGAGCCGGTAGAATTCCCGCAGACCTCGCAGCTCGCCTTCACCCAGGTCGTAGGTGATGTGGTCCCGGAGGTAGCGCTCGTAGAGCTCGGCCGGCCCTGCTCGCTCCCTCTGGAAGGCGCGGGAGATTTCAGCCGCCATCCCCGCGCCGCGGCAGCGGGCCCGTATCAGTTCCTCTACCTGCCCCCTGTCCACCGCCCCTTCCCGACCCGCCCAGAAAGCGAAGACGAACGGCAGACCGGTAAGCTCGCGCCATTCGCTGCCCAGGTCCAGGCTTCGCCGCTCCGAAGCGCCCGCAAGCGAATCCCCCCTGACCGCGTTCTCTACGTCCACCAGCGGCAGCACCGGGTCGCCGATGAGGAGCGCCGCCTCCGACCCATGCAGCATGGCGTCCAGGTCCGGTGAAGCGCAGCGGAACTCCGGCGACAGTCCGTAGCGCTCCTTCAGCAGGATGCGCAGGAGGGCAACCGAAGTCTGCGAGCTGGTGTCCACCGCCACCCGACGGATCTGCCTCGGATCGCCGCGAAAGAACAGCCGCACCGTCAGCACCTCGCCGTTGCAGCCGATGGCGATGTCGGGCACGATACAGTAGGCTGCCGGGCTGGTGGCGTATTCGATGGAGGGAATCAGACCGAGGTCGATGCGGCCCTGGCGCAGAGCCGCCGAGCACGCCGANGGCACATCGTAGATAAGATCGAAGCAGCCGTCCCCNTCAGCGAGGGCGGCGGTCAGAGGTCTGGCGTTGAGAAAACTGACCGCTCCCAGACGCACCACCGTCATGCGGAGCCCGCGGCCTGCAGCGCTGCGGGTTCCGCCCGGGTGGCGACGGATTGGTATCGCGTGTTGCGGCGGCGAGGCTCGTACCCGGCATCGCCGATCAATCGCTCCATCGTCTCCAGGTTCATGTCGTTGGTGTGGCTCGTACCGGCGGCACTCACCACGTTCTCCTCCAGCATGGTGCTGCCGAAGTCGTTGATGCCGTAGCGCAGGCTCACCTGGGCGATCTTCGGACCCTGCGTCACCCACGAGGCCTGGAAATTTTCAAAGTTGTCGAGGAACAGGCGCGCTACCGCCACTGTTCGCAAGTGGTCGTAGCCGGTGGCCACGGCGCCGTTCCAGCGGGTCGCATCCGCCCCCAGCGCGGTGGCGTCAGGTTGGAAGTTCCAGGCGATGAAGGCGGTGAACCCCCCCGTGTCATCCTGGAGCTGGCGCAGCAGCCGCAGGTGTTCGAGCCGCTGGTCGAGACTCTCCACGTGTCCGTACATCATCGTCGCCGTGGTGGCCATGCCCAGACCGTGAGCGACGCGGTGCACCTCCAGCCACTCATCGGTGCGGTCCTTGCGAAAGCCGATGACGTCCCTGACCTCGTCGCTGAGGATCTCCGCCCCGGCACCGGGAATGGAATCAAGCCCCGCCGCCCGCAGACGGCCGATAGTCTCGGCCAGCGAAAGTCTGGACAGGTGGGCGATGTAGATGATCTCCGTGGCCGAGAGGCAGTGGAGCTGCACCATCGGGTAGCGATCGCGGATCCGACTGAGCAGCTCCTCGTAGTAGTCGAGCCTCAGTTTTGGATTCAACCCTCCCTGCATCAGGATCTCACACGACTTCGGTTCCGCGCCGCCAAAGGCCACCAGCTCGTCTATCTTGGCGAAGATAACCTCGGTCGACAGCAGGTACCCCTCGTCCGATCCCGGCGGCCGGTAGAAGGCGCAAAAATCGCACTTCACCCAGCACACATTGGTGTAGTTGATGTTCCTGCCGACATTGTAGGTGACCACGGGCTCGGGGTGTTTCCGCTCGCGCACCAAGTTCGCCAGTATGCCGAGCTCGGTCAGATTCGGGTGCTGAAACAATCGGCGCCCATCCTCGACTGTCAGGCGTCGGCCCGCTTCGACCTTGTCGGCGATGTCTTCGATTACCTGCACTACTGGTTATTCCGCTGAGTGGTTGCCATCTGCCCGCACTCCTCCCTGTTGAACATTTACCGCTCGAGTCGTCCCAGATAAACTCACAACAGCGAACTCGCAAATGAGGCGCAAGCCTCAGTCGATCACAACGGGACCAAATTGTAAAGGCTGTCCCGCTCCACCGCCTCTCTACCCGCCTCGGCGATGCGATCCAGCAATTCCGTCTGCGACAGGCGCTGCTCGGTGTCCTCGTAACTCGATCTCGTGATCTCGTAGTCCATCACCGTGCCGTCGATGTCGTCAGCACCGTACCACAGCGCCACCTGCGATATCTCGATGCTGTTCATGATCCAGAAGGTCTTGATGTGGGGGAAGTTGTCGAGCATCAGACGAGCCACGGCGATCTCTTTCAGATCGAGAACACCGGTGGGGCCCGGCAGGTGGTCGATCTCGGTGCGCTCGGGATGGAAGGAGAGCGGGATATAGGCCAGAAAGCCACCGGTCTCGTCCTGGACGTCCCGCAGTCTGGTCAGGTGGTAGACCTTTTCAAGCGTGTTCTCGATATGTCCGTAGAGCATGGTGGCGTTCGTCGGCAGCCCGGCGCGGTGTGCGGCCGCGGCGATGCGGAGCCAGTCCTCGGAGTCGCTCTTGGTCCAGAACATCTCTTCCTGCACCCTGTCGCTGAAGACCTCCGCTCCTCCTCCCGGAAGCGACTCAAGCCCGGCCTCCTTCAAATCTGACAGCACCTCTGCCAGCGGCTTCTTGGCGATGCGCTGGATTTGGGCGATCTCGATCATGGTGAAGGCCTTGAGATGGGCGCTGGGCCTGGCCTCTTTCATGGCCCGCAGCAGCTCCAGGTAATAGGAGTAGGGAAGGCGGGGATTGACGCCGCCGACCATGTGAATCTCGGTGATCGGCGTCTCGGCGTACTCGGTGATCCGCTGCTGTACCTGTTCAGGGGAGAGCGCGTACCCCCGCTCGTCCCTCGGCTTCACATAGAACGAGCAGAACTTGCACAGCTTGTTGCAGATGTTGGTGTAATTGATGTGCTGATTGCGGACGTAGTAGGTCGTGTCCCCGTGCTTCGCCTCCCGCACGCTGTTGGCCAGAAAGGCGAGCACCGGCAGATCGTCACAACCGTACAGCCGCAGCCCGTCGTCGCTGCTCAGCCGCTGGCCGGAACTGACCTTGTGCTGAATGTCGGCCAGTCCGGCACCGTCGATCTGCTTTTCGAAGATCATTTCTCTTTGTCTGTCCGCCCGCTCTTGGTTCAGGGCCCGCGCCCAGACAGGAGCGCGGTGTATGTCCCGAACGTATCCACCGGACCGGGAAGGGTCAATCCCCGGCGGGCGCACGGGCTTGAGGCTTGCGACCCTGGTATACCGCACAGATGCCCAGGGTCAAGCGCTTGGCGCGAGTCATCTCGAAGCCGGCATCCGCCATGAGCTCGAGGAACGCCGCCCCTTGCGGGAAGCTCCCCACCGACTGGGGCAGGTAACTGTACGCCTGCCGCTGTCCGGACACGATGCCGCCGACAAAGGGCAGAATGAAGCTGAAGTAGAAACGGTACAGCTGTCTGAACCCGGGCAGCGTGGGCTCGGTGAAATCGAGAATCAGCAGCTCACCACCACCGATCAGAACCCGCCAGGCCTCCCTCAACCCGGTCGGAATGTCTCCGAAGTTGCGGACCCCGAAGGCGGCGGTCACCAGGTCGAAGCAGCCGTCCCGGAAGGGCAGCTGTTCCGCGTCACCGGCCATCAGCCGAGCCGCCTCCCTCCCTCCCACGCGGCGGGCAGCCGATTTGCGGACGCCGAGCCGCAACATGGCCAGAGCCACGTCCACGCCGATGACGCGCTGCGGCCGCAGTCGCCGGGCGGCCAGAGCGAAGTCCCCGGTGCCTGTTGCCAGATCCAGCACTCGACGCGGACCGACCGCGCGCACCAGGGAGAGGGCGCGCCGACGCCAATACAGATCTACGCCGGCGCTCAACAGGTGATTGAGCAGATCGTAGCGCAGGGCGATGGCGTTGAACATCGCCTTGACGCGCCGCTTGCGCTCGACGGCGATTTCGCTATCCTTCGCCGGTGCCGTCATCGGTCTCCCTTCGCCTCCCCTTCCCTCTCGCCATGCGCGCCGAGAGTGAGTGTGTGTGAGGGAGCCAGCTGCCTTGAGAATGAGCAAGCCTACCGACTGCCAGGACACGTGTCAAACCTGAACACCCTCAGCGCCCAGACGGCGACCGATATGCTCTCTCGACTCAGCGAGGGCGTCCTCCTCTTCGACGGCGACGGACGCGTGCTGTTCGGCAATCCCGCCGCCTATCGCCTCCTCTCCCTCGACCGCCAGACGAGCGGCAGGCTCGTCAGCGAGATCCTCGACGCGGATTGCGAGCTGGCCGGATTGGCGCGACGCGCCCTCGTCGGCGAGACCGCCGTCGATCAAGACGTACAGCACACCCCGCCGTCCGGGGACACCCGCTGGTTGCGCACCAGTTTCCAGACGCTGACCGCAGCGGCATCCCACCCAGCCTTGGTCTTGCTGGCCCTGCGGGAGATATCCGAGCTCAAGCGCGCCGAGCGGGAAATGTGGCAGGCGGAAAAGATGTCCGCCTTGGGACGACTGGCCTCCTCCGTCGCCCACGAGGTGCGCAATCCGCTAGGCGCGGTCGATATTCAGCTGCAGCTCCTGCAAGAGGATCTGGCCGACTTGCAGACCGCCCTGCCAAGGCGGGTGGGAGAGCGCCTGAACACCGCCAGAGCGGAGATGCGTCGGCTCGACGGCATCGTCCAGAATTTCCTGCGTTTCTCCCGGCCTCCGGCTCTCAACCTGCAGCGAGTCGGAGCCAACGATCTGCTCGCCCATATCGTCGCCCTCGTCGAGCCCGAGGCGCGCGAGCGTCAAATTGCCCTGGAGCTGGAGCTGGCGGACGATCTTCCCCTCATAATGGCAGACGACAACCTGCTGAGCCAAGCCATCCTCAACGTCATCATCAATGCTTTTCAGGCGGTGGGAAAGGAGCCCGCCGTTCTCCTCGGCACGCACCTGGATAAGGATTCGGGCCACGTCCAGTTCCGCGTCGCCGACAACGGTTCGGGGATTGCCGCCGCCGACCTGGAACGCGTTTTCGAGTATTACTATACTACGAAAGACACCGGCACCGGGTTGGGGCTCTCCATCACCCAGCGAATCGTGCACCAGCACCAGGGACTCATCGATGTGGAGAGCGCGGTGGGCTCGGGAACAGCGGTGACCATCAGTCTTCCCCCTGGTTAATCCCATGGACTCAAGCCCCCTCATGGACGATGTCGGCTGCCGCATCCTGATCGCTGACGACGAAGTGACCATTCGGCAAGGGTTGCGGGAAGCGCTGCAACAACCGGGGTACGTCACCGACACCGCATCGGACGGTAACGAAGCCCTCGACCAGCTCAATCGCGGCTCCTACGACGTGGTTGTCCTCGATCTGCGCATGCCCGGTCCTGGCGGCATGGAAATCCTCGACGAAATCCACGAGAACCACCCCCAGACGCAGACCATCATTCTCACCGCCCACGGCAATGTGCTGACCGCCGTAGAGGCCATGAAGAGGGGCGCCTTCGACTTCCACACCAAGCCGGTAGATCTCACTCACCTACGTCTGGTGGTGGGCAGGGCGCGGGATCGGGTAGATCTGGAGAAGGAGAACCGGGAGCTCCACAGCCGGCTCGACAGCCGGCAGGAGACCGACGACGCCTTCCGCCGCATCGTCCGGCGCAGCGCCGCCATGCAGAAGGCTACGCGCACGGTGAAACAGGTGGCCATGTCAGACGTGCCCGTCCTCCTTCGGGGGGAGACCGGGGCGGGAAAGGAGCTCGTCGCCGGCGCCATCCACGAGCGCAGCAAGCGGCGGGAAGGCCCTTTCGTCGCCGTCAACTGCGGCGGCTTCACCGAGGACCTCTTCTCCAGCGAGCTTTTCGGCCACAAGCGCGGCGCCTTTACCGGCGCCCACGCCGATCGACCGGGGCGGTTCGCCCTTGCCGAGGAGGGAACGCTCTTCCTGGATGAAATCGGCGAGGTGCCGCTGAAAAACCAGATCGAGCTTCTCCGCGTCCTGGAGTCAAAGGAGTATCAGCCCCTGGGTGAGCCCGCGGTACACACCGCCGACGTGCGCATCATCGCCGCCACCAACCGCGATCTCGAGGCGGCGGTGTCCGAGGGCATCTTCCGCGACGACCTCTACTATCGGCTGAATGTCATCCCCCTCGATGTGCCTCCCCTGAGGGACCGGCGCGAGGACATCCCACTGTTGGTGGAGACCTTCCTCGAGGCCTCCTGTCGGGCCTACGATCAACCGAGAAAAAAGTTCACTCGCGAAGCCATGGCGCAGCTGGTGGGATACGACTGGCCCGGGAATGTCCGAGAGCTTCGCAACCTCATCCAGCGTCTGGTCGTCACTTGCCCGGGAAGAGCCCTGTCGCCCGAACACCTTGCCGACGCTCTCGGAGAGCCGCCTCCGGACGCCGATGCTGTCGCCCTGCACATCCCGTTGGGCTCGTCCCTGCGAGACGTGGAAGCCGAATTCATCCAGCAGACCCTCCAGCGCGTCACCTCCAATCGGCGCAAGGCCGCCGACATTCTCGGGATCAGCGTTCGAGCGCTGCAGTACAAGCTGAAGAAGTACGACATCAAGTAGCGGATGGGGCGCGGAACCGGCGCATGACCAACCGATCGGGTCTCCCCCCAGAGAGCCGGGTCTGTACCGCAGATTTTGCACGAAATCTTCTCCTCCAGCGCCTCGTCAGCTCCCCGCTCTCCGTCGATCCATGTGTTCAACATCTTTAATTACAGGGTGTTAGGGTAGCCTCTTAGGTCTCTGGCACCACTTTTGCGAATCCTTCTCTGTCGATCGAGGAATCTTCGGCTCTACCACCTCCGATAGTTTTACCGATCCCCGTGTGAAAACAAGGGGTTAGGGGTCGCGAGCTGGGGGCCGAACACCGTCGCCAGGCGGCGCCCGCTGTCAGCTTCCCCAGTTTCAGCGGTGTGGACAGCGCAATTAGTGCACTCTTCCGGTGCCGCCTGTAAAGTTCGCTAAGAGCCGACAAACACTGAGCTTATATATGATTTCCTCCCAATCCCCCCAGTCTCCTGCAGAATTTGCACTGTCGGGCGTTACCGGGACGCTGACCTTGGAACTCACTGGTTTGGTCGACCCGCAGCTGATGGTACCCGACCTGGAGGCGGATTCAAAGCTAGGGGCGATCAAGCTCCTCGTCGATCGGCTGCACCAGCGGGGAGTGGTGGATGACAGCCTGAGCTTTCTTCAGTCTGTTTTGGAGAGGGAGAATTTGATGTCCACGGTCCTCGACGGCGAGGTGGCGCTGCCGCACGCGCGCAGCCGCTCCGTGCGGCGCCTCGGCCTCGCCCTCGGGGTCTGTGAGCGACCCATCGATTTTCCGTCCGGCGACGACCGCTGCGGGGTCCGCCTCATCTGTCTTATCGCAGTCCCCGTGGACGCGCCGGGAAGGTACCTCGGATTGCTGGCGGCGCTGGCCGGCGCTTTTTCCGACAACGACGTCAAGCGCAAGTTGCTGGAAGCCGGATCTTCCGACAGCATGCATCAGCTCATGACGAGTCGTCTCGACGGCGCCGCCCTATGATAGTCGATATCGTCATTGTTTTCACGTCCTTTAGACTTGGGTGCGAATCCGCTGATGAGGCAACGCGGTTCTCACTCACCCACTGACTGAGGAGCAAATTAGCCATGGCCTACTCCCTGCAGCAACTTCTCAACGACGAGGAGAGCGCCCTGCGCCTCTACTTCGATGACATTGCCGATTCGACTCCCCTGTCCCGGGAGCGTGAAGTGGAGCTGTCGACCCGCATCCACCAGGGCGATCAGGTGGCCCGCGACGAGCTCGTCCAGGCCAACCTCCGCTTCGTCATCGACGTGGCCAAGAACTATCAGAATAGGGGCCTTTCCCTGGCCGACCTGATCAGCGCCGGCAACGTTGGACTGATGACGGCAGCGGAGCGCTTCGACGGAGCCAGGGGCTTCAAATTCATCTCCTACGCCGTCTGGTGGATCAAGCAGTCGATCCTCCAGACCATCGCCGAGCACGCCCGCACCGTGCGCCTGCCGCTGAACAAGCTCGGCCTGCTGAAGGACATCTCCAAGGTGTCCCGCAAGCTGGGTCAGGGCCGCGAGACCGAGCCGGGCTTCGAGGAGATCGCCGCCGAGCTGGAGCTGGCTCCCGAAGAGGTGCTGGACACCATGCTGTGCTCGCGCAGCGTGCGCTCCCTGGACGAAACCTTCGAGGAGGACGACGAGCGCAGCCTCATGAACATCCTCTCCGACGACCGTCAGGGCGCGCCGGATGCGGACGTAATGGAGGCGGCGGCCAGGACGCACCTGGAAAACGTGCTCGACAACCTCGACGAGCGCGAGCTCCGCATCATCCGGCTCTACTTCGGTCTCGACGAGGCGGAGTCCATGACCCTGGAGCAGATCGGCGGGCTCATGAACCTGACCCGCGAGCGCGTTCGTCAGTTGAAGGAGCGGGCCCTTGGCAAGCTGCGTCACCCGGGCCGCTACCAGGCACTGCTGTCCATCTGCGACGAGACCGAGGTGTTCTGAGAAACCTCATCCCGATCGCGACAACCGCCGTTATCGGCATTGGCCGCTGGACTGGCCATTGCCGCCTACTAAAGGGGTAGAAGGCGATAGGTTCGTCGGCCCCGCCTTACACCAGTTCACAACGAGCCGGGATCCCAAATCGGATGCCGGCTCGTTTTCTTGCCTCACCCACTCAACCGACCACCTCCCCATCGGTAGCTGGCGTCTTCCGAAGCGAGATTGGCACGCAGCTGACTGACGAGGGTAAATTACCTAGCGTGACTACAGAGGCACGAAAGGGCGGGATAATCTGCGTCTACTGTGGCTCCAAGCCGGGAGCTGGCCGGATCTACGCCCGCGAGGCGGCCGCACTCGGGACGGCTATCGCCGACAGCGGATTCGGCATGGTCTACGGTGGCGGCAATGTCGGGCTCATGGGGATCGTCGCCGACTCCGCGATGGCCGGAGGAGGCCAGGTCGTAGGAGTCATCCCGCAGGCATTGAAGCAAACCGAGCTCGCCCATCAGGGGCTTACCAAGCTCATCGTCGTCGACGACATGCACGAGCGCAAAGCCGCCATGGCCGGACGGGCCGACGCCTTCATCGCCCTGCCGGGTGGCTACGGCACCCTGGAGGAGCTCTTCGAGGCGATGGCGTGGTTTCAGCTGGGCATCCACCTGAAACCGGTCGGCCTGCTGAACACGTCCGGCTACTTCGACCAGCTCCTCGCCTTCCTCGACCACGCCGTACAGGAGAAGTTCCTCCACGACCGCCACCGGTCCCTCCTCCGCATCGAACGCGACCCGCGGAAGCTGGTGGACACCCTGATAGCGGCCATGGACGCCTAGCTTCTCTACCCGCCCGCCCTCGTTCTTTTATTTTTCCACATCTTGACTGAACTGGCGTAGCACCTCCGCGGCCGCCTCCTCGCCGAGGGAGACCAGCAGCACCGCCACCCTCTGTTCCAGGGGGACAGACCGTCCTCCTGGGCATCGCTGAGGCTTGAAGCGCGCTCTTGATATCGGGCACATCGCGTGGCGCTCACCCCTCCAGGTCCTTCAGCTGATCTCTGATCTGGGCCGCCTTCTCGAAGTCCTCCTCGGCGACGGACTCCTCGAGATCCTTCTGCATCTGCTCCCTCCTGGTCAGCGGCTTCCTGCTGCTCAACTCCTCGGCGAGCTCGTCCAGGGCCTGGCGAGATCGTTCCTGCTCGGCGACAAACTCCTCCGCATCCACCTCCGCCAGCTCCTCAATCTTCTCCTTGGCCTCGTGCAGAATGGCCACGGACTCGTCGAACTTCTCCTCCTCGAAGGCCAACATAGCACGGGCGGTAGCGTGAATACGGAGGATGTACGGCCACCACTTCTGCAGATTCTGGCGATCGTCTTCATGACTGGCGTAGGTGTGGACGAACTCGAAGAGCGTCATATTGCGCTCAGTGTCCCGGATGACCCGATCGTATTCCTTCATCTGCAGGAGAAAGACGTAACGCCCGTACACCCGAGCGCTCTCGTCGAACAGCTCCTGACAGGAAGCCCGATCCAGCTCGAAATCCTCCTCTTTCCTCCATGCCCTGTTCCTGGCCTCGTGTGCCGCCGCCGATTCGCGGTAGTGATCGAGCACGAATTCTGCATCGTGGGGCCTGGTGCCGTCCGGCCGGCCATCGAGATTCAGTTGCAGGATGCCCTGGAACGCCCCCTGATCAACGCGGACCTGCAGCTTCTGAACCCCGTCCTCGCCAACGATCTTCCGAACGTTGGAATTGGGATCGTAATCCCAATTCTTGAGGATCCCGCTGATGTCCTGGTTTGAATCCGCCATATCTGAAGATCACACTCCCTGGATATTCATGTCACCAACGCCTGCCTCCGTAAGCATGCGGTACGATACCCTCGACTGCTCATAAAGTCAATCGCGATTCGATCGCAAAAGTCCCTTCAAACGATCTCATACAATCCACCTTGCAACGGTCCATGCCCCACCCGAAATCTTGAGTACGGGGACCCGAGTGCGTAACCGCGTTATCGAGATCTCAAATCGCCATCATCCTCCCATTTGACCCGCGGCCAACCCTTGTCGATCATGTGGAGTAACATTTTTGTCGTGGATACATAGCAGGCTGACAATAACGTTGCAATAGAGGGCCCCTTCTCAAAGGTCCACCTTCAACAGCTCCACCCACACTCTCCCGCTCACTCACTCACCCACTCACTTTCATGCCTCCTATAATCCGAAGCGGCAGCGACAGTCTTCAAGTAGCTGTTCTCCATGAATTTGGAGAGATCCTCGGCTCGACGGCCGAATTTGAAGAGGCGTTGTACGAAATCCTGAGGCTGCTGTGCGACCGCATGGATATGCGCCTCGGCACGCTGAGCCTTCCCAGTGAAGACAGTCAGGTGTCCATCGACATCGCCTACGGGCTGTCGAGATCGGAGATCGAGCGCGGCCGCTACAAGATCGGCGAGGGCATCACCGGGCGGGTCGTCGAGTCGGGCAAGCCGGTCATCGTGCCCCGCATCAGTGGCGAACCCCTCTTTCTCGACCGCACCGGCGCCCGCGCCGAGACCGAGAAATCCCAGACCTCCTTCATCTGCGTCCCCATCCTGCTGCAGCGCCTGGTGGTTGGCACTCTCAGCGTCGACTGCCCCTACGTCGACGACACTCGCCTCGAGGACAATGTGCGGCTGCTGTCGGTGGTGGCGGCCATGGTGGCGCAGTATGTGGGCTCGCGACGGCGCGCCCGGCAGGAGCGAGCCTCTCTTCTGGATGAAAACCAGCGACTCAAGGGAGAGCTGAGAGAGCGCTTTCACCCGACCAATATCATCGGAAACTCGCGACCCATGCAGGACGTTTTCGACATGATCGGCAAGGTGGCCGCCAGCGACGCCTCGGTGATCGTGCGCGGCGAGAGTGGCACGGGGAAGGAGCTGGTAGCCGATGCCATCCACTACGCCAGCCTGCGGGCCTCCCATCCCCTGGTCACAGTACACATCGCCTCGCTGCCGGAATCGCTGGTCGAAAGCGAGCTCTTCGGTCACGAGAAGGGCGCCTTCACCGGGGCCTCCGAAGCCAGAAAGGGACGCTTCGAGCGCGCCGCGGGCGGCACCATCTTCCTCGATGAAATCGGCGAGCTGAGCCCGTCCGTGCAGGTAAAGCTGCTCCGCGTACTGCAGATGAAGGAGATCGAGCGCCTCGGCGGCTCCGGACCTATCCCCGTAGACGCTCGAGTCATTGCCGCCACCAATGTCGATCTCGAGCTCGCCGTAAAGGAGGGACGCTTCCGGGGAGACCTGTTCTACCGACTCGACATCTTCCCGATCTACGTCCCCCCGCTGCGAGAACGGAAGTCCGACATCCTCCTGCTGGCCGACACTTTCCTCGAGAAATACGCCCGCAAGCACTCCAAGGAGATGAAGCGCATCTCCACTCCCGCCATAGACATGCTCATGAGCTACCACTGGCCCGGCAACGTCAGGGAGCTGGAGAACTGCCTGGAGCGGGCGACCATCCTCAGCGTCGACGGCGTCGTCCACGGCCACCACCTGCCACCCACCCTGCAGACCGCCGCTGCCTCGGGGGCCGGTCTTCTATCCGGAAGCTTCGAGACCATGATGGGTGCGTACGAGCGTGAAATCCTGGTCGAGGCCCTGAAGAACGCGAGGGGAAGCGTGGCCAAGGCCGCCCGTCTGCTGGGCACGACCACTCGCATCTTCGCATACCGCGGCAAGAAGCTCGGTATAGACCCGAAACAGTACAGAGCCTGACAACTACATAAATGTCGCTCTCTCGAGATATAGCGACAATAATGTCTATATACGCTCTCTTGCAACAATCCCTTCTGATCTGTAAATTGTATATAAATAAATAGTTGTGATTTTTTTTCGCGCGCGCTCTTGCCTGGCATTTTGTTTGCTTACATAGGGCATTCTCGATATTCCCTATCTCGACCTTACCCGGAGAAAGCCCAGATGCTGAGATCGTCACGCCTACGCCGATTGTCCTTGCTCCCCTTCCTGCTGGCGGGATTCGTAGCGCCCGCATCCACCTCCGCGGATCCCTCCCTGGCCGATCAAGTCGCCACTGCAGCCTCCCACTTGGACTGGTACTGGACCTGTGTCGCCGCCTTCCTCGTGTTCTTCATGCAGGCTGGCTTCGCCCTGGTAGAGTGCGGCTTCACCCGCGCCAAGAACGCCGTCAACATCCTCATGAAGAACCTGATGGACTTCTCCATCGGCGCCCTCGCATTCTGGGCGATCGGCTTCGGTCTCATGTTCGGAGCCGCTGAAGGGATCTTCGGTTGGGGGGAGTTCTTCCCTAATCCGGACGCCCTCTCCTTTGGAGAAGAGGCCAACTGGATGTACGCCTTCTTGCTCTTCCAGACCGTCTTCGCCGCGACGGCGGCGACCATCGTGTCGGGGGCGATGGCGGAGCGCACCAAGTTCAAGTCCTACCTCATTTACACGGTCGTCATCACCGCCGTCATCTACCCCATCAGCGGTTCCTGGGCCTGGGGATCTCTCTGGCACGGAAACGGCTGGCTCGAGGATCTCGGTTTCGTCGACTTCGCCGGTTCCACGGTCGTTCACAGCGTCGGCGGCTGGGCCGCTCTGGCCGGGGCCCTCGTTCTGGGGGCCCGCCGAGGAAAATACAATTCCGATGGCAGCTCGAACCCGATCGTCGGCCACAGCATGCCCCTGGCCGCTATGGGTGTCTTCATCCTCTGGCTGGGCTGGTTCGGTTTCAATGCCGGCTCCACCACCTCCATGGATGGTGGCAGCTTCGCCCGTGTGGCCTTCGTCACCAACCTGGCGGCAGCAGCCGGAGCCCTGGCGGCAGCCTCGTTCAGCTGGCTGAAGTTCGGTAAGCCAGACATCAGCATGGCTCTCAACGGCGCCCTGGCCGGACTGGTAGGCATCACTGCTGGCTGCTATACTATGACGCCTCTGGGCGGCCTTCTCACCGGCGCCGCGGCCGGAGCTATCGTCGTGTCTTCGGTGCTTTTTCTCGACAGGATCAAAGTCGACGACCCGGTGGGTGCCATTTCCGTCCACGGCGTCTGCGGCGCCTGGGGCACCCTCGCCTGTGCGATTCCCTTCTTTTGCCGACCCGGCGAAGCCGCCAGCGTCAGCACTCAGCTCATCGGCATTGCCGCCGTCTTCGCCTTTGTCTTCACCGCCTCCTTTGCGCTGTTTTCCGCAATCAAGGCTACCGTGGGGCTGCGAGTGAGCGCTGAGGAAGAGGAAATCGGGCTCGATCTGACCGAGCACGGCATAGGCGCCTACAACCACTCGCTGGAGAACATCCTCAAGGCCGCGGAAGGGGAAAGTGGGGGGAGAATCTTCGAATCCGCTGGTGGTAGAGTGCGCATCGTGCCCGAAGCTGGCTAGTTCCGCGGGGCGAAAATCCGTTGCCACAGCCAGATGCTTAGCCCGGCGACCCACATTTCCGTTCCTCTGCGATCTACTCATTGAAACCAAGAAAGTAGAACTATATATAGCGGTGTCACTCATATATAGGTGCGATAACGAGGACAAGCGGACCCTTCTGGTACCCCAGGTGATATGGATCTATATCTGCCGACATACATCTCGGCCACTCTTTAAGTTGGTAGATCAGCGTGAAGGATCCAGAACTTCTTGTGCGGGCGGTTTTTTGGCCATTATAATTCCTCCAAGTGGTCGGCTCGGCCTTTACCATTGTCCGAGCTGGTCTACTTGTAGAAATTCCAGACAATATCTACTATTGCAATATCGCGTCGCCGAGCCAGGGGTATAATCTTTATCTTCCTGATGATTGATTGTACTAGGCATTGCAACCGGGGATGGAGAGGAGGTCCATGAGGTTCGCCGTTGGCAGGTGCTCGCCGTCGCCATCTCACTCCCTCTCACTCCCTCACACTCCCTCACACTCCCTCACACTCACACGCCCTCACACTCACACTCACTCACTCGTTCGGAGACGCAACTATCATGACTCAGCGAATTCTCAGCACGGTGTTCACAGCGGCACTGATCCTCTCAGCTACAGTTCCAGTACAGGCCGAAGTTGGCCTCGGGGCCGATGTTGTGAGCCGTTACATCTTTCGCGGCCAAGACTTCGGGAACGCAGCTACGATCCAGCCCTCTCTGTCCTATTCACAGGGAAGCCTCGAAATCGGCGCCTGGTCCTCCTGGGCCATCACCGGTGGCGCCGCCAACGAGAACGACCTCTACGCCACCTATTCCAACGGGCCCATAGCCGTCACCGTCACCGACTACTACTTCCCCACCCCTGTGCTGAGGCCAACCGACGCGAGACCTGAATTCTTCAACTTCGACGCCGACGGTGGCAGCCATACCCTGGAGATCATGGGAACGGTGGACCTGGAGGCGGTGTCGGTGACCGGCGCCCTCAATGTCCATGGCGACGACGATGATTCCATGTATCTGGAAGTGGCGCTGCCGCTATCCGGTGAGTGGTCGGAGGGGGCCGATGTCAGCGTTGCCGTCGGCGCGGGAAACGGAGTCTACACGACGGATGATAAGTTCGGCCTCGTCGTCCTCTCCGTGACCGCCAGCAAGGACTCTTATTCGGCCTCCTACATCTTGAACCCGGAGTCGGAGCTCACCTTCCTCGTCTTCGGCAAGAGCTTCTAATACGAGCCGGCGGTCGGCAGTGGGAGGCACGCGCTCCCTCCACCGCCGACCGCCGGCAATTCAGAATAGGGAGGTGCCTCGGGGGTCGTGGCGGATGTGCCGGGTCTGGGCTTGCCACTCAGGTCCGGCCACCAAGTGGATCCGCTCGACCCGCCCGCTCTGGGAGGGTGCCTCCCTTTCTGCGTTTGTAACAACGCCTGAGTTGGCCATGGCGCCTCGCCGCGTGTTGCCCCGCCCCCGGTCCTCGCTATATTGACACCCACTCCCCCTTGCGGTTTCGGATCCCCGCCTGCGGATCCGACGTTCCGCGGAACAGGACTCCTCTATTTCCATGTCAGATCGCACCGACACCTTCATCATCGGCACCCGCGGCAGCAGGTTGGCCACGACCCAGTCCGGGCTTGTCCGCGACCTGCTCGCGGAACTGCACGGGAGAGACGGCCTCGAGGTCATCCTCGAAACGATCCGCACCAGCGGCGACGTAAACCGGGCGAGCCTGAGCGAAATCGGCGGACAGGGCCTGTTCACCGCCGAGATCGAGCGGGCCCTCCTCGACGGCCGCATCGACCTGGCGGTTCACAGTCTGAAAGATCTGCCCACCCAGACCCATGCGGATCTCCAGCTCGTGTCCACTCCGGAGCGGGCCGACGTTCGGGATGTCCTCGTTACGCGCGAGCAAGTGGACGGGATCCATGGGGATGGGATCAATCACCTCTCCGAAGGGGCTCTGCTGGGCACCGGCAGCCCCCGGCGCGTCGCCCAGCTGGCGTCGGTGCGCCCGGACTTGCGGTTCGCCGACATCCGCGGCAACGTCGACACCCGCCTGGCTCGAGTAAAGGCGGGGGACCTCGACGGCGTCGTACTGGCCGCCGCCGGTCTTCACCGGCTGTCGCTCCAGGAGGAGATCAGCTGCTACCTCGACACCGAGCATGTGCTACCCGCGCCCGGACAGGGGGCCCTCGGCCTGCAGATGCGTCGGGGGGACGCCCGCCTGTCTCTGGTCGAACCGCTCCACCACGCAGCCACGTGGGCGGGGGTGGAGGCTGAGCGCGGCCTCTTGAAGGCCCTGGGAGGAGGCTGCCGCGCGCCCATCGCCGCCTGGGGTCGCCTGGAGGGTGGCCGCCTGCGCCTGGAAGGCGCCGTAGCCTTGCCGGACGGCAGCCGGCTCTGCCGCACCGCTCTTCAAGGCGATCCCGCCGCCGCCGCCGCCCTCGGCGCGGATCTGGCCGCCGAGCTCCGCCGCCAGGGAGCAGACGATATTCTGGCCCTCACCACCGCCACTCCATGAACCTCTCCCTCCCCCTCTCCCCCTCGCCCGGCTGCGTCTACATCGTCGGCGCCGGACCAGGTGACCCGGGTCTGCTCACGCTCAAGGGGGCTCAGCTCCTGAGCGGGGCTGATGTGGTGCTCTACGACGATCTCGTCGATCGCCGGATCCTAGATCTGGCGCCGCCCGAATGCGAGCTCCTCGACGTCGGTCACCGCGGCGGCAGGGGCGTTGGCCGCAGCCAGGAAACGCTGAACGAGCAGCTCATCCGCTGTGCCCGCGAGGGCAAGAGAGTCGTGCGCCTCAAGGGCGGCGACCCATATGTCTTCGGGCGCGGCAGCGAGGAGGCCATGGCCATGTGCCGGGCGGAGGTCCCCTTCGAAGTGGTGTGCGGCGTTTCCGCTGCCGCCGGCGTTCCCGCGTACGCGGGAATCCCGCTCACCCACCGGAACATCTCGGCCGCGGCAGTCCTTATCACCGGCCACGAGGATCCGTCCGAGCCGTCCGCCGCCGTGGACTGGAAACAGCTGGCCCGGCTGCCCTTCACGCTCGTCATCTTCATGGGTTCCCGACAGCTGCCGAAAATCGTCGGCCTGCTGCTGGCATACGGACGCTCGGCGGAGACGCCGGCCGCGGCCATAGAATATGGCACCTGGCCCCGTCAGCGCACCGTCGCCTCAACCCTCTCCGACCTCGTCGGCGAGGTGAAGGAGCGCGGTTTGCAGTCCCCTACCCTCGTCGTCGTCGGCGACGTCGTCTCCCTCCGAGAGCAGCTCAACTGGTTCGAGCGCAAGCCTCTCTTCGGCCGGCGCATTCTCGTCACCCGCAGCCTCGAGCAGGCCGGCCCCCTGCGCATGCTGCTAGAGGCAGAGGGCGGCGAGGTCCACGCCCTCCCTGTGCTCCGCATCTCTCCCCCAAGAGACAGCTCCGGCATGGACCGTGCTGTCGCGCGGTTGGGTGAATTCGACTGGGTCGTCTTTACCAGCCCCAACAGCGTCGACTACTTTTTTCAGGCTCTCCAGCAGCTGGACAGAGATGCGCGCGCGCTGGGAGGCGTCTCGGTGGCCGCCGTCGGTCTGACCACGGCCGCGCGCCTGCGGGAACGCGGCGTGTACCCGGACCTGCTTCCGGAGCATCATTCGCAGGAGGGACTGGCCCGCGCCTTCGAATCCGTGCCGGCGGAGGGACGGGAGTTTTTCATCCCCGCTTCCTCCATCGGGCGCACCCTCCTCGACCAGGAGCTGGATAGACGGGGAGCGATGGTGACACGGGTGGTGGCCTACGAAAACCGCATCCCGGAAGCCGACGAGGTGGAGCTTCCGCCAGCGCTGGTACAGGGCCGGATCGACCTCTTCGTCTTCGCCAGCCCTTCTAGCGTCCGCAACTTCGCCCAGCTCCTCGGTCCCGATCGGACCGCGGAGCTGCTCGCCTCCCCCGCCACCATCGCCTGCATCGGTCCCACCACCGCCGCCGCGGTTCGCGAGCTCGGCCTGGAGGTGGACGTGGAGCCCGAAGAGAGCAGCATCCCGGCCCTGGTCCAGGCCATCAGTTCGCATTCCCGGGCCGCGCCTAAACGACCATAGCCATGACCGACCGCCTCGCAGCCGGCAAGCTCCCCCACGACCTCCTCGAGCGCCTCATCGGCGACTACACCGGGCGGCGAGACCCCCGTCTCCTGGTGCCACCGGGGCTGGGCGAGGACGCCGCAGTAATCGACTTTGGCGATCGCTGCCTGGTGATTGCGACCGACCCCGTCACTTTTGCCACCGACGATATCGGCTGGTACGCCGTGCACGTGAACGCCAACGACATCGCCGCCATGGGAGCGGAGCCCCGCTTTTTCCTGGCCACCATTATCCTCCCCGAGGAGACCGCCTCGGCGGATCTGGTTGAGTCCATCTTCCGAGCCATCCACGCCGCCGCCGACGAAATGGACATCACCGTCTGCGGCGGCCACACCGAGATCACCCACGGCATTGACCGCCCCATCGTCGTGGGTCAGATGCTGGGAGACGTGCCGCGAGATCGGCTGGTGCGCTCCTCCGGGCTTCTCCCTGGCGACGTCGTCCTCCTCACCAAGGGCATGGCCATCGAAGCGACCGCCCTGATCGCGAGAGAGAAGACGCGGGAGCTGCTGACCAGGGGCATGGACTCGGCCCTGCTGGATCGGTGTGCCGCCTATCTGCGGGACCCGGGGATCAGTGTCGTCGTCGACGCCCGCGCGGCGGTGGCGGCCGGCGATGTCCACGCCATGCACGACCCGACCGAGGGGGGCGTGGCCACCGGGCTGTTCGAACTCGCCTCGGCATCCCAGGTCGGACTCGAGGTGGACGAAGAGGCCCTCCACCTATCCCCTGAATCCGCCCGCCTCTGCGGTGAATTCGATTTGAATCCCTTCGGTGTGATCTCCTCGGGCGCCCTTCTGGTCGGCTGCCCGGAGTCGGCGAGTGCCGCCATCATCGACGCCCTGAGCCAAGCCGGCATCCGCGCCGACGCCGTCGCCGCCGTGCGCCCGGTCGAATTCGGCCTAAAGCTGAGGCGCGGCCGCAATCTCGTCCCCCTGCCGCGTTTTGCGGTGGACGAGATCACCAGGCTTTTCGCCAGCTGATCGATGCTGAAGGCGATCTTCTTCGACATGGACGGAACCATCACCCGTCCACACATCGACTGGAGGGAATTGCGCGCCCGGGTCGGCGTGCCCGTAGGGGTGCCGATCATGGCGCATATCGAGGAGCTCCCGGCCGCTGAACGTGACCGCGCCGAAGCCATCCTGCTCGACATCGAGTACGAGGCCGCCGAAAAGGCCGAGTCCAACCCCGGAGTCGCGGAGCTGTTTGATTATCTGGCCCAGCAGCCGCTCGATCTCGCCCTCATCACCAACAACCACCGGCGCGCCATGCACCACGTCGTCGAAAAACTCGGCCTCCGCTTCCGCCTCTTGCTCTCGCGCGAGGACGCCCCCCTAAAACCGGCGCCCGACCTGCTGCTGCTGGCCCTCGACCGGCTACAGCTCGAAGCCTCCGAAGCGGTGTTCGTCGGCGACGGCCACTACGACCGCGCCGCCAGCGCCGCCGCGGGAATCCCCTACATCCACCTCGCCCACGACCCCCATGCCCAGACCGACGGCCCCACCATCCGCCACCTGGGCGAGCTACCCGGCCACCTGAGCCCGGACGCCCCTGGGTAGCGATCTGTATAGCCGGTGCCCAGCAGCGGGTCTGCAATCCTCCCCTGGCGAGAAGGACGAAGTCATTCTCGCATCCGGCGCGTGATTTCACCGATCGGTCGGTCTCCCCAGGCGCCGGTCTCTTGACATCAAATCTCCGCTCACCGTCAATTGAGTTATGGCCTTCCAGACCGGTTTCGACTTCCGCTCGCCGACACGGCTGATCCACGGACCCGGTTCGATCCGCCGCCTGCCCGAGCTGCTGCCCGAAGGGGTGAAAGTCCTCGTCGTCACCGACCCCGGACTGCGGCAGGCGGGCGTCGTCGAGCGGGTAAGCGCGGTTCTGGACGAGGCGAATATCCCCTGCGCCATCTACGACGGCGTGGTGGGCAACCCGGCGACTCGCAGCGTCCACGCCGGACTCCGCCAGTACGAGAAAGAAAAGTGCGGCGCCCTTATCGGCGTCGGAGGTGGCAGCTCCATGGACGTGGCCAAGA
>PBRM01000051.1 GCA_002725915.1 Gemmatimonadota bacterium
ACGTGGTTCAACAGGCCCGTGGCCCGCTGAATCGACTCCGCAGGACCGTCGAGGAGCAGCATGTCCCCTCTGGCCACCAGACTAACGCCGCAACTGCTCTCTATGGCGGACAGGTTTCGGTCGTTGCGGCCAAAGAGCGCCACCTGGTCAATCTCGGCGATCGAGATGTTCTTCTTCAATTCCAACGGGATTCAGGCAGCGAGCGCAGAAGGTGGGATCATCGAGATGTTCTTCTTCAATCCCAACGGGATTCAGGCGACGAGTCCCTGAAAGAAAGCTGCCTATCTCCCTCCCTGTGGACCGTGGTCTCGACAATCCCGTACATGCAAAGGGGTTCGATACCCGCCTGACTGGCAGGTCTCAAACCCCCTTTGATGAAGCTAAGGGCGCTATGAAGGGAAAGAACCGTGTCGTCGTCTTGTCAGTTGGCGGGTATCTCTAGGACCTGGGCCGGAAAAATCAGACTCGCTTCTACGATCTGCTCCGCGTTGGCTTTGTAGATCTTGTGCCACTTCGTGGGATCGTTGTACACCGCCGCCGCAATTCCGCTCAGGAAGTCTCCACGAGTCACCAGGTATTGGTTCTCCGCAACACCGTAGGGTACGCTCAACTGCTGCTGCGGGTAGATGAGATCAGGATCCGCAATCGCATCTCGATTGGCTCGATAGATTCTCGGCCACATGTAAGCGTCGTCGTAGATGGCGTCCTTGCCAGCTATTCCCCAGAGATGGTCGCCCTTGACGACCTCGTAGGTCGTGGTAATCTGGCGCGGTAATCGGCTGCGCAGATCGGCGATGAGCGCCTCGACGCGGGCGACTGCCGCCGCCGCCTTCGGCAGAGCGGCGATGCGGTTCTGCTTCATCGCGGTTACTTCGTCGGCGATATCGTCGATTTCGCCGCGGTGATGGAAGATCTCCTCGGGAGCCATCGCGGCCAGCCCTTCGAGCTGGCGGATGAAGCCGTCGAGCTGGCGGCCGAAGACGTCGATCTGTTCCTGGGTCGCCGCTACCAGACCGAGGATCTCAGCGTTGAGATCGGCGATCTCGGAAGCGAGGGCCGCTAGCTGCTCCTTCAACGAGGCGATTTTCTCGTCGCACTCAAGAATGCCGGCTTTGGCATTGGCTTCGAGTTCGATGTACTCGGCGACTTTGGCCTTGTACTCGTCGCGAGTCATTTTGTCTTCTGCCGCCAGGGCGGGGGCCTGTGCAACACCCAGCAAAAGCGCCACCACGCCAACCACCGTGCACTTCCTGCTCATTTTCACAGCATTTCTCCTTCACCGTTGCCGGCGTTCACGAGCCGCCCTACTTCATGTTGGCTAGATTCGCCTTTGTGGCGGACCGCTTTTCTTCCAAGGCCTGCTTCTTGGCCTTTCCCTTTGCTAGCTTCTGCTCGAGTTGATTTATTACCCCCTTCTTGTCAGCCAGTTTCTTCTCGGCTGACAAGGCTGCCTGCCGCTGTTCCTCCAAAGCGCTTCGCTCCTTCTGGGAGGGACCTCGGGAGCACCCCGCGGAAAGGGACAAGATCAACGCTGTCGCAGAAAGAGCTACCACTGAGCGTTTACCGAAAATACGAAGACTCATCGAGCGACTCCTCCTACCGTCAACCTGCATAGTACCAGAAATCGGGCCTGCAACCGCCCAAACGGACAGACACAGTTCAACGCTCAAACAGTGTCATATTCAGGCTTGGAAAGTAATATCGAGAAAATGTGATGTCAAGTGAAAATTACTGTTCTTACAAAGGTTTACGCCGAATGAGCCGGATAATCCCGGCCCTTTTCCGTGTGGGCGGCCTCCTGGCTGACCCCTCGAGTCGCTGGCGTTCACGGTCCGGGCGTCAACTTCGGATGCGGATACCGAGATCTCGGAGCTGTTCGTCGTCTACCACTCCGGGAGCGCTCTCCATGAGGCCTATAGCTCGATTGGTCTTGGGAAAGGCGATCACTTCGCGGATAGAACTCTCTCCCGCCAGCATGGCCACGAGTCGGTCGAATCCGAAGGCGATTCCCCCGTGTGGGGGAGCACCGAACTCGAGGGCATCGAGGAGGAAGCCAAACTTGCTCTCCACCTCCTGCTCAGACAGGGCGAGAAGTCGAAACATCTGCGCCTGAACGGACCGCTGGAAAATCCGGATGCTGCCGCCGGCGATCTCATTTCCGTTGATCACCAGGTCGTAGGCCCGTGCTCGCGCTTGTAAGGGGTCGTCGTCGAGCAGGGGCAGGTCGGCCTCGAGCGGGGAGGTGAAAGGATGGTGCATGGCGGCGCACCGGTCCTCCTCAGGATCCCACTCGAGCAGAGGGAATTCGGTTATCCACACGGCCCGATAGGCGTCGGCATCGATCAGGTCGAAGCGGGAGGCCAACTCCAATCGCAGCGCATCCAGCACTCTGGCCACTTGGGGCGGTTTGTCAGCCACAAGTAGGAGAAGGTCCCCTGGCGCGGATGACATCGCCTCGATGAGGAGCTGCCGGGAGCGGTCGGGGAAGAACTTCACGATCGACGACTCCAGGCCTCCTTCCAGGTGCTTTATCCAACTGAGTCCTTTGGCGCCCGCCTCTTGTGTGTAGGCTATGAGCTGATCTATCTGACCTCTCCCTAATTCACTGTGGCCCTTTAAGTTGATGCCTTTTACCTGACCTCCATCATCCAGTGCGGACTGGAATATTCTGTACTCCGACGCTCTGGCCGCAGCTCCCGCATCCTTCAACTCCAGGTCAAATCTGAGGTCGGGTTTGTCCGTGCCGAATCTGGCCATCGCCTCGGCGTGGGTCATACGGGGGAAGGGGTCGGGAAGAGACAGCCCCCGAATCTCCTCGAACAGGGTCCGGGTGACCCGCTCGGCCACCTCCATGATGTCGTCTTCCTGGATAAAGGACATCTCGATATCGATCTGGGTGAACTCGGGCTGTCGATCCGCCCTCAGATCCTCATCCCGAAAGCATTTGACGATCTGGAAATACCGGTCGGTGCCGGCGATCATAAGAAGCTGTTTGTAGGTCTGGGGGGACTGCGGCAAGGCATAGAACATCCCCGGATTGACGCGGCTGGGGACGAGATAATCTCTGGCCCCCTCCGGAGTGCTGCGGATAAGGAAGGGAGTTTCCACCTCGAGGAAGCCCAGCTCGTCGAGGGTTTGCCTCGTCTTTTGGTAGCAGCGATGGCGTAGCCGCAGCTTTGCCTGCATCGCCGGGCGGCGCAGATCGAGGTAGCGGTATTTCAGCCGCGTCTCCTCCCTGAGGTCGACGTCGTCATCCATGTGGAAGGGCACGGGGCGGGAGCCGTTCAGCAGCCGCAGCGAATCGCAGTTGACTTCGATCTTGCCCGTCGGCAGCCGCGGGTTGACCATGCCCTCCGGCCTGGATTCCACCACGCCGCGGATGGCGATGACGAACTCGTTGCGCAGATATTCCGCTTTGCGGTGTGACTCGGCGTCGTGCTGCGGGTTGAAGACGACCTGGGTCATCCCGTAACGGTCGCGCAGGTCGACGAAGATGACGCCGCCGTGGTCGCGTCTGGTGGTGACCCAGCCCATGAGCACGACCTCATCACCGAGGTGATCTTCACCGAGAGCGCCGCAGTCGTGCGTGCGCTTCCAGTCGCCCAGGGACTCGACTATATCAGCATCGGACATGCCGCGCCTCAATCGGGAAAGTCGGGGATCGGAAAGTCAGATCGGGAGGTCGGAAGGAGGGGAAATCTACGGGAAGCTGAGGAAACTACGGTTCGACCAGGGCGATGTCAACATTGAGGCGGCTCAATCGCGTCGCCGTCGTGGGTTAAAATTGATTGACACACACATGGCCGCTTATATATTGGGAAACTACCCGCGAACGGGTCCCGTCCGCGGGAGGTCACGGTACTACCGGCGCTCCTTGGGGAAACTGACTTAACTGTGGGTCATGCGCCGGAGTCGAGAACGACTTCGTCTTTCTCTTCTGCGATGCAGGCCCGGTAGATTCAGGACCTAATACACGAGACCCTAAACCGAGACGGACTCTACGAGATCACTTAGCGGGACTTAGCGGGCGGAGGGAGATCGATGGTCGAGCCCATCGGCAACACGCCTCTGCTGAGACTCCGCGATCCCCAGCACCCCCCGTGTCCACTACGCCAAGCTCGAGTTCTTCAATCCGGCGGCGCCATCAAGGACAGGCCTGCCAGGCGCATGATCGACCGAGCGCGCTGACTCCCGGCAAGGTCATCCTCGACTCCACATTGGGAAATACCGGCATCGCCTTCGCCATGACAGGCGCCGCTCGCGCCGCATCTTCGAGGACAACGCGGATGTTTCTGAACCCGACCATTACACCTCCAACTGGAAGGCGCACCGACGATACGACCGCTCCGGAGATGGGCGCAGACAGGTGGGCGCAGCACCCATTTTGTCGCCACCATGGGAACCAGGGAACGGCGATGGGTGTCGGCGCGGCCTCAAGGAGCGATGGTGGCGACAAATACAGGATCACACCAATGTGTGCGGGGAGGCTCGGGGCTCGGGGGGAAAGGGAGCAGGGAGATGGGCAAGCCGGAGGAGGTTGAGCGTTGACTGCTCGATTGCAGCTGAAGCGCGAGGACCTGGAGAGAATCCATCGCCAGGCGGAAGCGGAGTACCCCGCCGAGTGCTGCGGCATACTGACTGTGGGGGCGGCCAGCGATTTGTCCCGTGTCCATCCCTGCGGGAACATTCAGGGCAGGCTCCATCACGAGGATCCCGCGCAGTACCCGCGCGAGCCTCGAATCGCCTACTTCATAGACCCGAAGGAGCAGTTCGACATTATATCCGCCGCCGAGCGGTCCGGCGGGCGGGTTTCCGGGTTCTATCACTCCCACATAGACTGCGAAGCCTACTTCTCCGACGAAGACAAAGAGCGTGCCATGGCGTGGGATGAGCCGGCCTACGCCGACGCCGTCTACTTCGTCGTATCCGTATTCGCGGGGAAGATTCGGGGGAGCGGCAAGGCCTTTGGATGGCAGTCGGAGAGCCGCGATTTCAGCGAAGTAGAGTCGGAAATTTTCGAGTAGCGGTTGCCCTAACACACAATCCCGATAGCGCCACGTTCCGGCCGGTGCTCCTGCTTCCGCGCTCAACTACACTGTCGCCGGGGAGGCAGCAGCCGGTTATCACGCCGTATATCTCCTACTTCACAAGGCCTCAACACCGTATCCTGTTCTGGACTCGCTCGCCGTGCGGTCCCCGCAAGGCGCTGCTCGGGGCATGTCCTCTGCGCGTGACTCCGATTGCGGTCAACTACGCGAGCGGCCGTCGGAGCTGCTGATAGTGTCTTCTTCCTCGCCGCCAGTCTCGCCGTCGACGCCGCTTACATGGCGTGGACGAGCATCATCGATCGGGCTTTGTTGGAACCCGTGCGCACTCTCGATGTGCAGCTGCGGACACAACTCAAACCGCGGTGTATTAGCTCGCGCTGTTCGACCTGCCGGTAAATCTCAGCGTCGAACACCAGTTCAGCCTCTCCAGGTCGCCCAGAGGTGGCGGTTCTCCTTTCATCCCTTCTGCTGCTGTCACTGGCAGGGGTCGTCCTGCGACTGAAGAAGCTCCGGATTCCGGGACCTGTGCCTGGTGGTCGCTTCGGCTGCTGCCTTCATCCGTCGTCCCTCTCATTGTTGTGGAAAATGAGCACCGCCTGTACCTGCCGGGGGTCGGCTTCGCTGTGACCGCCGCGTCGTGTCTGTGGCAGCAGGCGAAAAGGGGACGTTGGCCGTCGTTCTTGTGGCTCTGTATACTATCTTCCTGGTCGCGGGTTCACTTCAGCGGGGGAAGCCTGGGGAGACGAGCAGAACATGGGAGGATGCTGCCCGGAAGGGCCCCAGAATGCTGTAACCCCACCTTCGATCGGCAGATGCCCTGCCCTTCCGGAGGGACGCGGTCGGGGCTATGGCCTTTTTTGACCAGGCCCTGTTCCGGTCGAAAGAGGAGGTAAGGGTTCCCTGCTGACGGGGCGTTGCGCTGCGATGGCTCGGCCCTACGAAGAGGCGGGGGCAGCCTATCTGGCCGCCCTCGACCCAATAACACGGCAGGTGGATGCCCGCTACAATCGGGGAATCTCTACAGGGATACCAACCGAATAGAGAAGGCCCCGGGCATTCNGTCGCGTCATCGATATNGACTCGGATGCGCAGCTCTTGACGAGAGCGCCGGCTCAACTGCGAACACTCGACAGCAANCAACCAAAGGGAGAATAGAGATGGCGGTGACAGTTCACGTTCCCACACCTCTGAGAAAGCTGACCGACAACCAGGCAGAGTTGCAGATTGAGGCGGGTACCGTCGGCGAGCTCGTCGATAACCTGGAGAGCGCCCACCCCGGCCTGAAGGAAAAACTCCTGGACGAGTCCGGAGAAATCCGTCGCTATGTCAACATTTTCATCAACGACGAAGACATCCGCTTTCTGGACGGCAAGGGCTCGGAGCTGAAGGATGCGGACAGCGTCTCCATCGTGCCCGCTATCGCCGGTGGCGGCGCCATTCCAGGTGGTGGGGTCGCAGGATAGCGTCTGACCTTCGATCAGCTGACGCGTTGCCTGCGGGATCGATCCGGCTGATCGCCAGATTCGCGCCAATCCCAGCCGTCCGGGCCGTATCGCACCGGGAATGCGGGGGGCGTGCCCTGGGTCATCGATCCGGGAGGAGCAACCTTCTCGAGCTCCAACGACTGGGTCACAGCCGTTGAGTCGCCCAGGACGCGCCTCGGTTCGGCCTCTGCCATTTTCTCCTTCTTCCAGGCTTCGCCCGCTCCTCGAACGCCTCGCTCGCCGCATCTGCTGGTCGGGTGGGAAACCATAGGATAGTTCGGATCTTGCGGCGAGCCCGGGGTGGGGTTATCGGGCTTGCGCCTCCGACCGGTGGAGACCAACTTGTATCGGGTGGGGACGGCGAGCCGGCAAGCCAGTGGGCCAAGGGGCAGCAGCGGTAGCCCAACGCGATGGGAGCCAGATGAAGAGAGCTCGGAATGTCCTGGAGCTGGTGGGCGCTACGCCAATTGTGCGACTCAACCGGGTCGTACCGCCAGGCGGAGCCGAGGTGTGGGGCAAGATGGAGGCCGCCAATCCCGCCGGGAGCGTAAAAGATCGCATCGCACTGGCCATGGTCGAGGCGGCCGAGGAAAGTGGGAATCTGCCGCCGGGAGGGACCATCGTGGAGCCCACGAGTGGCAACACGGGCATTGGCCTGGCGATGGTGGCTGCGGTCAAGGGCTACAAGCTGATCGTAACCATGTTTGACACCGCCAGTCGAGAGCGGCGGCTGCAGATGCAGGCTTACGGTGCCGAAGTGGTGCTGACGCCGGCGTCGGAGGGCATGCGGGGCGCGATCGACAAGGCGAGGGAGTTGGTCCGGCAGAATCCCGGCTATTTCCTGCCCCAGCAGTTTGTCAATCCCGCCAATCCGGACATTCACCGGCGCACCACGGGGAGGGAGATCCTGGAGCAGATGGAAGAGGGCGTAAATGCACTGGTGGCCGGGGTCGGTACCGGAGGGTCGGTGACCGGGATTGGCGGACTGCTCAAATCCGTCCTACCGGCGGTGCGCATCATAGCCGTGGAGCCCAGCGGATCTGCCGTACTGTCAGGCGGAGAGGCAGGGCTGAGCTATATTGAGGGAATCGGCGCCGGCTTCGTACCGGAAATCCTTGACCGGGACATCATCGACGAGGTCAGGACCGTCACCGACGACGAAGCCTACGACATGGCCCGACGCCTGGCGCGCGAGGAGGGGTTGCTGGTGGGGATTTCGGCCGGGGCCAATGTCTGCATGGCGGCGGAAGTGGCGGCGGAGATGGAACCCGGCCAGATAGTCGTCACCATATTGTGCGACAGTGGGCTGCGCTATCTGAGCACGGGCGTTTTCGAGTAGTAATCCTCACGTGCACCTGACAGCGCCGGCCGGATTCTGCCCCGGACGACGGATACCTCCCATCTCTAAATGACGGACTCCGCATCAGCGCGACGGGCTGGGGGGTCTCCGTGTCACCACTGGGCTGGCTGGGCCTCGAATTCGAGGAATTCGGCAGTGCCTGGGGCACGACGTCGTCTTCGCGCTGGTGGAGTACGCCTCCGGGCCGCCCAGCGGAAAGTTGAACGCCAACGAGCTCACCACCAGCGACGGTACATGGCGTCCTCCGGACACTCGGAAAATGTCCGGGAATCGAGTGGGAAGTGGGGCAGGTCGAGGGTGTGGATGAGGATTTCGCCGACGAATGCCCGTCGTCGTAATGGAATCCGTTGTAGGCTGCCGGCGTGGACGAGGCCGATCAAGACAAGGCCGCTGCGTCGACGGCGAATTACCTGACGATCTCTGTGTCAATCCATTTTGGATACGAACTTCGCCAGGCGCGATTTATACCGCGATCCGGTGTTCTGGCGCAGAATTCCTTTTTTCACGGTCTTGTCGATGAGTCTGTAGGCACGGGGCAGCGCCTCCTGCCCTGCAGACTGATCGGCCGCCCCTCGAACAGCCTTGATGGACGAGCGCAGGGCGGACATGGCCGATCGGTTCCGCGCCCGCGCGTTGTGGTTCTGCAACAGGCGTTTCTTGGACGATCTCAGTTTCGGCACTGAACTCCTTTCTTTGAACAGGAGGCAAAAAATTTCTGAATTGAACTTTGGTTTCGTTTCATGTGTTGCTTAGCGATAGTAAGACAATCCTTTAGGAATTCGTCGGTCCAGTCTACATGGTCGGTGGCACGCGCCTTGCGTTGTTGGAGCATGCCAAATTGCCGTCCCTCTTGGATTTCGGGCCAACTGCCGATCGGGCAACCCCCCCCATTCGGGTCCTGACCGGCTGCGACTGGGATCCTCACTAACCCACGGGACACAGCTTGGTTTGAAAGCGGCTCCCATGCTTAATTGCAGTGGTAGGCATGGAAAGAGAGAAGTAAAAATGTACGTGTCATTCGGTCGGTTGGCAATGGCCCCGCCGCGTTATGACTGTGAAGCCTCGCTCAGCCCGCCTGGTGGTCGGCATCAGAGCCAAGCCTCTCTGGGAGGGCCGCCCCGGACGCGCGCAATGGAACATTTCTTCGCGGATGCGTATCTGCGCTGAGATACGCATTATAGTGATACAGGCANGGCACCCCTGGGCAGGGTAAAAAGTCCCCTCGGGCGGATTCCGAGATCAGGGATCGTCACCTGAGACGGNCATGGCGATTCTGGTCAGCCCCGGGGACGGCCGGCCGAGAAGGGCAGAGGACGNCGCTCAAGCACTGAAGTGAGGGATACGCGGATGTGGATTTCTAACCTTCGACGCGCAGTGAACTTGACATATTTTCTGGATTAACAGTATATTAGGCCCGCTTTGTCGTCTCCCGAAACTCCCTCCCAGAGCGTTTATGCCGCAAGGCTAACCGTCTGTCTCTTCCCGCTAGACTAACAGTTACGTTTGTTTGTCATTCACTCAGCAATGCGCGCCTGAGAGGTAAGGGTGCATGGTCAAGTGTGCTCACTCGACCGGGCAGCTTAGTTTGGCCTTCGCCGACAACGGCACGACCGGCGAACGCGCGTCTACTGGCAGTGGACGCCGTCCGCGCCGCGGGCTCGGTGCGGCGAGGAAAAATCGCAGAGACGGCGCAAGAGCCGGGGAAGAACGCTGTGTTCAGTGCGGCCACAGCTTCGATGTGCCCGATTGGCTCCACAGACGGGGACTGTCACTGCTCTACTGCGGCCCCGAGTGTCGAGAGAAATGGATTCGGGAGTATCCCTCCTTCGAAATAGACCTCACGCCGAGGCCTGGGAGTCGAGGTGGCAACTGGAATCTCCAGTCTCAGAGGGCGCGGGAGCGCGACCATTTCACCTGCAGCGCGTGCGGTGTCAGTGAGGAGGAGTTGGGAAGCAGGTTGGACGTGCACCACACCATTCCATACAGGCATTTCAGATCCAATCTGGAGGCCAACAAACTCGAGCACCTCGTTTCGGTGTGTTCGGCCTGTCACAGCCAGCTGGAGGCCCAACTTCGCCGTGAACTGCCACTGTTCGCGAGTCTGCGATCTCCCTGAGTGGGGAGCTGTTTAGTAGAGGTGGATCATGGGTGAATCCGGACCTCAGGTGAGTGTGATAATCCCGGCGTATAACGAGGAGGCGTCCATTGGGCCGCTCCTGAAATGCCTCTCTCAGCTAGTGGAGGAGGGGAAGCTGGGCGACTGTGAGGTAATCCTGGTCGACGACGGCTCTACGGACGGCACCGCCGAGGAACTCAGGGGGGCCCATCCCGTAGCCCGTGTTGTCCAACACCCCTACAATATCGGTGCCGGCGCAGCCGTAAAGACGGGCATTCGCAAGGCTCGAGGCGAGATTCTCGTCCTCATGGATGCGGACGGCCAGCACGATCCGAAGCTCATTCCCAAACTGGTAGAACAGTGCGATCGTTACGACATGGTCGTAGGGGCCCGTCAAAGGGGGTCGCAGACCGGCTGGCATCGGAGCATGGCAAACGGGATCTACAACCGCCTGGCTACGTATGTGACGGGAAATCGCGTCCAGGACCTCACCTCCGGATTCCGCGCTATACGAAGGGAAGTAGCGACCCGCTTCGTGGCTCTTCTTCCCAACGGTTTTTCCCAGCCCACCACGATTACACTTTGCGCCATGAGGGGGGGGTTCAGCGTATACTACTACCCCATCGAGACCGCGGCGAGAACGGGGAAGAGCAAGATCAAGCTGCTGTCTGATGGCACCAAGTTCCTCCTCATTATCGCCAAGATCTGTATGCTGTTCTCACCGATGAAGATATTTCTTCCCGTGAGCGTTTGTCTGTTTCTCATGGGCCTCGGGTATTACGGATTTACCTTCTACAGCGAGCACCGGTTTACCAACATGTCCATGCTCCTCCTGACCACCTCCGTGGTGGTCTTCATGATGGGCCTCGTGGCCGAGCAGATAGCGCAGATGCGCTTCGAGCGGACGGAAGAAGCCTGAGGGCGTCGTACGATTAGTCACGATTGAGTCACGATTGGATCATGGATGCGTATCTGTTTTTTCGGCACCTACACGATCGCAGAGGGATATCCGGTCAATCGCGTGCTGCTCAAGGGGTTGCGGCAGACGGGTGCAGGAGTGGAGGAGTGTCGGCAGGAGTTGTGGGGCAGTCGCCCTCTTCACGAGCTGTTTCGCCGCATGGGACCGCTGTCATTGGTCAGGCTGGGGTGTGCGGGAGTCGTGGCATGGCTAATGCTTGCGCGGCGGTACTTGCAGGTGGAGGAGCACGATGTCGTGGTGGTGGGCTATGCGGGGCATTTCGACGTCCTGCTGGCCCGCGTCTTGAACCTGTGGCGGAGGCGGACCATCGTGCTGGTGGCCTTTATCTCCCTCTACGACACCGTGGTGATGGATCGCGCCCTGCCGGTCCGATCGTGGAGGGCCTCGTTGCTGAAGGCTATCGATCGGCAGGCCTTCTCCAAGGCCGATGTAGTCCTGGTGGACACCGAGGCGAACGGACGCTATTACAGTCAGCTTTTCGGTCTCCCGTCAAGCAGATTCAGGCGCTCCTTCGTCGGCGAAGACGATGACGAATTCCGGCCTGTCGCCGCAGGCGCCGGGGAGCGTGAAGGGGCGCTCCAGATCCTCTTTTTCGGGACCTACGTGCCCTTACACGGCATCCGCTTTATTCTGGAAGCCGCCGAGCGCTTGCTCGGAGAAACGGATATGGCCTTTACGTTAATCGGCAATGGGCAATTATTTCCTGAATTGCGGAAGGCAGCAGTAGATCGACGGCTGGAAAACATCAGATTCGTGGGCGAGTGGGTGAGTACTTCGGAGCTGGTGAGAGAGATCGGCAGGTCCGACGTGTGCCTGGGAATCTTCGCTAGGACCGAAAAAGCCGCTCGCGTCATACCGTACAAGGTGTTCGACGCCATGGCCATGCGAAAGCCGGTGGTTACCATGGATTCGCCGGCGATTCGCGAGCTGCTGCAACACGAAGCCACGGCGCTGCTGTGCGAACCCGGGTCAGGGGAGTCGTTGGCCCATTCGTTGCTGCGTTTGAGGGACGAGCCGGGGCTGGCGGATCGCCTGGCTCACGAGGGTTTGGCTCACTTCAGGAAGTTCGGCTGTCCGAGAGCCATAGGGTACAACTTGCTGAGGGTTCTGGAGCCCGTTGCCGGTTTGGGCAGACAAGAGGGACTGCTGGGCGGGAAGTGAGCTCTGCAGCGCTCGACGAGAGTAGGTATGTGTGGTGAGCAGCTCCGGATGAAAGTTGGAAGAACGGTGGTATGAGCGTGATACCACCCACCCCCTGGGGAGAAGCTGAAATTCGCGGGCCTGTGCACCTGTTTCGCGAGCGGCTGATGCTGCGCATGCTGCTGCCGATGATGTTGCAGGGGGGGAGAGTGCTCGATGCCGGGTGTGGGAGTGGCAGTCTGGCCATGGATCTGTGCAAGGCCGGATTTCGCGTAGATGCGGTCGAGTTCTCGAGTGCCTTTTCGCAGATGGTGCGTCACAAGATGTCGAGGTACGGATCGGAGAGCCGCATGACGATCCAACGGGCCTCGGTTACGGAGCTGCCTTTCGACGACGGTGAGTTCGACGGCCTGGTGTGCGGCGAGGTGCTCGAGCACCTCGCCGAAGATCAGGGCGGCGACTCAGCCGCGCTGAGGGAGTTCAACAGGGTGCTCAAGCCCGGTGCGCCATGCGTGGCCACCGTTCCCCTCAATCCCAAACTCTGGGACCGCAGCGACGAGTGGGCAGGCCATGTGAAGAGATACGGGCGAGAGGAGTTCGTCTCCCTGTTCGCGGATCATGGTTTCGACGTCGAGGATGTGCGGACGTGGGGGTTCCCGATCGGTCGGATCTATCACCGGACCCTTTTCGCGCCGTGGATCCAGAGTACTGCGGACATGGATGGCGAGCGCAGAGAGAGCCGGCTCGACAGCAAAGCCGCGGGAAATAGAAGGCTGGTGGCGATCGCGGCTGGAATCTTTCGCATTGACGAGCTGTTTTCGAGATTTGACTGGGGACGAGGAGTGGCGGTGAGTGCCCGTCGCTCTCCGCGGTCGCAAGGATGATAGGCATAGGTGTGATCGGGGCCGGGTACTGGGGCCCCAACCTGATGCGCAACTTCGCGGTTCTGGAGGATTGCCGACTGCGGTCCGTCTGTGACCTGAGTCAGGAGCGCCTGGCCTCTGTCGAGCGCAACCACCCGGGAGTGGCGGTGACCGGGAGTCTGCAGGACATCCTCGAGGACGATGAGATCCAGGGCGTCGCCATCGCCACACCCGTCCATCTCCGACTTCGGAGAACCTGGGCGACTCTACAGGCGAGTTCGACTCCTTTGGGAAAGTTCCAGCCCAGCGAGCCGGCGACGTGCTGATTCCGAAGCTCGACTTCGGCGAGCCCCTGCGGCTGGAGTGCGCACTTCGTCGACTGCATTTCACAGGGGAAGATTCCGCTGACGACGGACAGAACGATGCGGGTTGTTTGCTGGTTGGAGGCCGCGACATGCTCATTCGAGGCGGCGGGGTCGCAGTGAGGGTGGGGGCAGGCTGATAGCGAAGGAGGGGGAGGGGTAGCGAGGTGTACAGAGATCGCAAGGTAGCTCTGGTGATTCCGGCGTACAACGAGGAGCGCCTTATCAGGCCCACTCTCGAATCGGCTCACGAGCTGATCGATCGGGTCTACGTCGTCGACGACGGTAGTGACGACGACACCCGAGAAGTAGTTAGGGAGCTCGCCAGGACCGACTCCCGGATTGAGCTGGTCGAGCACGGGTCAAATCGGGGCGTCGGGCGGGCGATCATTACGGGCTACCTACTGGCCAGCGGCGACGCCTTCGACCTGGTCGTTGTTGTGGGCGGTGATCACCAGATGCCCATGGAGCAGATTCCGGAGTTGCTCGACCCCCTGATCGAGGGCCAGGCGGACTATGCCAAAGGCAACCGCTTCCTCATGCCGGACACGGGCCTGGACGACATGCCGTGGACCCGATACCTCGCCAACGCCCTGATCTCCATAATGACCAAAGTGGCGTCGGGCTATTACAAGATATTCGATGT
>PBRM01000052.1 GCA_002725915.1 Gemmatimonadota bacterium
CGAGTGGCGCGGGCGCTCCGCGACTGCTATTGTGAAAGATAGGGTCTCAGGTGGGTCGGCTAAAGCCGCGCGGAGCGACGGGTCGCCTCCGAAAAAGCACCTGATTCTCACACGGCGGCCTGCTCCAGGATTGTTCAGCAACTGGACACATCACCGGCCAGATTCTTATCATTCGCAATAACTCAAGTCAGACATCTGCTTACGTGACCGGCTCTCGGCCGTGGTGACGGAGTGACTGATAATTCTCTGGACACTTCCGATCACCGGCCCGGGATGGACTCCTCGCCCAACTAATTTAGCAATCAACATCTTGCGATAAGGAATCAGCATCCTCGGAGCCTGACACAGGGCTTGCGATCACCTTGCCGATTCAACGAGTTGAAGACTCTAACCTTTATGGACAAGGGATTTGGACACCCTCATACAGGCGAGCTTGAGCGGCGTCGCTATCGGCTGCGTGTACTCCCTCGTGGCCCTGGGATTCGTACTCATCTACAAAGCCACCGGAGTGCTGAATTTCGCCCAGGGCGAGCTGATGATGGTCGGGGCCTACATCTACTTCTCTCTGGTAACCTCGCTGGACATGACCCCCCTGCTGGCCTTCGGCGCCACCCTGGTGCTGGCCGGCCTGTTGGGCGCGCTTGTCGAGCGCCTCGTACTCCATCCGCTTGTGGACGAGCCGCCCTTTACTCTGGTCATGGTGACGATCGGCCTGGCTACCCTGCTGCGTGCTGTCACCGGCATGATCTGGTCACACGACACCTTCGCTTTCCCTTCGCCTGTTCCCGAAGGTGCCGTTCACCTGGGGCAGGTGGCTGTGCCGCTGGTTGATGTGTGGACCATGGCGGTGACCGTCGTCCTGAGCCTCCTCCTCTTCCTCTTCTTCCACTACACCCGGCTGGGTACGGCCATGCGCGCCGTCGCCCAGAATCGCTACGCCGCCCAGCTGATGGGCATCAGCGTGGACCGAATCTTCACCCTGACCTGGGCGCTTGCCGCATCTCTGGGGGCCATCGGCGGCATGCTCCTGGCCGACATCAGCTTCCTGCACACCAACATGGGTTTCATCGGGCTCAGGGCCTTCCCGGCCGTGGTGCTGGGCGGAATGGAGAGTATTCCGGGGGCTCTCCTGGGGGGATTGATCATCGGACTGATCGAGAGCCTGGCCGGTGTCTACCTCGATCCGATTCTGGGAGGTGGCACCCACCAGGTGCTGGCTTTCGTTATTCTGCTCGTCGTGCTGATGCTGAGACCGACCGGCCTGTTCGGCGCCACCCTGGAAAAGCGGGTGTGAGGTAGTGCTGAGGTGACGGCATCGAGCAAATACCGCGACCTGGTCACCACCTACGGGGAAGATCTACAGCTCTTTCGTACCGGCGTCCGCAAGTTCTGGTTCGGCCTGCTGGTAGTGGGACTGGCGGCGCTACCGTGGGCCGCCGCCGAGCTTGGCGGCAACTACCTCCTCTATCTGGTGAATCTGACCGCTATCGCCGCCATCGTCGCCATGGGCATGAATCTCCTGTTAGGCTGCGCCGGGCTCATCTCCCTCGGGCACGCCGCCTTCCTGGCCGTGGGTGCCTACACCGCCGCCATCCTGGCGAACCGGCTGGGCCTCCCCGTCTGGATGACTGTCGCCCTGTCGGGTTTGGTGACCGGCGGCATCGGTGTGATAGTGGGGCTGCCGGCGCTCCGGATCAAGGGGCTCTACCTCGGCCTGGCGACGCTGGCCTTCCAGTTCATCACCGATCATGTAATCGTGCACGCCGAGACCCTGACCGGAGGCGCCAACGGGATGATTGTGCCGGCGCCGGCGCTGGGCAGCTTCGCCTTCGACACGGATCTGCGGTTCTACTACATCGCCGCTCCACTCGCCCTGTTACTGGGGTTGGCCATGGTCAATCTGCAGCGCTCCCGCTTCGGCCGCGCCCTGGTGGCTATTCGCGACAGCGATGTCGCCGCCGAAGCCGTGGGCGTGAACCTGGCGCGCTACAAGACCCTGGCCTTCGGCGTCAGCGCCGCCTACGCCGGCGTCGCCGGCAGCTTGCTGGCCCACTATCTGGGGTACATCGGGCCCGACCACTTCACCGTGATGAAGTCGATCGAGTACGTCGTCATGATCATCGTCGGCGGCCCGGGCTCGATTCTGGGTTCACTGCTGGGGGCGATCTTCGTCACCTGGTTGCCCGAGGTCATGCGGTTCGGGGAGGAGGCGCTGCGGTCTTTCTTCCCGCACCTGGTCTTCCCCGACCTGCGCGCCATCGTCATGGGGCTGGTGCTGATCCTCTTCATCGCCTTCGAGCCTGAAGGCCTGGCCGGACGCTGGCGAAAGATCCGCGAATACTGGACCACGTGGCCGTTTTAACCAGAGAGAGATAACCGCATGCATTGCGCCACGGATTCTTTATCGGTCACCTATGAAGCGCTTCGCGGGCAGCACAGGGCGGACGCCCTGGTAAGGCATTTCCGCTCCTCTGCACCACAGGCGGGTCAGTGAAAAGTCCATGCGATATATGCTATTCGCCCTTGCCTTGCTAATCGCTTTCTCCCTTTCTCGCCGCCCGGCCGCGGCAGAAGACGTCCCCGGCGTCACCGAAGACCGCATACTCGTAGGCATGACCAACGACCTGACCGGTCCCCTGGCCTTCATCGGCCAGCAGACCAGCGCTGGCGCCCGACTCTATCTGCAGCACGTCAACGAGCAGGGCGGAATCCATGGCCGCCGCATCGAGCTGCTGGTGGAAGATGACGGCTACCAGCCGGCGCGGACCATCGCCGCCTTCCGCAAACTGCTCGACCGGAATCGGGTGTTCTGCTTTGCCGGCAACATGGGCTCGTCGACGACCATGGCGACGCTTCCCTTGGTGGCACGGGAGCGCGTCCCGGTGGTGATGCCCCTGAACTACAACTCCAGAATGTCGACTCCTTACAAACGCTACATCTTCGCCATGGATCCGAGCTATCCCATCCAGTCCTGGATCATTTTAAAGTACATCGCCGAGGTCGAAAAAGCAGAGTCGCCCCGCCTGGCTGTCATCTATCAGGACGACGACTACGGCCGCGACGGACTGCAGGGTCTGCGGGGCGCCGCCAGCCACTACGGCATCCCCATCGTGTCCGAGGAAAGCTACAAGCGCGGCGCAGTCGACTTCAGCACCCAGGTTCTCAACATGAAGCAGGAGGATCCAACCCACGTGATCCTGTGGACGGTCAATCGAGAGGGCGCCGCGGTCATGAGGGAGGCCCGACAGGCCGGATGGCAGCCGCAGTTTGTCGGCAGCCTGGCCGCGGCAGGCGACAAAACCCTCGACCTGGCCGGAGACGCGGCGGAGGGTTACCTGGCGCTGGGTGTTGTCGATCTCTGGAGCGACGAGGAGAAGGTCGTGCAGTACCGGGATCTGCGGGAGAAGGAGGCGGGGGGGGTTCAATCGCTGAGTCACGCCGGCGGCTTTGGCATGGCCCAGGTGCTCGTTGAAGGTCTGCGGAGAGCGGGTCGCGAGCTGACGCGAGAGAAGCTGGTGGAGGCGCTGGAGACCCTGAATGAGTGGCACGGATCGCTGCTGCCGCCCGTCACCTACAGCCCCGAACAGCACGGAGGCCAGCGCACCGCCGCCTTCATGATGGTCGCCGACCTCGAGCGCAAGGCGATGGTCCGGATCTCCGACTGGGTGCACTACGAAAGGCTCGAACAGGTAGCTCACCCGGACAGTATTTGAGTCAAAGGATCTGCGGCGGGATTTCCGGCGGGTTTCCTCTGCCTTCACGATGGAAGCAGACGTGCAAAACAAGAGATGGTGCGTCTCGGACTGGCTGCATTTCAAAAGGCCGGTGCAGGTGGCGCAGCACGACAGCAGCAACTGAAATCAGCAAGTGAGCTGTGGCTATTCTAGAGATCGACCACCTGAGCGTGAACTTCGACGGCATCCAGGCGCTCCAGGACGTCAGCCTGGCGGTGGAACCGGGACAGCTCTTCGCCTTGGTTGGCCCCAACGGTGCCGGCAAGACCACGGTCTTCAACTGCCTCAGCCGCATCTGCCGGCAGGACAGCGGCGAGATTCGCTTCAAGGGCAACGAGATCTCACGGCTGGCGCCTCACGAGGTCCCCGGAGCCGGCATCGGGCGCACCTTCCAGAACATCGAGCTGATCGCTGGGCTGACCACGCTGGAGAACATCATGCTGGGCCGGCACCTCACCACGCCCACCGGGCTCTTGGGTAGCCTGCTCTTCACCCGTGGAGTGCGCCGCGCTGAAACCGAGGCACGCCGCGCCGCCGAAGAGGTCATCGACCTGCTCGAGCTGGAGGCCTTCCGCGACCTGCAGGTCGGCACCCTGTCCTATGGCATCCGCAAGCGCATCGAGCTGGGCCGCGCCCTCGCCCTCGAGCCGGAACTGCTGCTGCTCGACGAGCCTGCGGCCGGCATGAATGTCGAAGAGACCGAGGAGCTGGCCTGGTATGTCGGCGAGATTTGCAGCGGCCTCGGCATGGCCACTGTGCTGATCGAGCACGACATGCGCTTCGTCATGGACCTCTCGGACCGGGTCTGCGTGCTCGATCACGGTCAGGTTGTCACCACCGGCCGACCCGACGAGGTCCAGCAGCACCCCGACGTCATCGCCGCTTACCTGGGAGGGAATCATGCTGCTGCAACTGGATAACCTCAAGGTCAGCTACGGACTCACCCGGGCACTGAAGGGTTTCTCGATGCAGGTTGAGGCCGGGCAGACCACCGCGGTGCTTGGGACCAACGGGGCCGGCAAGACCACCCTGCTCAAGACCCTGTCGGGCTTTCCGCGGGTCGCTTCACGGGCCCTGGAGATGGACGTAGAGGAGGGGGAGATCCATTTCGACGGCCAGCGCATCGACCGCCTGAAACCGCATGCCACCGTGCGCCGGGGTATCACCCACGTGCCGGAGGGACGGCAGATCTTCAAGGATCTGTCGGTGGACGAGAACCTGTGGATGGGCTCGTATGGGAGCGGCGGCAAGCACGGCGGCGGGGTAGAGCGGATTTACGAGTATTTTCCCGCTCTGGCCGACCGGCGACGACAGCGGGCGGAGACGCTCTCGGGCGGAGAACAGCAGATGCTCGCCATCGGCCGCGCCCTTGTGGGCCAACCGCGGCTGCTGCTGCTGGACGAGCCGTCCCTCGGTCTGGCGCCGGTGGTCGTCCAGCAGATCTTCGCCATCCTGAAGACCATCCGCGCCGAGGGCATGACCGTTCTGCTGGTGGAGCAGAATGCCCCCCTGGCGCTGGAATTCGCCGATTTCGTCTATATACTGGAGAACGGCCGGGGCGTGCTCTCTGGCCCCAGCGCCGACATGCAGCGCAACGACATGGTGCGCGAGTTCTATCTGGGAGTTTCCGATAATACCGAAAGACGCAGCTATGCCGACGCCAAGACCTACCGCATCCGCAAGCGCTGGCGTTGAGACGCTAGCTCCGCCTGCACCCCCCTCCCGTCCGGCGACCATTCCCGATCTGTTCTGGGACCGGGTCAAGCGCTGGGGACCGCGGGTCGCGCTGCGCGAAAAGAACTACGGGGTCTGGGATGAATTCACCTGGGCGGCCTACGGCGAACAGGTGCGCGCCTGCGGCCTGGGGCTGATCGCCTGCGGCCTCGAGGCCGGCCAGCGCGTGGCCATCCTCTCCGAGGGGCGACCCGAGTGGCTCTACGCCGATCTAGGCACCCAGTGCGCTGGCGGGGTAGCCGTGGGGCTCTACGCCACCAGCTCCGCCGAGCAGTGCGGCTATAATGTCGGTCACGCGGAAGCGAACATCTGGATCGTCGAGGATCAGGAGCAGTTCGACAAGGCCATGGCGGTGCGTGACCAACTAGCGGATCTGCGCTGGATCGTCGTCATCGACCCCAGGGGCCTGCGGCAGGTGGACGATCCCATGGTGCTGACCTTCGCCGAGCTGCTGGAGAAAGGCCGGGACCTGGAGCGCGTACAGCCGGAGCTGCTGGAAGAGCAAATGGCCGCCATCGATCCCGATGACCCCGTTATCCTGTTCTACACCTCGGGCACCACCGGACCTCCCAGGGGAGTGATGCACTCGCATCGATCTCTGTTGGACGGCATCGAGCCCCTGGTCGCGGCCACCGACCTGGGCGAGAGGGACGAAACGGTCTGCTATGGCCCTCTCTGCCACATAGGCGAACGCCTGTTCTCCATGCTGATGGAGCTGCGCTGCGGACACAAAGTCAACTTCGCGGAGCGTCCCCAGACCGTCTTCCGGGATCTGCCGGAGGTGGCCCCCACTTTCTTCTTTGGGATACCCCGCATTTTCGAGAAGCTGAAGGCGCGCGTCGATATCGATATCGAGGAGGCCTCCTGGGCCAAGCGCCAGGCCTACCGACTCGCCCTGAGCATCGGCTACCGGCGGTGCCGAAAACAGCTGGATGGACGGGTGCCACCGCTGTGGTTGTCTGCCCTGTGGCTGGCGGCGGATTTTACCGTGCTCCGCAAGCTGCGCCAGCGTCTGGGACTGGGTCGGGTGCGTTCGGCTGTGGTGGCGGCTGCACCTGTCGCGCCAGAGGTAGTGGAGTTCTTCCGAGCCCTGGGGGTGCCACTGCGCGAGGCCTATGGCCAGACCGAGACCGGCATCACCGTGTGGACCCCGGAAGAGGGGGTGCGGCTAGGCAAGGTGGGAGTACCGCTACCGGGGATGCAGTTCCGCCTCAGTCCGGAGGGAGAGGTGCTGTGCAAAAGTCCGGGCCTGATGCTGGGTTACTTCAAGAATCCCGAGTCCACCGCCGAGGTCCTTCAGGATGGCTGGTGCCACTCCGGAGATCTGGGCAGTTTCGATGACGACGGCTACCTGGTGTACGGAGGCCGCGCCCAGGACAACATGGTCCTGGCCACAGGCCGCCTTGTGGCCCCGCAGAATCTGGAGAATACGCTCAAGGCCAGCGACTACATCATGGATTCGGTGGTGATCGGCCACGCCCGACCCTTTCTGACGGCGCTGATCGTCCTCGACGAAGAGACCGTCAGCCACTACGCCCAGACCCACAGCATTCCCTTCGCCACCTACGCCGACCTGACGACCCATCCCGACATCGTCCACCTCATCGACGGCGCGGTGCAGCAGGTCAACCGGCGCTGGTCGAATCGCGAGCAGATCGTCGACTTCCGCCTCCTGCGCTGGGTGCTGAGCAGCGACGACGAGTTGACCCCTACCATGAAGGTGCGCCGCGCCTTCCTGTGTGAGCAATACGCCGAGCTGATCGAGGAGATGTACGATGGCGACCTATGAGGAGCTCCGTCGACATATCGACGCCGCGTATGCCCTGCTTCCCGAATTCCAGGAGCGGCTCTCGCGCCGACGTGAAGCTCAGGATGAGATCCCGACGCGGAGAGAGCCCGCCCGCCTCATCGCCTCCAGGCGCTCCAGCACGGCGGCTGGATCCAGCCGATTCTTGAAGAATAGCACTTCTCCGGTCAGCTTCCCCAGTTCTTCACGGCTCACGTTGAGCACCAGTGACAGCGCCACGATCATATCCGACCGTTTCGCCTGCCGCAGTTTGGCCAGCTTGCGGCTCAGGTACTCGGGCCGCCAGTAGCCGACGATCTCCAGCAGCGCCGTGCTGCCGTCGGCGTGCCGAAAGGTGAAGTCCGGGATCATCACCGCATCCTTGAAGTCGATGAACTCCGATTCCCGTTCCAGAGCCCATACGGACTTCAAGCGCTCGAACCGTCGGGCGAACACCTCTTCCACACTCGAATCGTACTGCGGTCGCTCGGGGTAGTGCGACACCAGACCTGTGCTCCCGTTCAGCTCGAAGCGGCGCGTGAGGACGGCGCTCTTGGCGACAGTCTTGGCGACAGTCTCTCCCCTCCCTCTTCGCGACGGTCCCCGCACATCCATCGCCTTGTCGGGGATCGCCGCGGCCAGCTGCCACCGCCTGCACTGGAGCAGTGACGGCAGGAAGACCGCCATGCGCACACCGTATCGCTGAGAGTGCCGGAACATGCTCACGGGGCCGTCCAGCACGATCCTGAACCCCTGCCCTCCCCGCTCTCTCGTCACCGTGTGGATCAGGCGATTGAATTTGACCGCCGAGAACAGCTGCCGGTGCCGCGCCCGGTGGTCGGGGCCGATGGTGACCTCGATCTCGCGACAGCGATAAAGCATAGCCTGCGCCAGCGCGACGTTGTAGCGNTTCAGCAGCTGCTGGGGTGANGGCGGCTGAAACGACACCAGCCTGTGATTCTCCGCCAGGTCGGCGTAGAGCCCCTCCTCCACCTGCCCGCCGGAGAGCCCGCAGCTCTCGCCCGCCTCGGCGATCACTTGGGAGCGGTCAACCGCGTGGAACAGGTCCGGCTCGCGCACCACTGGATGGTAGCGGTGGGCGACGGCGAACACGCGTTGCCGCAGCTCCTCGGGAGGCAGGTCGGCAACCACCCCGAGTTCGCAGTGGTCGTCGAACAGCAGCTTGGCCAGCCCCCGCTGGATCCGATAGTCGACACGGTTTCCCGAATGGCGGCTCAGCGCCTCTTCCAGCTCTCCCCGACGGCAATCGCCATGGGCGGCGAAGATCTCGATCAGGGCCGCTGCCAGTTTGCGGTGCCGGTTGCTTCCCGTGTCCACGTAGCGCGGCTCGATGCAGTCGCCGCGTATTTTGGTCCTCAGCAGATCGAGGGTCAGCATCCGCCTGCGTCGCCCCCCGCGCGGGCGGGACCGTCTCCCTCCCCCTCCTCTTCACCCCCGACAGCAGCGCTCGCATCACCCTCACCAGCTGCTGCGTAAGCGGAGTGCTGGCGGCGACGCCGGCTCACCTCCTTCTCCATCGTCCCCTTGGTGACCACTTCGTACAGGACCGCCTCTTTCCCCTCTCGGGGCCGGAGGATCCGTCCCAGACGCTGCACGTGCTCACGGATGGTGGCGCTGCCGGACAGGACGACCGCCACATTCGCCTCGGGCACGTTCACCCCCTCGTTCAGCACCTTGGAGGTCAGCACCGCCAGGTATTCACCGCGGTTGAACTTCAGCAGGATCTCGCGTCGTTCACGCGTTCGCGTCTGGTGCGTGATAGCGGGAATCAGCAGCGCCCGCGAAATCTGGTAGACCGTCTCGTTGTCCTGGGTGAAGACAATGACGCGGTCTCGGGGGTGCGCTTTGAGAATCGATTCCAGCTCCTCGAACTTTGCGGCGGCGCCCAGGGCGATGCGCCGGTGTTCCCGGTAGGCCTTCATCGCCCGGCGGCCTGCGGCCGAGCTGCCCGACAGCCGCACGAATTCCCGCCACCCAGCCGAGCCGGTGGTCACATTCTTGGCCCGCAGAAAGGACCGGTACTCCGCTTCGGAGGCCCGGTAGGCGACCCGCTCTTCAGCCACCATCTGCACCTCCCGCCGCTCGACGCGGTACCTGGCCAGGTACTCCCCCGCCAGCTGCTGAATTTCCTGGCGATAGTTGACCGCCCCGACCAGGCGGTCCAGCAGCTGGTGCCGCCCGTCGGGTCGCTCCAGCGTCGCCGTCAACCCCAACCGGTAGGGCGCCAGGCTCATCTCCGCCGCATGGCTGAACTGCGGCCCCGGCAGGTGATGGACCTCGTCGAAGATGATCAGGCCGAAGCGATTCCCCCACTGCTCCACGTGAAGATAGGCGCTGTGATAGGTCGCTATCGTCAGCTCGCGGATTTCGTGGTAGCCGCCTCCCAGGAGCCCCACCGAGACCTCGGCGAAGGCCTCACACAGCAGGTCGTACCACTGGTTCATCAGCTCGATGGTCGGCGCCACCACCAGAGCGGAACGCCCGACGCGACTGATCGCCATGAGGCCCACCAGGGACTTTCCGGAGCCGGTGGGCAGAACGGTGATTCCCCGGTTGCCGCTCCCCGCCCAGGCCTCGATCGCCTCGGACTGATATTCACGCGGTGCCGGCTGCTCGACCGGGTCAAAGGCCACGGTACTGTAGTCCTTGGCCGAGTCGGTGTAGTCGACGCCCGATCTCCGCAGACGGGAAACTACGGCTCGGTAGTCGAGCGCCTGCGCCCGGTACACATCCCGGCGGGGGTCCCAGTCGAATTCCGGCGGCGGCGGGTCCGCGGCCTCCCACTCTCTGAGAACCAGCGTACCCTCTTCGAAGGTCAGTTCCATGGCGATGTAGTTGCAGCGGTCGAGAAAGGGATCGAGCGATCCGCCAGACGGGAATCGACGCCTGGGCGTGGGTGATTGCCCGCGAGTCGATTGTGTGCTATGCTCGGGTCGTGAAGATGGCGAATCGTATGTCCCACCACAACCTCTCGACGACTTGGGGAGGGGATAAATGCACACGAGCACAGTGCTGGCTTCGGGCGATTTCACCTTCCGCGCCTCAAATGGAACGGACCGGGCGTTCGGCGATTTTTTCCCCGACTACAGTCCCCAGGACCGCACCGCAGTGGTGTGCTGCCAGCCGGATCTCGCCGTAGCCGCCGCCGGCCCCGCCCTCCTGGCGACGGCGACCGCCTTCTACGACGTGCTGCGCCACCGGGGGCAGCCGTTCTTCGACTACCCCCTCCACTTCGCCTTTCTCGGCAGCGATCCGCGGGTCACCGATCTGCCAGACGGGGAGGAGACGCACGGCGCCCCGTGGGGCAACCTGGACGTGTGGCCGGAGACGCAGTGGGTGCCGGTCCCATCGACGGCGGACGGAATGCTGCGGGAGGTCTACCGCTATCAGGTCAACCGACTGCTGTGGCCAGCAGGCCTGGTCGTGGATGGTGAGTGCGAGAGGCCGCTACCGGCGTATGCCCGGCGGCTCCTGGGCAGTCGGCTGAAGAGCGTCTACACCTACGGCGGCGACAGCGACAACATCGAGCTAACCATCTCCGAGCGAGCCGCCGAAATCGTCACCAAGAGCCTAGGTCACCTGCCCGGATGGCAGCAGGATGAGGACCTGCCTCGAACGGTTGGCTATCAGCGCCTGGTGACAGATCCGTTCCTGGCCTCGATGGAGGGCTGCTTTAGCAACGGCAATTAGAGCGGGGGGTTGGTTGGTTACTGTTTCACGGGGTCAGCCGGATTGATCAACTTCACCATGCCGGAGTTGGAGCGGGCCACGTCCGGCCTGCGCGCGCGGCTGGGCAACCGACCGAGGTGGAGGAGAGCCTGGCGGAGGTGTTGCCCGAGCGTCGATCTGGTCCTTACCGCACCGCCTGGGCGATGCCCTCAACACCATCCGGCGGGTGTTGGATCAGACCTGACGTAGGCACCGAGGCTCTGATCACCCACACCAGTCGGCTGGCCCTCAATAGTGAAACCGCTGCCGCTTGCGGTTGCCGTCCGCTGCCCGCAGCTTCCGCGTCACCGGGTCGCTGCTGGTCTCGGCGATGGGGATGTCCCACCACACTCCCGAGTCGGGCATGCCGGCGTGCGGATCCACTTCGGCGACGATGACACAGGTCCGGCTCTCCGCACGGCTCTCCCGCAGGGCCGTGCGCAGCTCCTCCACCGTCGTCACGCGCCACGTGCACGCCCCCATACTGGCGGCGTTGGCGGCGAAATCGATGGTCAGATAGTCGCCGTCCAGCCGTTTAGATCGGGGATTGCGTGTCCTAAACTCGTTGCCGAAATCGCGGCCGGCACGAGCCGCCTGCAGGTTGCAGATAGACTGGAAGGCGTGATTCTCGGAGAGGACGACGGTGACCTTGAGGTCCTCCTGGACCGCCGTCACCAGCTCGGTGGGGTTCATCAGGTAGGTGCCGTCGCCGATGTAGACCACGACCTCCCCCTTGGGTCGCGCCATCCGCACACCCAGGCCCGCGGGCAGCTCGTGCGCCATGCACGAGTTGCCGAACTCGATGTGGTAGTCGTTGCCGTTGGCTGCCGTCCCCAGCATATGCGCCACCATCAACTGGGTGCCGGCGGCGGCCACCACCGTGTCGCCGGCCCTGACCTCCTGGTCGATGACGGTGGCTACCTGTCCCTGGCCGAGAGCCCGATCAGCGGTGACGGGCACCTTCCGATCGACGAGTGCCTCCCACTCCCTGCGCCGCTGCCCGATCTCCGCCCGGTAGCGTCGGGACGTCCCCACGCCTGCCGCCTTGGCCCCCTTGAGCAGGCCGCGCAAACCCTCGCGGGCGTCGGCGACAATGGCCAACGCCCCGTTCTTGAAGGCATCGTGGCCGCACACATTGACGCCTATGAAGCGCACCTCCGGGTGATTGAAGCAGCTCTGCGACCCGGTGACGCAGTCGGTGAGTCGCGTACCCACGGCGATCACCAGATCTGCCTGACTGGCGATATGGGCAGCGGCTGCGGAGCCGGCGATCCCGATCCCGCCGATGAGGAACTTCGAATCGCCGCCCAACACGCCTTTGCCCGCATAGGTCTCCACGACCGGAATGCCGCAGCTCTCTGAGAAGCGCTTGAGCTCGCGATGGGCCTCCGAATAGCGCACCCCGCCCCCGGCAATCAGCAGCGGTCTCCGGGCTTTCTTTAGGAGCGTTACAGCCTCGCGGACGCGCTCCCGGTCCGGCTGTCGGCGCTCCACGCTCCAGGTCCGCTCCTCGAAGAAGTGAGCCGGAAAATCATAGGCCGCGGGTTGCACGTCCTGGGGCAGCGCCAGCGTCACCGCACCCGTGTCGGCGGGATCGACGAGGACTCGCATCGCCTCGGGCAGCGCCGTCAACAGCTGCTCCGGACGCAGAATGCGATCGAAGAAGCGACTCACGGGACGGAAGCAGTCGTTGACGCTCACATCGGCGGAGATCGGATGCTCCAGCTGCTGCAGCACCGGCCCCTGATATCGACTGGCGTAGTAGTCGGATGGAAGCAGGAGTACGGGAAGCCTGTTGATCGTCGCCGTCGCCGCCCCGGTGATCATATTCGTCGACCCCGGGCCGATGGAGGACGAGCAGGCCAGCGTCGCCAGCCGGCACGTGGCTTTGGCGAAGCCGCACGCGGTGTGCACCATGGCCTGCTCGTTGCGGGGCTGGTAGTAAGGCAGCCCATCGCCATACTCGTACAGAGCCTGGCCCAATCCAGCCACATTGCCGTGACCGAAAATGCCGAACACAGCCGGAATCAGCCGCCGCCGGTTCCCGTCCCGCTCGCTGTATTGAACCTGCAGATACTTGACGATTGCCTGGGCGACGGTCAGATGCACCGTCTTGCGACTGCTGGCAGATGGCATCATCCTCCCTTTCATTGCTGGGGTTCCCACACACGCTCTTCTCAAGCTATAGACCTGGCATCGCCAGCCATCCGCAGCGACTCCGTCCCCGCCGCCACCACCCGCATCGCCCGCAAGCCGTCGTTCTGATCGACGCAGAACGGCCCGTGATCGCGACACTGCTCGGCGAAATGGGCGACCTCCGCCTTGTACGCCGGTCCGAAACGCTGGATGAAGACGGGAACCCCATCTCCGTAGTCGCGCAGCCAAAAGCTGCGCCGCTCGATCAGAACACCTCTGCCGTAGGCCTCGAACTGCACCTTCAGCGGGTCCTCTTGAAAGTGGCCGACTCGGATCATCCCCTCCTCACCGTAGATGCTGGTCTCGTTTCGGTACCCCGCAACGTGGTTGCGGCTCACCTGAATCTGCCCGATGGCGTCGTCGGCCAGCCACAGCTGCACAAAGGCATCGTCGATCTCCTCGCGCACACTGCTGATTTTCTGGTTGTAGAGCCGCGCTCCCGTCCCCGTCACCGCCACCGGATCTCTTCCTGTGAGCCAGATAATCTCGTCGGCGTTGTGAACCGCCATGTCCGTCAGCAGCCCGGGGCTCTGGTAGCCTTCCGGCGGCGGGTGGGAATCCTCGAGAATGGACACGATCTTGAAGATGCGGCCGATGCGTTCGGCCAGCATCTCCCTGGCGTGGATGAGGGCCGCGTCGAAGCGCCGCATGAACGCCAGCATCAACGCCCGGCTCCGGCTTTCGTCATTGTTCAGGTAAGCGGCGAGCTCCTCAGCTGACTCCAGGGAGTCCGTGAGGGGCTTCTCGAGCAGCACCCGCCACCCCGCGTCGACCATGGCCCGAGCGTCGCTTTCGTGGTCCTCGCTTCGAGAGGCGACGACCGCTCCCCCCTCAGCCAACCCCGCACCCAGAAGATCCGCAACGGAGCCGAAGGCGCGGATCTCCTTCTCCTGTCCCTCCTGGAGCTGCCGCGCGACCCGCTCCGCCGTATCGCCGTATCCGTCCACCACACCCACCAGCTCGCAGAGCCCGAGCTCCCGTCCCAGCTCCTGTACGTGCCGGGCGTGGTAGAGGCCGATCCGCCCCACGCCCACGACCACCAGCGGCAGTGCGTCCCCCGTTGCATCGGTCATCGCTTGAGCAGAACTCCGCGGCAAAAGCGGAGGTGAAGCACCCGCTGCCCTTCATTCATTCCAGTAGTGTCCGTAGAGCCCCGACAGCCGCGCCTTCGCCTCTGGTGAGATCGCCTCCGGCGCCGTGATGATCGCGTACTGCGCCGCCCGCAGACACTCGCACTGCGACTCTGCCGGCAACTGGCGGACAGTCTCCTTGACGATCGACTTTCCCATCTCCGCGTTCGCCTTGAGAACAGCCAGGACAGCCGCGACCGACACATCCTCCTCCTCCTGGTGCCAGCAGTCGTAGTCCGTACCCATGGCCAGCAGGGCGTAGCACATCTCCGCTTCGCGGGCCAGCTTGGCCTCCGGGATCGCCGTCATGCCGATGATGTCGGCGTCGACAGCGCGCCGATAGAAGTGGGATTCGGCCCGCGTGGAGAACTGCGGACCCTCCATGCAGACGTACGTCCCGCCCGCGTGAACGGTGGCCCCGCAATCCCGCGCCGACTTCGTCACCACCTGTCTCAGCTCGTCACAGAAGGGATCCGCCATCGACACGTGGCCGACGATACCGTCGCCGAAGAAGGTGGAGGGTCGCACATCCTTGGTGCGGTCGAACAGCTGGTCCGGCACCACCATCTCGCCGGGACTGATGTGCTCCTTCATGATCCCCACCGCGCTGACGGCGAGCACGTGAGTGACTCCCAGCTGTTTCAGGCCGTGGATGTTTGCCCGGTACGGGACCTCGGAGGGCAGAAGTCGGTGCCCCCGCCCGTGGCGCGGCAGAAAGAACGTCTCTCGTTCGCCAATGCGACTGTGGACGATCGCATCAGAGGGCTTTCCAAACGGCGTGTCCACGTCGTACTCGGCGATCACCTCAATCCCCTCCATCTCGTACACCCCCGATCCGCCGATGACCCCGAGGCGAACCGCTTTGGGATCTGCTTCTGTGCTCAAACCAACTTTTCCCTCCAATGCTTTCATGCTTTTCTGTTCGATCGCACGTTGCTTTGCGTGCCGCGGGCATCTTTCCGATATGGTGACGGTTTCTAACTTAATGCTTTATATTCTGTCGTCCACGCTTCCTTTCCACCCTCCGCTCTCCTCCTATGGAACAGACTCTAATCCAGGTTTCGGTCCGCGAGCTCGTCGACTTCGCGCTGCGGTCGGGAAATCTGGGAGCTCCCTTCATCGCCGCTGCGCGCGCCGTCGAGGGCACCCGCGGACACCAGCTCATCCAGCAGAAATGGCCCACCGAACAGGAGTCGGAAGTGCCCGTCACCTTCCTCTACCGGGCAGAGCCTTTCTCCCTGGAGATCAGCGGACGGGTGGACGGCGTCCTCTATCAGAACCGGGAGCTTCTGGTCGAGGAAATCAAGACCACCTATGGGGCCCTGGACCCGGATGCGGCCGACAACCCCCTGCACTGGGCCCAGGCAAAGGTCTACGCCTACATCCTCGCGGTGAAGCGAAATCTGGAGCGCGTCGAGATCCAGCTCACCTATGCCCAGCTCAAGTCCGGGCAGGTCCTGGAGAAACGGCGACCGTTCACCATCGACGAGTTGACGGTCTTCTTTGAGGGTATCGTCACCCGATACCTGCAGTGGGCGCGGATCTACCGCGAGTGGTGCAGCGTGCGCGACCGCTCCATCGAGCACCTCCGGTTCCCGTTCGACACCTACCGACAGGGTCAGGAAGACCTCTGTGCCGCCGTCTACGAGACCCTGGAGGCGCGGGCAAAGCTGTTCGTCGAGGCCGCCACCGGCATCGGCAAGACCATCTCCGTTCTCTTCCCGGCCGTCAGGGCTCTCCGCAACTTGCAGGTGGAGAAGATCTTCTATCTCACCGCCAAGACCAGTGGCCGCGCCATCGCCGAAAAGGCCCTCGACGACATGCGCGTCAGAGGGGGCCTCAAGCTCAAGAGCGTCACCCTCACCGCCCGAGACCGCATCTGCTTCAACGCCCGCGATGGCCGCCCTTGCGACACCGACACCTGCGAGTACGCCATCGGCTACTACGACCGCATCAACGACGCGATCGAGGATCTGTTTCAGCGAGACGCTTTCACTCGTGCCGCCATCGAGGAAACCGGCCGCGCCCACCGGGTCTGCCCCTTCGAGCTCTCTCTCGACCTGTCGCTGTGGGCCGACGCCATCATCTGCGACTACAACTACGTCTTCGATCCCAAGGCCTATCTGAGACGCTACTTCCTCGACACCTCAGGCGATTACGCCTTCCTCGTAGACGAAGCACACAACCTCGTGGACAGAGCGCGGGGGATGTATTCGGCCGAGCTCGACAAGGGACAGGTCTTGAGCCTCAGGAGGGCGGTGCGCGAGCAGCACTCCTCCCTCGCCCGCACGCTGGACGGGATCAACACCTATCTGCTCTCCCTCTCTCGTCTGTGCGAGTCGGATGATGGCACCGCCTGGGCGGACCGCGAGCCGCCCGAAGAGCTGCTGCCGCTCCTGGACCAATTCGTCCGCGAGGCCGAAATCATCCTCGCCCGCAATCGACCCGCTCCCTACCGGGACGAGCTGAGGGACCTCTTCTTCGCCGTCACCGGCTTCATCCGCATCGCCGACGCATTCGACGAGCACTACGTCACCTATGCGGAGAAGAGAGGGCGCGGGCTGCGGTTGCGGCTATTCTGCCTGGACCCGTCCGCACAGCTGGCCCGGGCGCTGAAACGGGGAAAGACGGCCGTCTTCTTGTCGGCCACTCTGACCCCTGTGGATTACTTCCGGGACCTGCTGGGCGGCGAGCGGACCGACTTCACCCTCGAGCTCCCGTCGCCCTTCCCGCGCGAAAACCTGGCCTTCCTGATAGCCGACCGCATAGACACCACCTACCGGAGACGGGCCGATTCCTATGGCGATGTCGCCGATTCCATCGCCGCGGCCACCGGCCAGCGGCGCGGCAACTACATGGTCTACTTCCCGTCGTACCGGTACCTGGAGGAAGTCTACACCCGCTTCCATACAGGTCATCCCCGGGTGAAGACCCTCCTGCAGCGGTCGGGGATGACGGAGCCGGAACGGGAGGCCTTCCTCGCCGTCTTCGACGCCGACAACCGGGAAACGGTAGTGGGATTCGCGGTGATGGGTGGAATATTCAGCGAGGGGATCGACCTGATGGGGGAGCGGCTCGTTGGGGCCATCGTCGTGGGCGTGGGCCTGCCTCAAATCTGCCTGGAGCAGAACCTGATCCGCAACTACTACGACGAGAGAGACTCCAGCGGATTCGCCTACGCCTACACCTTTCCCGGGATGAACCGGGTGCTGCAGGCGGCCGGGCGCGTCATCAGATCCAGCGATGACCGGGGCCTCGTTCTCCTCATCGACCGGCGTTTCGGCCAGCAGCTCTACCGCGGGCTCTTTCCCGCCCACTGGGAGAAGCCGGAGATCACCCGGCGCCCCGAGGAGATCGGGCGGGCCGTGGCCGCCTTCTGGAGCTCCACGCCCAAAGCCCCGCCTGGATGAGAGAAAGAGGAAAGGCCGTCCTTCAGCGAGAGGGCGCCGCGAAATCCGATCTCCGACTGAGGTCCCTGGATCACGCGGCAGGTTTCCAGGCGCCGCTTTCAAACTCCACCAAAGCGCCAAATTGGGACCATGCGGCGTGGCCGTGAATCCACCTATCGGGTCGGGGCGATGCTGGCCTCCCGCGCGGCTATGCGGGCGTGCTCCCGCCGGAAGGCGGCACCGCCTCCCTCTCCCTCCTCCACTTCCAGAGACACGCCGGTCTGGAAACCCGGGATGCTGCCGTTGTAGAACTCCTTCTGGTACTCACCCTCGTCGGTGAATTCCCACACGCGCTTGTGCTGGCCTCCGGCCGGCCACTGCACCCGCAGGATACGCTTCTTGGCTCGGTAGCGCTCCTTGGGGGAGGGTTCCCCGGCATCGACGGTGTAGCGCGCCACGGCCTTTTCGTCCACTTCGACGCCGAGTCCGGGGCCATCGGGTACCTGTATGTGGCCGTCCTTCACTTCCAGCTTCTTCCCTTTCAGCAAGTTGTGCTTCCACAACTCGCTACAGGTGATGTAGGGCAGCTGGGCGTGCGAGAGGACCGATCCCAGGTGGACGGCGAAGGCGGTGGTTATACCGGCCCCAACCAACTGCAGCCAGAACGGCTTGTTGAATTCTGCCGCCAGCACGGCCTGCCGCCGGGTCTGGTTGAGCATACCTCCGAC